>NZ_JBEXVQ010000017.1:0-212422 GCF_040629405.1 Lentzea sp. NPDC005914 | reverse complement strand
GACCCGCTACGCCAAGCGCGTCGCCTACTACCAGGCCGAACTCACCATCGCCGCCATCGTGCTCTGGCTCCGATGACTTACAGGACACGCACTAGGCACTCACGAACAGGGCCCCCGGATACGCTCCGGGGGCCTTTTTCGTGCCTGGGGGAACTTCACATGCGAGGAACGACCCGGATCGCGGCCGCCGCGGTCCTGCTGGCGAGTGCGCTCGTCACGGCACCTCCCGCCGCACAAGCGGAGCCGTTGTGGCTGCAGCCGAACCAGCCGCTCGAGCAACGGGTCAACGCGCTCCTGGAGCAGCTGACCGTCGACGAGGAGGCCACGCTCCTGCACGGCATCCTCGAACCGCCCGGCGAACGCGTGGTCGGCTACGTGGCCGGCATCCCGCGCCTCGACATCCCGCCGCTGCGCCTCACCGACGGCCCGGCGGGCGTGCGGGACGGCGCCGAGGCCACCGCCTTCCCGGCACCGGTCGCCCTCGCGGCGAGCTTCGACCGCGGCCTCAACGCCGAGGCGGGCGCCGTGATGGGCAGGGAGACCAAGGCGCGCGGTTACCAGGTCCTGTACGCGCCGATGATCAACATCGTGCGGGTGCCGCAGGCGGGCCGGAACTTCGAGAGCTACGGCGAGGACCCGCACCTCGCGGGCGTGCTCGGCGCGAGCTTCGTCGAGGGCGTGCAGAGCCAGAAAGTCGCCGCCCAGGTGAAGCACTTCGCGGCCAACAACCAGGAGAAGGACCGCCAGACCGGTAGCTCCAACGTGGACGAACGCACGCTGCGAGAGATCTACCTGCCCGCGTTCGCCGCCGCGACGAAGAACGCGTGGTCGGCGATGTGCGCCTACAACAAGGTGAACGGGCAGTTCGCGTGCGAGAACTTCCCTCTGCTCAACGATGTTCTCAAGGACCAGTGGGGTTTCGACGGCGCGGTCGGCTCCGACTACCCCGCCACGAAGTCCGGTGTGCGGTCCGCGCTCGCGGGCTTGGACCAGGAGTTCGGCGGCACGAACCACTTCGCCGAACTGGCACCCGCCGTCCGCGACGGCAGGCTGGCCCGCGCGGTCCTCGACGACCACGCGCGGCGCGTGCTGCGGATGATGTTCCGCGCCGGCTCGTTCGACGGTGAGCAACTGCCCGCAGTCGACCCCGCCGCCCACGCCGCCGTGGTCCGCAGGCAGGCCGCGGCGGGAACGGTGCTGCTGAAGAACGACCGGAACCTGTTGCCGCTCAACGCACCCCGCTCGATCGCCGTCTCGGGCGGGTACGCCGACACCGTGCACCAGGGCGGCGGCGGTAGTTCGAAGGTGACGGCGTACGAGGCGCACAAGGTGAAGCCCGTCGACGCGTTGCGCGCCAAGTACCCCGGCGTGAATTACTCGGTTGGCTCGCCGATCCCGCCCACCGCGTTGCCCGGCACCGCGATCACCGGCCTGCGCGCGGACTTCTACTCCGGCACAACGTTGTCCGGCACTCCATTGAGGACGGTCAGCTACCCGAACGGCAGCGCCGTCGACTTCAAGTGGGGCACCAACGCACCGGAGAGCGGCGTTCCGGCGGACGGCTGGTCCGCACGCTGGTCCGGCACCTTCACCGCGCCCGGCACCGGCCTCTACGAGCTCGCGACGACCAGCGACGACGGCAGCCGCCTCTACGTCGACGGCCAGCTGGTCGTCGACAACTGGGGCGACCACAGGCCCCAGACCCGCCGCCACCGCCTCACGCTGCAGGCAGGCGTGCCGCACCAGTTCCAGGTCGAGTACTACGAGGCAGCCGACGAGGCGGAACTGCGGCTCGGCTGGTCCACGCCCGTCGCGCACGACCCGCTCGTCCAGGAGGCCGCCGCGGCCGCGCGCAACGCCGAGGTGGCCGTGGTGATCGTCGGCGACGAGTCGACGGAGGGCGAGGACCGCGCGTCCCTCGACTTGCCCGGCAGCCAGGACGAGCTGATCGCCGCAGTGACCGCCGCGAACCCGAACACGATCGTCGTGCTGGAGACCGGCGGCCCGGTGACGATGCCGTGGATCTCCTCCGCGCACACCCTCCTGGAGGCCTGGTACCCCGGCGAGCAGGGCGGGAACGCGCTGGTGGACGTGCTGTCCGGCGCCGTCGAGCCGTCAGGGCGGCTGCCGATGACGTTCCCGGTGAACCTCGCGTCCTCGCCGATGCGCACGCCCGCGCAGTACCCCGGCACCGGCGGCAACTACGACTACAGCGAGCGCCTGCAGGTCGGTTACCGCTGGTACGACGCTTCCGGCACGGCGCCGCTGTTCCCGTTCGGGCACGGCCTCGGCTACACGACGTTCTCCTACAGCGGCCTGACCGTGACGCCCGCGGCCGTGTCGTTCGACGTGCGCAACACGAGCTCGCGGACGGGTTCGGCCGTGCCGCAGGTCTACGTCGGCTACCCGGAGGCCGCGGGTGAGCCGCCACGGCAGCTGCGCGGGTTCTCGAAGGTGTCACTGGCTCCGGGCGAGTCGCGGCGCGTCTCGGTCGAGCTGGACCGCGAGGCGTTCGCGATCTGGGACACCGAGGACCGAGCGTTCCGCGTGCCCGGCGGCGAGTACACGATCTCGGTCGGATCGTCCTCGAGGGACGTTCGCCTCACCGGAACAGTTGCACAGCAGGCGTCACGGATCCCGAACGGCGCCACCGGCGAGATCGTCAGCGACTCCCAGTGCCTCGACGTCGCGGACGCCAATGACGCCCCCGGCACCCCGGTCCACCTCTGGACCTGCAACGGCACCGGTGCCCAGCGCTGGACGGCCGCTCCGGACGGCACGATCCGCGCGCTGGGCAGGTGCCTCACCCTCGACGGCGCCGGCGCATCTGTTCTGGGCGCCTGCACGACCCGCTGGGACACCTCGGACGGCACGCTGAAGATCGGCGCCCGGACGTTCACGATGCCGCGCCCGGCGGACCGGATCACCGGCCTCGGCGGCCAGTGCGCCGACGTCTTCGGCGCCGACCCGGCCAACGGCACGCCCGTCGCGCTGTTCGGCTGCAACGGCTCGGGCGCGCAGGACGTCAAGGTGGCCGCGGACGGCACGCTGCGGGCGCTGGGCAAGTGCCTCGAGGCCAAGGACGGGCTCGTCGAGCCCGGGACGCCGATCCAGCTGTGGCAGTGCAACGGCACGCCCGCGCAGAAGTGGCGCGTGCAGGGCTCGACGTTCATCAACGTGAAGTCCGGCCGGTGCCTCGAGCCGAAGGACGGGAAGGCCACCGACCTCACGCCGTTGCAGCTCTGGGACTGCAACGGCACGGCCGCGCAGAACTGGCGCATCCCGGTCCGCTAGTGCTCTGACCATCACCCGACACTGACGCCATGACCGGTTCCGCACTGCCTCAACTGCTTCGACCGCGTGCCCTCAGGCCAGGAGACCTCGTTGTCATCGCATCGCTGTCCGGTCCGCTGCCGGCCGCTGGCGAGCCCAACGTCGAGCGGACGGTGGTCGTGCTCGAGCGGATGGGATTCCGCGTGCGCCGGGCTCCGCTGCTCGAAGCAGGCCGGCGCCATTGGTGGAGCGCGGCCACGCCGGCGGAGATCGCCGGGGAGCTCAACGGTCTTCTGCGTGATCCTGAGGTGCGCGCGATCATCGCGAGTGACGGTGGCCAGACGGCGCTCGGCTACCTCGACCTGATCGACGTCGAGGCGATCAGGGCCGACCCCAAGCCGATCCTGGGCTACAGCGACATCTCGCTGCTGCATCTGGTGCTCTACGCGCGCACGGGTCTGGTCGGTTTCCACGCCGACATGGCGGTCCCTGGCTTCGGCGGGCACTGGCAGTCTGCGCCCGTGGCGCGCCAAGCGGAACTCGAGAAGCTCTACTCCAGGTTGCTGACCGGTACCGCGGCGATCGGTGCGCTGCCGGTGAGCCCGTCGTGGGAGTGCTGGCGTCCTGGTCGTGCCGAAGGCCGGCTGATCGGCGGGGTGATCAATCGCATCGTGCTGGCGCAGGCGACGCGTTTCGCGCTGCCGCTCGAACGGTTCGATGGTGCGGTGCTGTTCTGGGAGGAGATGGGCGGCCTGGCATCGCACGTGTGGAGCTATCTGCAGGTGATGCGACACGGCGGCATCCTCGATCGGATCTCCGGGATGGTCGTCGGCGTACCGCGCGAGATCAGCGGACTCGAGCCCGGCGCCTCCCCGACCCTGTCCGAGATCGTCCTCGACGTCCTCGGCGACCGTGACATCCCGGTCCTGGGCAACGTCGAGTTCGGGCATGCCGGCCCGAATCTGCCGATGCCGGTCGGCATCCGCGTCGGTCTCGATGCGGGGCAGCGGACGTTGTCCCTGCTCGAACCGGCGGTAGGGCCGCAGGCGATGACGGGACTGGTCAGCTGAGCTCGGCTCCTGACTGACGCCGAGGATCACCGGCCCGGTGACCGCATGCGGACACGGCACTGGGCACGCGGAAGCCCCCAGCCGCTGTCGGCCGGGGGCTCCTTCTGCGCTTGCGAATTCCGGGCTTACGAGGCTGACGTCACGCGGTAGACGTCGTAGACGCCCTCCACGCTCCGCACGGCCTTGAGGACGTGCCCGAGGTGCTTCGGGTCGCCCATCTCGAACGAGAACCGGCTCACGGCCACGCGGTCCCGCGACGTCGTCACCGACGCCGACAGGATGTTCACGCGCTCGTCGGCCAGCACCTTCGTGACGTCCGACAGCAGGCGGTGCCGGTCGAGCGCCTCCACCTGGATGGCCACCAGGAACACGCTGGAGGACGACGGCGCCCACTCGACGTCGAGCAGGCGTTCCGGCGACTTCAGCAGCTCGTCGGCGTTCGTGCAGTCGGTGCGGTGCACGGAGACACCACCACCGCGCGTCACGAACCCGAGGATGTCGTCGCCCGGCACCGGGGTGCAGCAGCGGGCGAGCTTCACCCACACGTCGCCCGCGTCCTTGACGATCACGCCCGCGTCGCCGGTGGGGCGGCGC
Organism: Lentzea sp. NPDC005914; assembly: GCF_040629405.1. Taxonomy (NCBI): domain Bacteria; kingdom Bacillati; phylum Actinomycetota; class Actinomycetes; order Pseudonocardiales; family Pseudonocardiaceae; genus Lentzea; species Lentzea sp. NPDC005914. The sequence continues at coordinate 207,485 of NZ_JBEXVQ010000017.1, read as the reverse complement.
CGGGTGACCGTGGACGGGGTGGCGCGGTCGGCCAGCTCCTCCTCGGCGTGGTCCACACCGCCGAGCTGGGCCACGAGACGTTGCACGACGTGACGGGCCGAGGTGTGACCCTCGCCGACCGCCGCGTACAGCGCGCTCATGTCCGGGTAGTGCAGTTCCTTGGCGAGAGCCTGCATCGAGTCGACCGAGACGAGGCGCTGGATCGGAAGTCCGACGCGGCGGACCTCCTTCGTGATCGCGTCCTTGCCCTGCTCGATCGCCTCTTCCTTGCGCTCCTTGGCGAACCACTGCTTGATCTTCGCCTTGGCGCGCGGGGAGGCGACGAACGACAGCCAGTCGCGCGACGGGCCCGCCCCCTCCGCCTTGGAGGTGAAGATCTCGACGACCTCGCCGTTCTCGAGCTTGCGTTCGAGAGCGACCAGGCGACCGTTCACGCGGGCGCCGATGCAGCGGTGACCGACCTCGGTGTGCACCGAGTAGGCGAAGTCGACGGGCGTGGAGCCCGTCGGCAGCGTCTCGACGTCACCCTTGGGCGTGAACACGAAGATCTCGCGCGCGGCGAGGTCCCAGCGCAGGCCCTCGAGGAACTCACCGGGGTCCGCGGCTTCCCGCTGCCAGTCGAGGAGCTGGCGCATCCACGCCATCTCGTCGATCTCGACGGACTTGCCGTTGTGCGTGCCCTTGGTCTCCTTGTACCGCCAGTGCGCCGCGATGCCGTACTCGGCCCGCTGGTGCATCTCCGACGTGCGGATCTGCACCTCGAGAGGCTTGCCGTCGGGACCGATGACGGTCGTGTGCAGCGACTGGTAGACGCCGAACCGCGGCTGCGCGATGTAGTCCTTGAACCGTCCGGGCATCGGCTGCCAGGCCGCGTGCACCACACCCATCGCGGCGTAGCAGTCGCGCACCTCGTCGACCAGGATCCGCACACCCACCAGGTCGTGGATGTCGTCGAAGTCCCGGCCGCGGACGATCATCTTCTGGTTGATCGAGTAGTAGTGCTTCGGCCTGCCCTCGACCTTCGCCACGATCCGCGCCGCGTCGAGCTGACCGTTGAGCTCCTCGACGACGGTCCGCAGGTACGTGTCACGACTGGGCGCGCGCTTGGCGACCAGCCGCACGATCTCGTCGTACTTCTTGGGCTGCAGGATCGCGAACGCGAGGTCCTCGAGCTCCCACTTGACGGTCGCCATGCCCAGGCGGTGGGCCAGCGGCGCGAGCACTTCGAGCGTCTCGCGGGCCTTGCGGGCCTGCTTCTCCGGCGGCAGGAACCGCATGGTGCGCATGTTGTGCAGCCGGTCGGCGAGCTTGATGACCAGGACCCGCGGGTCCTTCGCCATCGCGATCACCATCTTGCGGATGGTCTCCGCCTCGGCCGCTGCCCCCAGCTTGACCTTGTCGAGCTTCGTGACGCCGTCGACCAGCCGGGCGACTTCCTCACCGAAGTCTTCCTTGAGCTGGTTGAGCGAGTAGTCGGTGTCTTCCACGGTGTCGTGCAGCAGCGCGGCCACCAGCGTCGTGGTGTCCATGCCCAGCTCGGCGAGGATCGTCGCCACGGCGAGCGGGTGGGTGATGTACGGGTCGCCGGACTTGCGGCGCTGCGGGCGGTGCTTCTCCTCGGCAACGTCGTACGCGTGCTGCAGAAGCGCCAGATCGGCCTTGGGATGGAGGTCACGGTGCACGGCGGCGAGAGGTTCGAGGACCTGCTTCACCGGGGCCGCACGTTGGGCGGTGATGCGCCGCGCAAGGCGGGCGCGCACACGCCGGGTAGCCGACGGTTGAACAGCCGTCGCAGCGGGTTCGGTGTCTTGACTCAACCCCACGCTCCTCGGGTCTCGCGAGTACCGAGGATAACGCGTTTACGCTGACGAAACTTCCGATGGGGCGCTGAGCGGCGCAGCTCACACGGTGAACGTCGGCCGAACTTTTGCTGGGCCGATCAGGCGACGCTCACCACGAACGCCCGCCACGCCTGAATCGAGAAGACCAGGGCGTCACGCCCAGTGGCCTTCGAGTCACGCACGAGAGCGTCCTGAGCGAGAGACACCTCGACGCACGAACCGCTGCCCGTGTCCCCGCTGTACGTGCTCTTACGCCAGCTCCGCTCGGGGCTCATGGAAGTCCTCTCGCAGTCCGCTGACGTAGCTCGTCAGCAGGTTCCGCGATTGTCCCTCATCCAAAGCTTGCGTTTCCAACCACGTGAAGAACTCCCTGCTGCTCGCGATGGCCTTGCCGTCGTGCGCGAACACCTGAGCCACATCGGTCTCCGCATACGCCACGGGTACGTGCTTCTCGAAGTTGAACAGCATGCGGGCGGATCGCGTCGCGATGGCCGCACCCGCCGACATCGGCACGATGCGGAGGACGTGCGTGTGAAAAAGCAGGCGGAGGTACTGCTCCTCCATGATCCGCGCGTCGCCGACCCGGATCTGCAGGGCGAGCTCGTGCACGTAAAAGAGACATTCGGGGCGATTGTGACGCCTCATGATCGACTGCCGGTCCGTGCGGAACTTGACGTATTTCTCGACGTCCGTCAGGGCCGCGTGGCCGCCCTCCGTGAACAGCGCCCGCGCGTACTCCGGGGTCTGAAGGAGGCCCGGCATCGTCAGCGCGTCATAGGTGGTGATCTTCTTGGCCTGCACCTCCGCCATGGCGAGCGTTCTGAGATTGTCCGACACCAGCGCCACGTACGGGTCGAAGGCGTGGCGGTACCGGTCGCGGAAGCGTTCGAAGAAGGGGGTGTCGCGGCCGCACGTCATGAAGTACTGGATGAGGTCGATCTCGCTCGCACGTGCCTTGCCGTTCTCGATGTTGGACACTTTGCTGGGATCCCAGCCGAGCTGCTCGGCGAAGGCGGCCCCGGTCAACGACGTGAACTTCTCGCGCAGCCGTCGCAACTCGTCGCCCAGGTCGCGGCTGTAGGCGGTGGAGGTGATCACACTCATTTCCCCGACGTTAGAGATTGACCCGGCTCCACGAACCAGCTCATTAGGGTGAAAACGTGAGAACGCTGCTGTGGTGCGCGGCCATGAACGCCGTCTGGCTCGGCACCATGGCCTACCTGGCCCTCGACGACTCCGCGAACTTCGACGCGCGAGCCCTGGCCGGCACCGCCGTGGCCTGGCTCCTGGCCACCGCCGTGAGCTGGCTCCTGTTCAGAAGCGCGACGGCGGCCCAGTGGTGGCAGTTGGCCGTGTGGACGTTCCTCCTGTCGATGGTGGCGCTGGTGTTCGTCACGATCGGCGCCGGCTTCGTAGCGCCGCCGCCCCCGAGCTGAGAAGCTCGATGAACCGGCCTGGGGAGTCCTGAGAAAACATGCACGCACCCGCAAAACCACGCCCGTACTGGCAGTGCCTGGCCTTCGCCGGCATCTGGTACGCCGCGATCGTCGTGCTCAACCTCGTCGAGAACAACGCGGAACGGACGTTGTACCTCGGCGTGGTCCCGTGGCTGGGCGCCTCGATCGCGCTGTGGAAGGTCGCGCACGGCGGCATGAAGGCGTGGCGGCTGATCCTGCTAGGCCTGCCGATCTTCTACTTCCTGTGGGCGCTGACCGTCGTCGTCGCCTACCGCTTCGTCGTGCCGGTGACGAGCTGATGGCCACCGAACTGCTGCACGCCCTCGCACGCAAAGCCGCCAGCGCGCCAGAACCCGAGGGCACCGGCAGGTACCACTACATCCACACCAGGGGCGTGCATCTCCGCATCAACCACTACCTGCGACGATCCGGCGAAAACACGATCACCGGCAGCGTCGAGCCGTACGAGCGCCACGACTGGGTCGCCGCCGACGGTTCAGGCCGAATCCTGATGACGAAGGAAGGCCAGCCGGTTCAACCCAGCGGCGACTACGGTCCCGGCGAGCTCGCGGCACAGCTCTTCGTCACCGCCACCGACGAGGACACGCTCGCGGCCGAGCTGACCAGGTTCAGCTCGAAAACGACCACCAGCGCGGTGATGAAGGCGTTCGAGCAGGTCTGGCACCTGCAGGTCGTGACGCCCGCGCTGCAACACCTCCTGCTGCTGCACCTGGCGAAGTGCGAAGGCCTCTCGGCGGAGGGGACGACGGTGACGCACCTCGACGAGGAACGTCACCGGCGGAAGTTCCTCGAGTTCTCCCCCGACACCGGCATGTTGCTCACAGCGGAGGAGCACGCGCTGGAAGGAGCCTCGCTGCCGATCTCGGTGCCGGCCGTGGTCAGCACCACGGCCTGGCTGTACACCGGCTACCGCGAGACGACTACACCGCCGGCCGGACGCTGACCGCTCCACCGATCGGCCCGTTCGGGTGAAAACCAAGCCGGCAACTAACGGTTGCCGGACCAACCCGATACCCAGGCATGTTCCGCGCTCTGGTGCTGCTCATCCTGGCCGCGGTGGCCGTCACCGTGCCGCTGTGGTGGCATTCGAACGCGGGCCCGCCGCGACCGGCGCCCGACAAGTGCGATGTCAGCGCGTTCGAGCGCGTCAGCGTGGCCGCCGAAATCGAGGTCGGCACGAGCGGCCGCGTCCATCCCCGCATCACCAGCAGCCTGACCATCCGGATCCCGACCTCGAACGCCCGCATGGAAAACCTGCTGCACCACGATGCCGATCCAACGCGCAAGATGCTGATCTCGTGCCTTCTACACGCAGGCAAGAACCCGAACGAAGAGCGCGACGCCGATACCCGCATCGACTACGACAACGAGGTCATCGAGGTCGTCGACCAGGTTCACGTCGACGTCGACGACGTCGGGGTCTACTGGGCGGGCACCACTCAGGTGCAGGTGGAAGATGATCTCTGGCACCTCCGGGTGATACCGCCTCCTCCGCTGCACACCGCCTCGTGGGAAGTGACGATCTCCGCCCCGGCCGGGTGGCTGGCCTCGCCTGAACCCTGGCAGTCGGTCGACGCCGCGCCGACGAGGTTGCACTGGTCCGAGTTCGATCCCACGTTCGCCGACAACGTCGTGGTCACCGCCGACCTGCAGCCCGACGCGAAGAGCGCGATCGCTCAGGCGGGCAACACACCGGTGGGACACGCGGTGTCGTGGGGCGTCAGCGCACTCACCGCTCTCGGCGTCGCCTGGGCCTCGCTGTTCCTGTTGCGCCACAAGCAGTTCGGATCGCGCGCCGACCACGTCAAGTTCCGCACCGTGTGGACACTCGTCGTTGTCATGGCGATCATGGGCGTGAGGGACTTGTTCACCGGCGTGTTCTGGAACGCCGGCTTCGACTGGGTGGCCGTCTACCGGTTGATGAACCTGGGACTTGCGCTGCTGCTCGTGTCACTCGCCATCGCCTGGTGGTTGTCCCGCGGGTTCGCGGAGCTCGCCGGGCTCGGGATGCTGCTGCTGTGGGTCGCGACGTTCTACGCGTCCTGGGCTGAGCTCGGTTTCGCGTTCCTAATGACTTTCACTCTCCTCGCCGCGACGGGCAAGGCGTGGGAAATGACGCTGTGGAAGAAGGCGACGGCAGGCCAACTGCCGCTGTGGCTGCTCGTCACGAGCGCTGTGGGCGCCGCGGTTCTCGTGGTCGAGCGCTACGCGATCGCCGTCCTGAACGCCAACAACACCGAGTGGCTCGGCGGCCGGGCGGAGCTGAAACTGGTTGATGTCTACCGGTTCTACCCGTGGGAGTTGCTCGGCGAAGCGAAGTGGCTACTGCTCGGGCTCGCCGTGGCAGCGCTGTGGAAGTTCGCCAAAGGTCGCCAGTTCACGCCGATGGACAACGACGCGCTGTTGACGGCGCTCGTGTTGCTCGCGGTCGGTGTTGTGTTGTGGGAGATCTCCGTGCTCGGGTGGAGCGTGCCGGTCTGGCCCGTCACCCTCGGCCTGCTGTGGGTGGCCTGGATCGTGCTGAGCAAGGTGAAGGGCCTGGGCCGCAATCTGAATCTCGCCGACCTGCGGACCAAAGCCAGCGAGTGGTACGCGAGCCACGATCCGAATCCAGGTCCGACGCCCGTGGACGTGCTGCTGGCCGCCGGGCCCGCGGGAGAGCCGCTCGGAAACATGGCCAAGGCGGTGCGGCTGGGCGGGGCGGCGGCGGGCGTCTGCGGAGCCGGTCTGGTCGTGATGGGCTACGTGACGAACCCCGTCATCACGCTGAACCACGCGGACTCCGTGCTGCTGCGGATCGTCACCGACGTCGTGTGGGAGACGGCCAAGTGGCTGTTCGCACTCGCGGCGACGGGCCTGATCTGGCAGCACCTGCCCGGCAGCCGCGGCGTGCTGAAGGTTCTGCCGATCATCGCGGTGTACGCGATCGGTCCCGGTCTCATGATGGCGGTCAACCAGCTGTCGGGTGTCCGCGGATGGGAGTCGCCGGTCGCGATCGCCACCTTCGCGCTCGTGCTCGTCTTCGCAGGACTCCGCATGGACAAGGTCGCGCTCGACGGCGTCACGCTTCCCGACGGAAACCGGTTGCAGCGCTTCTTCGAGGCTTACGCGCTGAAGAACCTGTCCTCGAAGCTGACCGCGGTCCTCACACCGTCGCTCGCGGTGCTCGCGATCTGGAGCGCGATCACCGGCGGCGAGGTGTCGCCGCCCTCCGAACCACTCCCACCACAACCCGTCGAGCAGCAGGATGCGAAACGGTGAGGCTCAGACCGCCAGCAGCGCGCTGACCTCGCGGCCCGCGAGCCGCGTGCGGCCGCCCAGCGCCGCGATCTCCAGCACCACCGACACCCCCGTCACGATGCCGCCCGCCCGCTCCACGAGCTTGCAGGCGGCCTCGGCGGTGCCACCGGTCGCCAGCACGTCGTCCACGACGACAACGCGCTGCCCTGGCTGGATCGCGTCCGCCGGCAGCTCCAGCGAGGCCTTGCCGTACTCCAGGTCGTAGGACTCGGAGTCGGCGACCACCGGCAGCTTGCCCGGCTTGCGCAGCGGCACGACGCCGTAGCGCCAGCCGTAGCCCAGGGCAGCACCCAGGAGGAAGCCGCGCGACTCTATGGCGGCGATCACCTGGGTGCTGTCGTCGATCTTGTCCTGAAGGGCGTCGACCACGGCGCGCAGGGCGTCCGGGTCGGCGAGGACGGGCGTGAGGTCCCGGAAGACGACCCCTTTCAGGGGGAAGTCGGGGACCTCACGCATCAGTCCCAGAGCGCGGTCCAGCTTCAACGCTGACGCTTTCCGGTCGGGCGGCGGCGGGTGTCCGCGGCCTTGGCGGTGCGGTGAGGCACCGACGCGGCGGCGGCCATCGCCTCTTCCTGGCGCAGGTCGGAGGCGAGGGCGTCCTCGTCCACCGACTCGATGCCCTCGGCGACCTGAGGACCGGAGGCCTTGGCGCGGCGGGCGGCCACGCGCTTGGCCTGCGAGATGTACTTCGGGTCGCGCATCTTCAGATCCACCAGCACCGGGGTGGCGAGGAAGATCGAGGACAGGGCGCCGATGAACATGCCCACGAGCTGGACCAGGGCGAGGTCCTGCAGCGTGCCGACACCCAGGATGCCGACGCCGACGACCAGCAGGCCGATGACCGGCAGCAGTGCGATCAGCGACGTGTTGATCGAGCGCATCAGCGTCTGGTTCAGCGCGAGGTTCGCGGCCTCGGCGTAACTGCGGCGCGTCAGGCCCAGCAGGCCTCGGGTGTTCTCCTTGACCTTGTCGAACACGACGACCGTGTCGTACAGGGAGAAACCGAGGATGGTGAGCAGACCGATCACCGTCGCGGGCGTCACCTCGAAGCCGATGATCGAGTACACACCGGCGGTGATGATGACGTCGTGGAACACGGCGACGAGCGCGCCGACGGCCATCTGCCACTCGAAGTAGAGCACCAGGAAGACCGTCACCGCGATGAAGAACCAGACGAGGGCCCACAGGGCCTTGCCGCTGATCTCACCGCCCCACGAGGCCGAGACGGCGCTGTCGGAGATCGCGCCCTGCCCGCCCTTGGGGTTGGTGTCCTGCGCGAGAGCGGTCTTGAGGGTCGCGACCTCGCCGACGGTCAGCGCGGGCGACTTGATCTGGATCGTCGCGTTGTCACCGGTGCCGACGGCCTGCACGGCGTTCGGCTTCTTGCCGGGCAGGGCCTTGCCGAACACGTCCTCGACCGTGCCGGTCGAGATCGCCTGGCTCGTCGCCGACACCGACGGCATCGAGATCTTCGTGCCGCCCTTGAAGTCGATGCCCAGGTTGAAGCCGTTGAACACCATCGAGCCGATGCAGATCAGCAGGATGACGCCGGACGTGATGTACCAGCGGACGCGCTTGCCGACGATGTCGAAAGCGCCGTTGCCGACGTAGAGGCGCGTGAACACGTTGCTCATGTCAGGCCTCCTTCACGGCGGTCTTGCCGGTCGTGCCCGCGCGGTGTGCGGCACCTTCGCGCGCGGCACCGCCCAGGCCGGACAGGTTCGGGTTGGTCAGGAACTTGGACTTCGACGCCATCGCGACCAGCGGGTGCGTCACGAGGAACACGACCACGAGGTCGAGGACCGTCGACATGCCCAGGGTGAACGCGAAGCCCTTCACCTGGCCGACCGCGATGATGTACAGCACGGCGGCGGCGATGAAGCTGACCGCGTCGGCGGAAAGGATCGTGCGGCGCGAACGGATCCACGCGCGCGGCACGGCCGAGCGGAACGTACGGCCCTCACGCACTTCGTCTTTCAGACGTTCGAAGAAGACGATGAACGAGTCCGCGGTAATACCGATGGCGACGATGAAACCGGCGATGCCCGCGAGGTCGAGCGTGAACCCGATCCAGCGGCCCAGCAGCACCAGCACGCCGTAGACGATCACACCGGACAGGCCCAGCGACAGGATCGTCATGATGCCCAGGAGCCGGTAGTAGAACATGCAGTAGACGAACACCAGGGCGAGGCCGATGCCGCCGGCGATGAGACCCGCCTTGAGCGACTGCAGGCCGAGCGTCGGGGAGATCGTCTGCGCCTCGGAGGCGTCGAAGGACAGCGGCAGCGCGCCGTACTTCAGGGTGTTCGCGAGGTTCTGCGCCTCGGTCAGCGTGAACTTGCCGCTGATCTCGGTCGAGCCGCCGGTGATGGCCGACTGGATGGTCGGCGCGGACATGACCTCACCGTCGAGCACGACCGCGACGGCCTGCTGGACGTTCGCGGCGGTGAACTTGCCCCACTTGGAGCCGCCCTCGCTCTTGAAGTCGAGGTTGACGACGTAGCCGGTGCCGTTCGGGTTCTTGTTGGCCGCGGCGTTGTTGATGTCCTCACCCGTCAGGCGGGAGTAGGTCGAGTAGTCGTCCGGCTTGGACTGCGTGTCTTCCTTCGGCGGGTTGACCGGCGCGAGGATGTACTTGTACGTCCCCTTCTCGCCACAGGTGACGAGCGGCTTGTCCAGGTCGTCGTTGCCGCGCAGCGGGTCCGGCTTCGAGCAGTCGAGCAGGAGCGCGGCCTGCTGGAGGATCTGCTGGTCGGTGGCCTGGCGCAGCGCCTTGGCCTCCTGGATCTCCTTCGCCAGCTTCGGGTCGACGTTGGAGGGGGCCGACGGCGTGCTCGGCGGCGCGCTCGACGAGGGAGCGGAGCTGCTGGACGGCGGCGTGCTCGACGGCTGCGCGGCCAGGTTCGGCGCGGGGCGGCCCTGCGGGGCGCCGCTCGACGCCGGCGGCGCGACGGTCTGACCAGAAGACGGCGGAGTGCTCGCACCGCTCGACGGCGGGGTGCTCGACGACGGGGCCTCGGTGTTCGGTGCCGCGCCTGCCGGGATCGGCTGGCCGAGAACCTTGCGGAACGCGAGGCGGGCGGTCTGGCCGAGGCCCTTCGCGCCTTCGCTGTCCGCGCCCGGGACCGTGATCACCAGGTTGTTGCCGTCTCGCACGACCTCGGCACCGGAGACACCGAGACCGTTGACGCGGACCTCGATGAGGTCACGTGCGCGGTTCAGCGCCTCCTCGCTGGGCTGGGCTCCGTCTTCCTGACGCGCGGTCAGCGTGACGAGGGTGCCGCCCTGGAGGTCGATACCGAGCTTGGGTTTGGCCGAACCGTTCCCGGTGAAAAACACCAGGGCGTAAAGAGCGACCACGATGAGGACAAAACTCGCCAAGTACTTCGCAGGGCGAATTTGCCCGGCCGGAGGTGCCACGATCCGTCCGTCTCCTAGTAGCGATGGTTTCCGAGCGCGCAGCGTAACGCGCGCCGCGTGAGCTGCGCGTCACTACCTGGAGTTGGCGGATTTCACAGTTGCCAACTCCAGGAGTGCGAGCTTATGTGGTTACTTCTTGACGTTGTGGTCGAGGGGTTCGGCGACCTGTGCGGTGGTCACCTCGGCCTCGGCCTCGTCCGTCTCGTTGTCGACCACCACGGCCTCATCGGTCTCGATGACCTTCTCGCGGATGGCGGCACGCAGCCAGCGCGTGACAACACCTTCGGAGATCTCGATGTCGATGGTGGTGTCGTGGCTCGCGTCGGCGACGGTGCCGTACAGACCCGAAGTCGTCATGACCTTGTCGCCAGGAGCGAGGTCGTTCTGCAGCTTCTGCTGCTCGGCCATCGCACGCTTCTGCTTGCGCGCGCTGAGGAACAGCGGCACGGCCAGCAGAACCAGCAGCAACGGGAACATCAAAGACGAAAGGCTGCCCATCATTCTCCGATCAAGTGGACGTGGCTCGACGCACGTCCGATATGTCCAGGTGCTTTCACCGATTGTGCCAGGTCACCACAGTTGATCACCGGCGGGCGGTTCCAGCCCCAGGTGGTGCCACGCGGCCGGCGTCGCCACTCGGCCCCGCGGTGTCCGGGCCAGCATGCCAGCCCGCACCAAATACGGTTCGCACACCTCTTCCACCGTGGTCGGCTCCTCACCGACCGCGACGGCGAGCGTCGACACCCCGACCGGACCACCGTTGAAGCTCTTGACCAGGGCACTCAGCACCGCGCGGTCGAGCCGGTCGAGCCCCAGCTGGTCGACGTCGTAGACCTCGAGCGCCTGCTTGGCGATGTCCTCGGTCACCTTGCCGTCGGCCCTGACCTCGGCGAAGTCGCGCACCCGGCGCAACAGCCGGTTCGCGATGCGGGGCGTGCCCCTGCTCCGGCCGGCGATCTCGATCGCCCCTTCGTCGTCGAGGTCGACGCCGAGGATCTTGGCGCTGCGCTTCACGATCAGGTCGAGTTCGTCGGCGCTGTAGAACTCCATGTGCCCGGTGAAGCCGAACCGGTCTCGGAGGGGCCCGGTGAGCGCTCCGGAGCGGGTCGTGGCTCCTACCAGCGTGAACGGCGCGATATCGAGCGGGATACTGGTCGCTCCAGGCCCCTTGCCGACGACCACGTCGACGCGGAAGTCCTCCATCGCGAGATACAGCATCTCCTCCGCCGGCCGGGCCATGCGGTGGATCTCGTCGATGAACAGCACATCGCCCTCGACCAGGTTGGACAGCATCGCGGCGAGATCCCCCGCGCGCTCCAAAGCCGGCCCACTGGTGATGCGGATGGCGCTGTTGAGCTCCTTGGCGATGATCATGGCCAAGCTGGTCTTGCCGAGGCCGGGGGGCCCGCTGAGCAGGACGTGGTCCGGTGCGGTGCCCCGTCGCATGGCACCGTGAAGGACGAGTTCGAGCTGCTCGCGCACCCGCTGCTGGCCCACGAACTCGTGCAGGTCGCGGGGCCGGAGCGTGGTCTCGACGTCACGCTCGGCGGGCGCGGCGAAGGGACTGGTCTCGTCCTCGGTCACTTGCGCCCCAGGGTCGCGAGCGCACGGCGCAGGACGGCGGACGTGGACTGGTCGGGGTTGTCCTGCAGCACACCGTCAACTGTGGTTTCGGCGGCTTTCGCGGGGAAGCCGAGGCCGAGCAGCGCTTCGACGACGTGGTCACGCGTCTGGCTGTGCGCCGGCATCGTGGGCGTGGGCAGCGCACCGACCTTGTCGCGGAGCTCGATGATGAGCCGCTCCGCTCCCTTCTTGCCGATGCCCGGCACCTGCGTCAGCACCGTGATGTTGCCCTCGGCCAGCGCGTGCCGCAGCTTGTCCGGCTCCAGCACGGCCAGCGTCGCCAGCGCGATCCGCGGCCCGATGCCGCTGACCGTCTGCAGCAGGCTGAACAGCTCGCGCGCCTCTGCGTCGGCGAACCCGAACAGCGTGAGGCTGTCCTCGCGCACGATCAGCGTGGTGGCGAGACTCGCCTCCTCGCCGCGGCGCAGCGTGGCCAGCGTGGTCGGGGTCATCTGGACGGCGAACCCGACACCGCCCACCTCGACTACGGCGTGGTCGAGGCCGACGTGCTGCACCTGGCCGCGCAGTGACGAGATCACCTGGTTCCTCCGGACTTCACGCTCGCGCAGGCGTCCCCTCGCGAAGGGGACCCCTTGATTTCATTCTTCCAGCCGGCACCGACAATTTCGGTGGCCGCTGAAGCTACCGTGCTCGTCACGGCGCGGTCCGCCGCGCCGCCTCAGCCAGCCTCGTCTGGGGCAGGCGGGCCAACTCGACGGCCTTGGCCTGCGCTTTGTGCAAGCGGGCCGGCTCAGCGGCTTTGGTCTGCGCTTCCTGCGCGCGAACCAGCTCAGCCGCCCTCGCCTCATGCACGCGGTCGCGCATCGGTGCGCGCGAGTGGTGGCAGATCGCGAGCGCCAGCGCGTCCACCGGCTTCGGCGCCACCTTCAGCCCGAGCAGCTTGGTCACCATCCCGGTCACCCGCGCCTCGTCCAGCCGACCGGCGCGCACTGAAGCCGTCATGACCCGCTCCGCCGCGCCGCCTCAGCCAGCTTCGCCTTGTGCACGCGAGCGAGTTCGGCGGCGCGAGCCTGCGCCTCCTCCAGCCGCGACCGCATCGGCGCACGCCAGTGGTGACAGATCGCGAGCGCCAACGCATCCGCCGCGTCCGCCGGCTTCGGCGCCACCTTCAACCCGAGCAGTTTCGTCACCATCGCGGTCACCTGCGCCTTGTCCGCCCGCCCCGACCCGGTCACCGCGGCCTTCACCTCGGATGGCGTGTGGAACTCCACGGGCAGCCCCCGTTGCGCCGCCGCCAGCGCCACCACACCCGACGCCTGCGCGACCCCCATCGCGGTGCGGACGTTGTGCTGCGCGAAGACGCGTTCGATGGCGACGACCTGAGGTTCATAACGGTCCAGCCACTCACACACGCCGATGTACAGCTCGTGAAGTCGCACGGACAGCGGAGCGTCGACGGGCGTGCGCAGGACATCGACCGCCACGGCACGCACCACGCGCCCAGGCCCGCCGTCGACGACGCCGAAGCCGCACCTGGTCAGACCGGGGTCGACCCCGAACACGCGCACAACAGCTCCCCACGACCGGAACGAACAACAGTTCGAACCATATCCGGTGCACGGACGGGTGCCGAGCACCGACACGGTTCGACAAGTCCAGGCCGCCGTTACTACGGTGGTCGGGTTTCGATCACAGGAGAACACGGTGAAGAGGTTCTGGGTCGTCGCTGGGTGCGTCGGCACCTTCATGGCGGTCACCATCCTCACCGCCCTCACGGTGCCGCGGGACGTCGGCGTCGCGATCGACAAGGTCGTGCAGCTCCTCTTCGCCGTAGCAGCGCTGATCGCCTATGCGCGCCAACGCAACGCGTGGATGACGGCGGCGATGACGAGCCTGACGATCGGGCTGTCGGCGTGGATCTGGGGCCAGCAGATCCTGGGTGTGCAGCTGCCGACGTCGACGATCGCGCCGCTCGGGTTCACGATGGTGCCGGTGCTGTGCCTGGCCGCGGTCGTGGTCAAAGCCCAGCAACGCCGTGCGGACGACCTGCTGCCGAACTCCCGCAGCCGCGTGGTCGTGGTGCTCGACGGGCTGATCGTGATCGGGTCGCTGTTCGTGCTGACGTGGGTGTCGGCGCTGGAGTCGCTGACCCGCGCGTGGGCCACCGAAGGCCCCGGTTTCGCCACGGTGGTCGCGCATCCCGCCGCGTACCTCGTGCTGCTCGTGGCCATCGTCGTGATGTCGTGGACGCATCAGTCCGTGCGTCAGTGGCCGATGTTGTTCGTGGCACTGGCCGGTATCGCGCAGTCGTCGTCGGGCTGGGTGTTCGCGTTCTACATCTCCAAAGGCATCACGGCGATCCCGGCGACCGCGGACATCGGCTTTATGCTGTGCCCGGCCTTCTTCTTCCTCAGCGCGCTGGCTCCGACGCGGAACCTGGAGCCGACGTCGGGCCGCATGCGCATGGCCGACCTGCTGCACCTGCTCGTGCCGTACCTGCCGCTCGCGATCACCGGCCTGTTCATCATGTGGAACACGGCGACCGGCGGCCGCCTCAACCCGATCGAGATCTACGTCGGGCTTGCTGTCGTGTGCTTCGTGATCGTGCGTCAGTTGCTGACGATGATGGACAACGTCCGTCTGATGGACCAGCTCCGCATCTCTCGCGAACAGCTACGGCACGAGGCGACGCACGACCCGTTGACCAGCGTCGCGAACCGTTCGTTGTTCCGCGAACACCTGGAGCGCGCGCTAGCCGACAAAGACCGCGCACGGCCGTTGATCCTGCTGTTCATCGACGTCGACGGGTTCAAGGCGGTCAACGACAACCACGGGCACGCCGAGGGCGACGCCGTCCTGCGCAACGTCGCGGCGCGGCTGGAGCACAGCGTGCGGTCCGAGGACACGGTCGCACGGCTCGGCGGTGACGAGTTCGGCGTGCTGATCGACGGCGGCGACGCGGACGAGATCGGCGCGCGCCTGCTCGCCTCTCTCGCGCACCCGCACGAGGTGCACGGCCGGATCCATCACGTGCACGCCAGCATCGGTGTGGCGCAACGGTTTTCGTACGACCCCACGGTTACAGCCGACGACGTGCTCGGTGCCGCCGACGCCGCGATGTACACGGCGAAGCGGCTCGGCAAGGGCATGGTCGTCGTGCACGGTTCACCGCTTCCGGAGATGACGTGACCCCTGAGCAGTTGATCGCCGGCCTCGGCATGCAGGAACTTCCGGTCGAGGGCGGGTACTTCGCGCAGACGCACCGCTCCGACGAGGTGTCGGCCATCGCGTACCTGTTGCGCAGGCCCGACTTCTCGGGCATGCACGTGCTGAAGCACCTGGAGATCTACAACTTCCACGCCGGGTCGCCGTTGCAGATGCTGCTGCTCTTCCCGGACGGCAGCGTGGAAAAGCCTCTCTTGAGCGAGACCAACCCGCAGGTCGTCGTCCCCGCCGGTGTGTGGCAGGGCAGCGCACCCGCCGGTGACTGGTCGTTGGTCGGCACGGTGGTGGTGCCGCCGTACACCGACGACATCGTCTCCTTCGGGCACGCGGACGAACTCTGCGCTCAGTACCCGTCCGCGGCCGAGGAGATCCGGCCGTTGTGCCGCTTTTAGCTGACCGAGCCCGTCCGTCCGCGACGTACGATCGCGGCGAAGGCCAAGCGCCAGGCTGAGATTCCACCACCGGCGTGTGGGAGGGGGCAGGGTGTTCGGCTGGAAGAAGAAGCTCAACGATCTGAGCGATGTGATGGCGCAGCTCAGGCCCGACCTGAGTCCGGAATCGCTCGGCGTCGGGCCCGGCTTCCCGGGCGTCGCCCCGAACCCGCTCCTGAGCAGTGATGCGCGGAAGCGCAACGCGGAACTGCGTGCAGGGGCGCTTGCGCTCGGCGTTCTCGTCGACTGGCGGGAGGTCAACAGCAATCCACGCGTGGTCCTGATGTTCGACGTGGAGACCGCCGACGGCATCTCGTTCCGCGGTATCGCGGACGAAGACCTCACGATCACCGAGCTCACCCGGCTCGCCCCAGGACAGACGTTGCCCGTGCGCTACCGGCCGGGCGTCATGGACCACTACGTCGCCCTTGCCCGGGACGCGGACCCCGCCCGTGTGCAGCGGCTCTCTGACGAGATCGCGAGCCGCAGGCGGACCTGACCCGAAGCCATGTGTCGGACACGCCTCAGCTGACCCAGGTGCGCGTGAGGTTCTGCACCGCTGACCCGTCGAGGTCCGCGAGCTTGGTGCCGACGAAGGTGCGCGCCCAGTCCGTGGTCTGCACGCGGAACGGCGGTTCGTCCTGCTCCAGCAGGTCGACGATCACCCGCGCGCAGTCGGCGGCGGTCTGCGCGTTGCTGAACGAGCCCTGCGTCCGCTTGATGTAGGCGGACATCGCGGGCGCGTACGGGCCCGCTTCCGCGAGGAGCTTCGCGACGTCGAGCTGCTGGCTGGCGACGAACTCGCTGGCCACCGCGCCGGGTTCGACGACGCTCACCCGCACACCGGTCGTCGCGGCGACGGGCGCGAGCGACTCCATGTACCCCTCGACGGCGAACTTGGCCGCGCAGTAAGCCTCGTTGAACGGCTGGCCGACGATGCCGCCGACGCTGGTCACGGTGATCAACCTGCCCTGCGACGCCCGCAGGTGCGGCAGTGCGGCCTTGGTGACCTCGACGACGCCGAAGTAGTTGACCTCCATGGCGGTGCGGACCTGGTCCGCGGTCAGGAGTTCGGCCGTGCCGAGCACACCGACGCCGGCGTTGTTGATGACGGCGTGGAGCTCCCCGCGTTCGGCGATCACCTCGTCGACGCAGGCCTGCACCGACGCCGGGTCGGTGACGTCGAGGCGTTTGACGTCCTTGAGCCCCTGGGCCTTCGCGGGGTCGCGCATCGTCGCGACGACGTGCCAGCCCCCGGTCTCGGCGGCCAGCGCCGTCTCTTTGCCGATGCCGCTGGACGTTCCGGTGATCAGTACGGTGCGCACGGCTCAGATGATCGTCCGGTGTGCCCGAACACGCCACTGGACTTACGCCTACAACTTAGGATCACCGGACATGGCGATGGTCCCGCTCAACGGCATCGAGCTCAACGTCCAGACCGAGGGCTCCGGCGACCTGGTGGTGCTGGTCATGGGCACCGGCAGCCCGGGCCGCGTCTGGCGCACCTACCAGGTCCCGGCGCTGGTCAAGGCCGGCTACCGCGTCGCCTACTTCGACAACCGCGGCATCAGGCCGTCGTCCGAGTGCGCCGGCGGCTTCACGATCCACGACATGGTCGCCGACACCGCCGCGCTGATCTCGCACCTGGGCGCCCCGGCCCACGTGATCGGCACGTCCCTGGGCGCCCGCGTCACGCAGGAACTGGCGCTGGCGCATCCGTCGCTCGTCTCGTCCGCCGTGATGATGGCGACCGCCGGACGACCGGATCCGGTGCAGCAGGCGTGGTCGCACAGCCTGATGGACCTGTACGACAAGGGAGTCGAGGTGCCGCCGTCCTTCTACGCGGCGGCCGCGGTGGTCCGCAACCTCTCCCCCGCCACCCTGACCGACCCGATCGTCGCCCGCGACTGGCTGCAGATGTACGAGTTCACGGGCTCGTCCATCGGCCCCGGCGGACGCGCGCAGCTCGCGTTGGGCGACTACGAGCCCCGCCTGGACGCCTACCGCGCGATCTCCGTGCGCTCGCTGGTCATCGGGTTCGCCGACGACCTCGTCCTGCCACCCCGCCTGTCACGCGAGGTGGCGGACGCGATCCCCGGTGCCCGCTACGCCGAGGTCGCCGACTGCGGGCACATCGGCTACCTGGAGCGGCCGGACGAGGTCAACCGGCTGCTCGTCGAGTTCATCGGTCGAGGCTGAACTCGTCCGTCGTCCCGCCCGCCAGCAGGACGTCGAGGTTGCCGCTCACCACGTACGTGCCGTGCGGCGTGCGGGCCGCCGTGGTCGGCGACGTCGGCCAGGAGCGCTGGGACTTGACCTTCCACGTGCGGGTGTCGAGCAGCGTGACGGCGTTCTTTCCAGGCGCTCCCAGGCTGTTCGTGACCACCACGAGGCCCTGCGGCGTCAGGGTCAGACCGTCCGCACCGACGAGCTTCGGTGCGGGCAACTCCTCCACCTGCCCGTGCGCGACCTTGAACAGCGTGCCGTCGGTGTAGTTGCCGGTGACGAGGAATCCCCTGGGGTCCCAGATGATTCCGTTGTTGCCGATGGCCGCCGCGAGCCTGGCGTCCTTCGCGAACGCCGAAACCTCACCCGCCGGCGAGACCTTCCAGATGGTGTCGCCCGCCGGCCCGGTGACGTAGGCGTTGCCGAGCGGGTCGACCGCCACGTCGTTGGCGCCGTTCGGAACGTCGACGAACTTCAGCGCACGCCCGGTGCGCAGGTCGAAGATCCCGAGCCCGGACTGACCGGGCACCGACCGTTCGCCATGACCGATGTCGCCGTACGCGACGAGGACCCGGCCGCGGTCCACCTGGATGCCGAACGTGGACACCATCCGCGTGCCCGTGACCAACGGCCGGACGTGGCCTGACGGGCTGACCAGCGACACCGTGCCGTGGCGCACGGAACTGACCAGGAACTGCCCGCGGGTCGGATCCCACTGCACGCCCTCGGGGTGCAGCGACGGCGACGACCCGCCGATGTGCCGGGGCGTGGCCGAAGCCGTGCCCGTGACCAGCAACAACGCCGCCATGACAGCAAGCGCGATGCGCATGACTTCCCCTCCAGTTAGAGCCCTGATAGCTATCAGGGTACTGATAGCTATCCATACTCTTACCACACTTCTACGATGGACGGATGCGCAGCGGTGATCGGATCGGTGGTGACGTCAAGCGCGCCGAGCAGGACCTGATGGCCGCGAAGGCGGCCGCGGTGAAGCCGGCGGGCCTGACCGTGCCGCAGTACTCGGCGCTGCTGGCGTTGAGTGAGCACCCCGGCGCTCCCGCGGCGGAGCTCGCCCGGCTGTGCCTGGTCACGCCCCAGACGATGACGACGATCCTGCAGAACCTGGTCGCCCTGGATCTCGTCGCGCGCACACCGCACCAGTGGCAGCGCAACGTCCTGGAGAACCGGCTGACCGAGGCGGGCTACGCGAAGTTCCGCGAGGCGGACAAGGGAGCCGTCGCGGTGGAGCAGAAGCTCGCCGACGCGTTCACGGACGAGGAGCGCACCCAGTTGCGCACGCTCCTGCAGCGGTTCTCGGAGGTCTTAGGGAGTTCTTACCGGACGCGTGAGTAGCCGCCGGATGGCGCAGCCTGTGTGACACCAGTCACACAAGGAGGGTCATTCATGGACAGCCTGCGCGCCGCCTTCTCCGGAACCCTGCTCACCCCGCACGACCACGCGTACGAGGACGCGCGAGCCGTCTTCAACAGCGCCATCGACACGAGACCCGCGGTGATCGCCCAGTGCGACAACACCGCTGACGTGCGCGAAGCACTCGCCTACGCCCAGCGGGCCGGGATGCCGGTGGCGGTGCGCAGCGGCGGTCACAGCGTCGCGGGCGCGAGCCTCGTGCAGGACGGCCTCGTGCTGGACATGCGCCGGATGAACGCCGTCTCGATCTCGCCCGACGCCCGCAGCGCCGTGGTGGGCGGCGGAGCGACGTGGGCCGCGTTCGACCAGGCCGTCCAGCCCCTCGGCGTAGCCACGACCGGCGGCAGGGTCTCCACCACGGGCGTCGCCGGCCTGACGCTGGGCGGCGGCTCCGGCTGGCTCGAGCGCAAGTACGGGCTGGCGTGCGACGACCTGCTCGCCGTCGACCTGGTGCTCGCCGACGGCAGGACGGTGACCGCGAGCGAGACCGAGCACCCCGACCTGTTCTGGGCGCTGCACGGCGGTGGCGGCAACTTCGGCGTGGCCACGTCGTTCACGTTCCGTCTGCACCCGCTGCCCGAGTTCTCCTTCGCCCTCATGCTGTGGCCCGCCGGCGAGGGTGAAGCCCCGATCCGCGCCTACCGCGAGTTCGCGGAGAGCGCGCCGGAGGAGATCGGCGGCGGCGCGCTGTTCCTGACCGGCCCACCAGAGGAGTTCGTACCGGCCGAGCTGGTCGGCAAGCTCTGCTGCGGAATTCTCGTGACCTACATGGGCAAGGCCGACGACCTGCCCGCCCTCATCGCCCCGCTCACCGCGCTGAACCCACGCACAGCGGTGGTGACCGACATCCCCTACGCGGTCTTCCAGTCCATGTTGGACGCCCCGTCCGGCTTCCGGAACTACTGGT
Source organism: Lentzea sp. NPDC005914 (assembly GCF_040629405.1). Lineage (NCBI taxonomy): Bacteria > Bacillati > Actinomycetota > Actinomycetes > Pseudonocardiales > Pseudonocardiaceae > Lentzea > Lentzea sp. NPDC005914. The sequence continues at coordinate 187,642 of NZ_JBEXVQ010000017.1, read as the reverse complement.
CCGGCGAGTACCTGCGATCGCTGCCCGACGAGGCCGTGCACGCGTTCTGCGCCGCCTCCGCCCGGATGATCACCCCGTCACCCTCCCAGCAGGGCATGATCCCGTGGGGAGGCGCGGTGGCCCGCAACGCCGCCGACTGGCCGATGGCCAACCGCGACACCCCCTGGGTCGCGCACCCGCTGGGCCTGTGGGCGGACCCAGCGGACGACCACCGGGCACGGGACTGGGCACGCCACGTCAAGGACGTGCTCGCGCCGTGGACCACAGGCGCGGTCTACCTCAACTTCATCGGCGACGAGGGCGCGGACCGCGTCATCGCCGGCTACGGCAGGCAGAACTACGACCGGCTTGCGGGGATCAAGGCCGAGTACGACCCCGGCAACGTCTTCAACCTCTGGCACAACATCGTGCCCCGCAAGCCCGCAGTCAACGCCTGACGAACTCCAGCGCGATCGAACGCCGGATTCTCCGCCACGCCAGGCACCACCCGCAGGTCCGGCTACGGCAAGCAGAACTACAACCGGCTCGCCGCGATCAAAGCCGAATACGACTCCGACAACGTCTTCAACCTCTGGCACAACATCGTGCCCGCGGTCAGCGCCTGACGAACTCCAGCGTTTCCTCGACCATCCCGGCGAGGAACCGCTCGCGGTCGAACCCCGGCTCCTCCGCCACACCAGGCGGCAACGTGTGCAAGAAGCTGAAATGCCCAGCCCCCGGCACCACCCGCAAGTCGACGGGGCCAGGCGCCCCAAGCAGCAACTCAGCCTGCGAAACCGGCGTCACGGTGTCGCCCGTCCCCGCGAAAACGAGCATCGGCACATCAACCGCATCCAGCGCACCGGGCGCCGCGAACCACCCGGCGGCCGGCGCGAACAACACCAGCCGGGAGATTCGAGGCTCGCGCGGCACCTCGATCGGCTGACGATCACGCCCCCACGGCACCGCACCCGCGAGACACAGCGCAGCCCAGGCACCGATGGAGTGGCCGATCACGACGACCTCCCCGTCGGTGCCGTCCAACGCCTCGACCAGCCCACGTGGCCGCACCAGCAACTCCTCGGTGGCCGCCTGCGGCATCAAGCGGTCGAACCGAGGCGCGATGACCCGCAGTCCCCGGTCCGCCAAGGCATCCAGCAGCGGCCGGTGACGCTCCGGATCGCCGCCACCACCGACCGCGAACAGCACAACCACGCGAAAACCCCCTCAGCGATGCGCAGCCTGTCCGGTCGGCCTGATCAGGATCTCGTTCACGTCCACCGTGGACGGCTGCGAAACGGCATAAAGCACAGCCCTGCCAACATCTTCCGGCTGCAGCTTAGGATCATCCACACGCGACGCCGGAATCGCGTCGGTATCGACAAGTCCAGGTTGGACAACGGTCACCCGCACCCCCGTCCCCACCGCCTCAGCCCGAATCGCCTGAGCCAGCCCGGTGATCGCCCACTTCGTCGCCGAATACAGGTTCCCGGGCCGCACCCCACGCCCAGCCGCCGACCCGGTCAGCACCAGATGCCCACCGGATCGCATCAACGCGGGCATCGCCGCCCGCGCCGTGAACGCGGGCCCGCACACGTTGGTGACCACCATGTCGGTCCATTCGGGCGGTTTCGCACCGGAGTCCGATACGAACGAAGTGTCCACAGAGACGCCCGCGTTCGCGAAGACCACGTCGATCCGGCCCCACCGCGACTCCACGCGCGACATGAGGTCCTGCACGGATTCCCACGAGGAAACGTCACATTTCGCGTCCCAGCCCCGGTCTCCGACGGATTCCGAGGCCGAACGCGAGGCCCTGACCACGCGATAGCCTGCGTCGGCAGCCAGAGCAGCGGTAGCTGCACCGATGCCGCGGGAAGCGCCGGTCACGACGAAGACGTTTTCCATGTGACAGAACCCTAGTCAGAGAAGTGTCAGTGCCGCCTGTTTTGATGTTGGGCATGACTTTGAACCGCAGGTCCGTGTTCGGGCTGGGTACCGTCGCGGCCGCGACGGCCGTGCTCGGCTCCAACGGTGCAGCGCAGGCACAGGATGACGCGGAGGTCGAGATCGAACGCTTCCCGACCACCGCGGACCGGTCACGCAAACGCGTGGCGCAGATCTACCGGCGACAGGCCCGCAAAGCGCGGGGCACCTGGTCGTCGCTGATCACGATCGCCGACCTCGACGGCACCACGAAGTCCGCCGTCGACGAGGCCGCGGACAAGGTCGTCGAGGCCTACAGCGTCAACAAGATCGCGGTCGCGGTCGCGGTGCTCGACAAGGTCGACCGCGGGCTGATCAGGCTCGACCAGACGGTCACGGTGTCCGAGAGCATCGTCATCCAGGACACCGACGGGATCTTCGCGCTCGACGGCGCGTACCCGAGCGAGGTCACCGTTGGTCACGCTCTCGCGAACCTGCTCACCGTCTCGGACAACACCGCGGTCCGCCTGTGCGGCCTGGTCGTGCCGGCGCTCGAGCTGAACCAGATCCTGCGGGACAAGGGTTTCGTGCACACGCAGGTCGTTCCGGTCGCGAACCCGAACCGGTTCTACCTCGGCACCACGACCGCGCGCGAGATGCACTCGTTGCTGCAGAAGCTGGTCGACGGCCAGTTGCTGTCCGCGGCGTCCACGGCGTACCTGCTCAACATCCTGCGCGCGACGGCGAGCTTCACCGACGGCGTGCGGCTGAACCTCACGACCAACGAGCGGCTGCGCGTCGCGACGAAGGCCGGCTGGTTCGAGGACGGCCGAAACGAGGCCGGGATCATGTTCAGCGAGGACAATCGGGCAATCTTGATCTACTCGATGTTCGCGTCCGGCACCTTCGCCGGTGACAAGGCGCAGAACGACCAGGACTTCAGCACCACGCACCCCGCCGTCGCAGCTCGCGCCGAGCTCGGACGGTCCATGTTCGACGCGGTCATCAAGATCACGACCACGAAGCCGAAACACCGTGCAAAGGTTTACAGGTTCTTCAACGGCGGCTGATTCCTGAGATTTATCTGAAAACTGGACCAAAGACCTCTGGTTTTCGGATATATACATACCAACGCCGGGGTCGGTCGTCGCCGCCGTCGACGACCGGCTTCCCCGCGTTGTCTAGAGCGCCGGTTCCACAATGGAGTGGTACCGCCGCGAAACCTCCTCGATCACCTCGTCGAAGTCCGCCGCCCAGATGTCGGCGTTGAAGATCTCCACCTCGACGTCGCCGGCATACCCCGTCGCGGCGACGTGCCTGGTCAGACGGTCGAGGTCGATGTCGCCATCCCCCGGATACCCGCGGCCCAGCAGCACGTCCGCCGGCACCGGCGTGAGCCAGTCGCACACCTGGTACGACGCGATGCGCTCCCCCGCGCGCACGATCTGCGCGTCGAGGTCCGGGTCCCACCACACGTGAAGCGCGTCCACGACGACGCCGACCGACTCGTGTTTCTCGGCGATGTCGAGCGCCTGCGACAACGTCGACAGCACGCCGCGGTCCGCGCAGAACACCGGGTGCATCGGCTCCAGCGCCAGCACGACACCGGCTGCCTTCGCCTCGACGGACAGCTCCGCGATCGCATCGGCAACGCGCTGACGTGCGCCGATGAGGTCCTTGTCGCCCGCCACGCCGCCGACGACCATCACGAGCGTGTCGGTGCGCAACGTGGCGGCTTCTTCGATCGCGCGCCGGTTGTCGTCCATCGCGGCGCGGTTGTCGACGGCCGTCAGGAACCCGCCGCGGCACAACGACGACACCCGCAGGCCCGCGTCCGCGACGAGCTTCGCGGTGCGCTCCAGGCCGTGGTCCGCGACCGGTTCCCGCCACAGCCCGATCGAGGAGATCCCGTGCCGCGCACAGCCCTCGACGGCTTCGACCACGGAAGCGCGCTTGATCGTCGCCTGGTTCAGCGAGAGGCGAGCCACTGCTGCCACCGCCGTTCCGCGAACTCGGGTTCGATCACGCCGGCGATCTCCGCGAGCCGTTTCGCCTCGGCCAGGTGCTCGACGCTGCGGGCGGTCTCCAGGCCGTCGAGCAGCAGGAACCGTTCCTGGTGCCCGGCCAGCCACGCCAGGAACACCACGCCGGTCTTGTAGTAGTAGGTCGGCACGCTGAACAGGTGGCGCGACAACGGAACCGTCGGCGCCATGATCCGGTGGAACTCCTCGCTGTCACCGTCAGCCAGCTTGCGCAGAGCTCGAGCGGCCACCGGGGCGATCGGGTCGAAGATGCCGAGCAGCGCGTCGCTGTAGCCCTGCGAGTCGCCCGCGATCAGGTCCGGGTAGTTGAAGTCGTCGCCGGTGTAGCAGCGGACTCCGGCCGGAAGCCTGCGGCGCAGACCGATCTCGTGATCGGCGTCGAGCAGCGAGACCTTCACGCCGTCGACTTTGTCCGGGCGTTCCGCGATGATCGCCAGGAAGTTCTCGGTGGCCTGGTCGACCTCTGCGGCACCCCAATAGCCCTCCAGCGCCGGGTCGAACGCCGTGCCCAGCCAGTGCAGGACCACCGGTTCGCTGACGTTGTCGAGCAGCGTGCCGTAGACCTTCTGGTAGTCCTCGGGTCCACGAGCACACGCCGCGAGCTGCCGCGAACACATCAGCACGGGCTGTGCGCCCGCCTCCTGCACGACGTCGAGCTGTTCGAGATAGGCCTTCAGCACGTCATCGAGGCCGACCTCACCGGTGAGGTGATCGGTCGCAACACCCGCGCAGATCCGCCCGGTCTTTTCGGCGGCGCTGCGGCGGATCAGCTCGGCGGCGGTCGGCCAGTCCAGGCCCATCCCGCGTTGGGCGGTGTCCATCGCCTCCGCGACGCCCAGGCCGTGCGACCAGAGGTGGTGCCGGAACGCCAAAGTCGCGTCCCAGTCCACCGTGCGTTCGTCCTTCGCCACAACGTGTGCCGCGGCGAACACGATCCGTTCAGACACTGTCGATCTCCACTCGGCGTCCCTCCGAAGAGGACTTGAGACCGGCAGCGGCGAGTGCGACACCTCGTGCGCCCGCGCGGAAGTCGTGCGGGAACGGCATGCCCTGGTAGACGTGCCGCAGGAACTCCGCCCACTGCACCTTGAAGCCGTTGTCGAAGTCCTCGTTGTCCGGCACCTGCTGCCACTGGTCGCGGAACGGGTGCGTGACCGGGAGATCCGGATTCCAGACCGGCTTCGGCGTGACGGCGCGGGGCTGCACGAAACATTCGCGCAGCCCCGCGACCGCACTCCCCTCGGTGCCGTCCACTTGGAACTCGACGAGCTCGTCGCGGCGCACGCGCACGCACCAGGACGAGTTGATCTGGGCGATGACACCGTTTTCAATCTCGAAGATCCCGTACGCGGCGTCGTCCGCCGTGGCCGCGTACTCGTTGTTCTGCTCGTCCCAGCGCGTTGGAATGTGCGTGACGGCCTTGGCGGTCACGGCTTCGACTCGGCCGAAGAGGTCGTGCAGCAGGTAGCTCCAGTGGCAGAACATGTCCGAGACGATGCCGCCGCCGTCCTCCGCGCGGTAGTTCCAGCTCGGGCGCTGCGCGGGCTGCCAGTCGCCCTCGAAGACCCAGTAGCCGAACTCCCCGCGCACGCTGAGGATCCGGCCGAAGAAGCCGCCGTCGATCAGCCGCTTGAGCTTGCGGATGCCGGGCAGGTAGAGCTTGTCGGCGACGACGCCGTGCTTCACGCCCTTCGCGTCGGCCAGGCGCGCGAGCTCCAGCGCTTCCTCGACCGTCTCGCTGACCGGCTTCTCCGTGTAGATGTGCTTGCCGGCCTCGATGGCCTTGGTGATCGACTCGACGTGCCGCGACGTGACCTGGGAGTCGAAGTAGATCTCCACGTCCGGGTCCGCGAGCGCCCCGTCGAGGTCGGTGGTCCAGCGCGCGAGGTCGTGCCGTTCCGCGATCTCCTTGAGCTTGTCGGCGTTGCGGCCCACGAGCACCGGTTCGACCTTGATCACGGTCCCGTCCGGCAACCGCACGCCCTCGTCGCGCAGCGGGAGGAGGGACCGGACCAGGTGCTGGCGATATCCCATCCGCCCGGTGACGCCGTTGACCGCCACGCCAATGGTCCGAACCGCCATCGCACCTCCCTGGTAGCAGCGCTGGAAAGCGCTTTCCCGCCACGCTAATCGCGGCACTTGACGGCCGTCAACCTCCGCGCGAGTTAGTCTCAGCGCTCACATGCACGTTGACGGAGGTGGTCGTGTCCGCACGACAGGTGACGCTCGCCGAAGTGGCCAAGCAGGCGGGTGTGTCGCTGGCGACCGCTTCACGCGTGCTCAACGGCAGCACGCGGCAGGTGAGCGAGGAGCTGAGCGACCGCGTCCTGCGCACAGCGGAGCAGCTCGGTTACGTGCCGAACGCCTCCGCGCAGGCGCTGGCCCGCAACTCCAGCTCGCTGGTCGGCCTGGTGGTGCACGACATCACCGACCCGTACTTCTCCTGCATCGCGGCGGGCGTGACGCGCGTGGCGGAGGAGGCCGGGCTCGTCGTCGTCCTCGGCACGACCGGTCGCCGTCCCGAGCGTGAGGTGGAGCTGCTCTCCACGTTGCGCGCGCATCGGGCGCGTGCGGTCGTGCTGGCCGGTTCGCGGACGACGGACCGTGCGTCGCAGTCCCGCCTGGCCGCCGAGATCGACGCGTTCACCGAGCAGGGCGGGCGTGTCGCGTGCGTGTCGCAGGCGAAGCTCGGTACCGACACGGTCGTGCCCGGTAACCGCGCGGGAGGCCGTGCTCTGGCGCGTGAACTGGCCGCGCTCGGGCACAAGAAGTTCGCCGTATTGGGTGGACCTTCGGAACTCGTGGTGGCCCGCGACCGGCTCGCCGGGTTCAAGGCTGGCCTCGCCGACGCCGGTGTCGCGCCGCCTCTGGTGGTCAACGGGGCGTTCACCCGCGATGGCGGATACGAGGCCGCGCTGGAGATGCTGGCGTCGAAGTCGCGCGCCACGTGCGTGTTCGCCGTGACCGACGTGATGGCGATGGGCGCCATGGCTGCGCTGCGCGAACGGGGCGTGCGGGTGCCCGAGGACATGTCGATCGCCGGGTTCGACGACATCCCGACGCTGCGCGACACGGTGCCGGCTCTCTCGACCGTGCGGCTGCCGTTGGAGGAGATGGGCGAGATCGCCGCCGGGCTCGTGCTGGACGCTGGTGGTGACGAGGCACGCACCGTCCGTGTGGCGGGCGAGGTGGTGCTCAGGGCCTCGACTGCCCACAATTAGACTCATCTGGCTGTACACGTACTTAGTCATGAGGAGTTGAGCCGTCCCCATGGGGTCTGGCCCTGGCTGGCATACCAACCCGGTCCCTTGCCTTGGAGCGCATAGGTGACCGGAATCCTTCTGAGCGTGCTCGGTCTGCTCGCCGTCGTGGCGCTGACCGCCGGCACCTTCATCGCGGTGGCGGCGGAGTTCTCGCTGACCGCGCTGGAACGCAGCACCGTCGAGCGGCACGTCGCCGAGGTCGGTGACGCGAAGGCGCGGACCATCGACCGCGCGCACCGCACGTTGTCCTTCCAGCTCTCCGGCGCCCAGCTCGCCATCACGCTGACCACGCTGATCACCGGGTACATCGCGGAACCCGCGATCGCCTCGCTGATCGAGCCGGGGCTGTCCGCTCTGGGCGTGCCGCACGGCGTGGCCGGCGGGTTGTCGCTGTTCCTGGCTCTGGCGATCGCCACGGCGCTGTCGATGGTGTTCGGCGAGCTGGTCCCGAAGAACCTGGCGATCGCGAAGCCGCTGGAGACCGCGCGGCTGGTCGTCGGCATCCAGGCGGGGTTCTCCGCGGTCTTCCGGTGGCTGATCAACTGGATGAACAACTCGGCGAACTGGCTGGTCAGGCGCCTGGGCGTCGAACCGGTCGAGGAGCTGGCCTCCGCCCGCTCGCCCGAGGAGCTGGGCGCGCTGGTGCGGACGTCCGCCGAGCACGGGACTCTCGACGAGGGCACGGCCGTGCTGCTGGGCCGGTCGCTGCGGTTCGGCGACCGCACGGCGGGCGAGCTGATGACGCCGCGCGTGCGGGTGGAGGCTCTGCGTGCCGACGCGACGGTCGCTGATCTTGTGCTGAAGGCTCGCGAGACGGGCTTCTCGCGGTTCCCGGTGCACGACGGGTCGTTGGACGAGGTGCGCGGCATTGTGCACGTGAAGCAGGCTTTCGCCGTGCCTTCCGCTCTGCGCGGGACGACTCCTCTCTCCGCTCTGACCCGGCCGGTGTACTCCGTGCCGGAGACGCTGGAGGGCGACGCCCTGCTGGACCGGCTGCGCGCGTCCGGCCTGCAGACCGCTCTGGTCGTGGACGAGTACGGCGGCACCGCCGGTCTCGTGACGCTCGAGGACGTCGTCGAGGAGATCGTCGGCGACGTGCGCGACGAGCACGACCGCGGCGAGGCGCCGCCGGTGCGGTCGCTCGGCAAGGGCAGCTGGCTCGTGTCCGGGCTGCTGCGCGACGACGAGGTCGCCGAGGCGACCGGGTTCCGCATGCCCGAGGGCGACTACGAGACGCTGGCCGGGCTGGTCCTGGCCCGGCTGGGGCGAATTCCCGACGTCGGCGACGAGATCCGCGTCGACGGCTGGAGGGTGACCGTGATGAGGATGGACCGCCACCGCGTGGCCGAGCTGCGGGTGGTGTCGTCGTGAACTTCCTCATCGTCGTGTTGCTGCTGGCGGGCAACGCCTTCTTCGTCGGCGCCGAGTTCGCCGTGATCACCGCCCGTCGCGACCGCCTGGAAGCATTGGCGGACAAGGGTTCTGCCCGCGCCCGCACCGCGATCAAGGCGTCGCAGCAGTTGCCGTTGCTCATCGCCGGCGCGCAGCTGGGCATCACGCTCTGCTCGCTCGGCCTGGGTGCGATCGCCGAGCCCGCGCTGGCGTCGGTGCTGGAGGGGCCCCTCGGCGCCGTTGGCCTGCCGCTGGCCGTGGTGCACGGTGTGGCGTTCGCGGCGGCGCTGGTCATCGTCGTCGCGCTGCACACGATCCTCGGCGAGATGGTGCCGAAGAACCTCGCGATCGCCGGTCCCGAGCGGGCCGCGGTGTGGCTGGTTCCCGTGCACTACGCCTTCTCGCGGATGATCGCGCCCGCTCTGGCGTTGTTCACCATCGCGGGCCGCTGGGTGCTGCGGCGGTTCGGCGTCGAGCCCGTGGACGAGCTGGAGTCGGCCTACACGCCTGATGAGCTGGCGTTGCTGATCGGCCAGTCCCGGTCCGAGGGGCTGCTGGAGGACTCGGAGCATCGCCGCCTGGCGCAGACGTTGTCCTCGGCCGAGCGCACGGTGGCGGACGTTTTGGTGCCGCTGGATCGGCTGACGACCGTGTCCGCTTCGCCGACCGTGGGCGAGATCGAGGCGGCCGTGGCGGCCACCGGGTTCTCGCGCTTCCCCGTGTTGTCGGAGGCTGGGCTGATCGGGTATCTGCACGTCAAGGACGTGCTGGACCTCGAGGGCGCCGCCACCCCGGTGCCGCGGGCTCGGGTGCGCGGGTTGCCCGAGGTGCCCGTGGACGCCCGTCTGGACGAGGCTCTGGCCGCTCTGCGCCGGGCGCAGTCGCACCTCGCGCGCGCGGTGTCGGCTGACGGGTCCGAGTTCGGCGTGGTGGCGCTCGAGGACCTGGTCGAGGAGTACGTCGGCACCGTGCGCGACGGTACCCACGTCCGCTGGGTCTAGGTCGCCGCGGTGCGGATCTCCAGCATGACGCAGCCCTGGTCCGTCCGATAAGGACCGTGCGGCATTCCAGGGCGGCGGCTGGCGAAGTGGCCTGGGCCGAAGGTTCGGCCCAGGCTCAGGTCGGTGAGGTCGCCTTCCAGGAGGTAGACCTCCTCGTGGTAGTCGTGGCGGATCACCCCTGAGGTTTCGAGACCCGGTTGCCAGCGGGCGATTCGGGTCAGGGTCGAGGTGTCCGGGTCGCGGCTCAGGACGCGTTCGGTGACGCCGGGGTCGGACGGGTGCCAGTCGAGGGCGTCCACCGGGAAGAACTCGTGTTGCTCGCGCACCTAGAGCCTCCGGTTGGCCAGGACGGGCAGCATCGCGCGGGCCTCGTCCACGAGCGGAACGTCCACATCGGACAGGATTGTGCCGGGAGGGCCGTCCAGCTGCTCGCGGACGGTGCCGAGCGGGTCGATCACGGCGCTGCGGCCGATTCCCGTCGGGGCGGAACCGTGGTCGGTGTCCGGGTCGGCCTGGCCGCAGGCGAGGACCCAGGAGGTGGCGTCCAGGGCGCGGGCTCGGGTCAGCAGGTCCCATTGGCCCGCCTTGCCGGGGCCCGCGCCCCAGGAGGCGCCGAGCAGGATCACGGGCGCGGTGTCGGCCAGGGCGCGGAAGAGTTCGGGGAAGCGGACGTCGTAGCAGGTGGCGAGGCCGAACGTGATGCCGTCGACGTCGAAGGTCACGGGCTTGTCGCCTGGGGTGACGGTGTCGGACTCGCGGAAGCCGAACGCGTCGAACAGGTGGATCTTGTTGTAGCCGAGGTGCAGGCCGGCGCCGGTCACGAGTGTCGTGTTGGAGACACGGCCGTTGATGCCCGGCGTGAACATGCCGGCGACTACGACGACGTTGTGTTCGTCGGCGATTTCGCGGACGGCGGTGGCCCAGGGGCCGTCGAGCGGTTCGGCGACCGGGGCGAGAGGGACGCCGAAACGGCACTGCGTGGCTTCCGGGAAGTGCACGATGCGGGCGCCCTGCCGAGCAGCTTCGGCCACCTGCGTGCGGACGGTGGCCAGGTTTTCGGCCGGATCAGCGGTGGAGCTGATCTGGTTCAGTGCGATGCGCATGATCCTCCTCTGGTATACATGCTGTATGCAGGGTGTGGCCAAAGAGAGTGACAGCTTGTCCGGCAGGGAAAAGGCCTACGAGTTCCTGAAGGACACGATTCTCGCCGACCCCGAGATGCAGGGGCGGTTCATCAGCGAGCAGGACGTCGCCAACCAGATCGGCGTGTCCCGCACGCCGATTCGTGAGGCCCTGCTGCTGCTCGCGGCCGAGGACCTCGTGCAGCTCGTGCCGAAGAAGGGTGCGTACGTCGCGCCGTTGTCGTCGCGGCAGATCAGCGAGCTGATGGAGTTGCGCGGGGTCGTTGAGCGGTACGCGGCCGAACGCACGATGGGCGAAGGCACGGTGCCGCTGCGGAAGATGCAGGAGCTCATCGAGCAGCAGCGGTGGCTCGTGGAGGACGCGCGGCAGTTCATCGACGTCGACCGGCAGTTCCACGCGCTTTTGGTCGCGGCGACGGGCAACGAGCTGTTGACGAAGACCTACGAGGGGCTGCGCGCACGGCAGGTGCGCGCGGGTGTGGTCGCGTTGTACCGGGCCCAGAACCGGCAGCTGGCCGTGATCGACGAGCACAACGCGATCGTGGCCGCTCTCGAGTCCGGAGACGTCGGCGCGGCCACCGCGGCGATCACCGCTCACTTGGACACCACGCTGAAGTTGCTGCTCAACGGCTGAGGATCTGCCTCGGGCTGCGGGTCGCGACCGAGCCACAGGCCGATGAGCGTCACCACGCACGCCACGCTGACGTAGAGGCCGACGACGACCCACGTGTTGAAGCCGGCCAACAGCGCGGTGAACAGCAACGGCGCCACGTGTCGATCAGCGGGAACAGCACGAACGGCCACACCGCGCCGCACACCGCGGCCGCCGCGTAGAAGCCGCGCCGGTTGATCCGGTCCGACAACCAGCCGGCCAGCGGCATCAGGAACAGCTGGAAGCCCGACGCGATCAGCACGGCGATGAGGCCGTAGTTGCGCGGGAGCTTCAGCTGGGTCGTGAGGTAGGTCAGCACGAAGACGGTGTGCAGCGCATAGAGGACGTCCGGACCGACGCGGCACAGCACGGCGGTGACCAGCGGGCGGGTCTGCGTGCGGAACACCTCGCTGACCGGCGCGGACGGCCGTTCGCCGCGTTCCTGGATCGCCCTGAAGACCGGGGTCTCCTCCAGCTTCACCCGGATCCACAGGCCGAAGATCACCAGCACCGCGGACAGCAGGAACGCCATGCGCCAGCCCCACGACATGAACGCCGCGTCCGACAGCGCCACGCCGAGGAGCGCCAGTACGCCGTTCGCCATCAGGTTGCCGGCGGGCGGGCCGATCTGGGCCGCTGACGCCCAGAAGCCGCGCTGCTCGGGGTTGCCGTATTCGCTGGACAACAGCACGGCGCCGCCCCACTCACCGCCGAGCCCGACGCCTTGCGCGAACCGCAGCAGCACGAGCAGCACACCGGCCGCGGGACCGATCGCGGCGTGCGTCGGCAACACACCGATGAGCAACGTTGCGATGCCGGTGATCAGCAACGTCGTGACGAGCACGCGTTTGCGGCCGATCTTGTCGCCGAGCCTGCCGAAGAAGAACCCGCCGAGCGGCCGCGACAGGTAGCCGACCGCATACGTCGAGAACGCGAGCAGTGTCGCGGTGAGCGGTTCGGAGCTCGGGAAGAACAACGGGCCGAGCACGACGGCGGCGGCGACGTTGTAGATCGCGAAGTCGTACCACTCCAGAGCGGTACCGGAGAGCGAGGCGACGAACGCCCGCACCAGGGCCGAACGTGGCACCGGCGGTGATGTGGCCGTCGTTGCTGAGCCTGTCCTTGATGCATCAGTCGGCATGCGGTAATACTGCCTGTATACAACTCGTATGCGCAAGGAGTACCGCATGTCTACCGCTCGTACACAGCTCACCGCACTGCAGTTCGATCTTCCTGACGGCACCGTCGAAGAGGTCGCTGTGACGACCTTGCTGAACGGCGGATACGCAGGTCGGAGCCAGGACGACGTGGCCGCTCACGTGCGCGAACTAGCCGAACTAGGCGTGCCCGCGCCGTCCGTCACGCCAAGCCTCTACCCCGTCTCGCCGTACCTCGCGCAGCAGACGTCAGCGGTTCCCGCACAGCACAAGAAGACCTCCGGCGAGGCCGAGTGGGCTTTGGTCGTGACCGAAGACGACGTGCTGCTGACCGTCGCGTGCGACCACACAGACCGTGCGTTGGAGGTGCACGGCGTCGCGTGGAGCAAGAACGCGAGCCCCGACGTGCTCGGCCGCAAGGCGTGGCGGCTGTCCGACGTCGCGGACCGCGTCGACGAGATCGAACTGACCGCATGGGCGGACGGCGTGGAGATCCAGCGCGGCACGCTCGCCGAGCTGCTGACCCCGCAGTACTGGGTGGACCGGCTGCGTGCTCTGGGCCTGCTCAAGCCCGGCACAGTGCTGCTGTCCGGCACCATCCCGATGCATCACGGCGTCGAGCAGTTCGCGTCGAAGTGGCGCGTTGAGCTGCGCGATCCGGCCACCGGTGATGTCATCGACTGCGACTACGAGGTGACCCTGCTGCCGGATCCGATCGGCTGAGCTCGGTATGTGATCCCCAGGCTCCTGTCGAAATCCGTGCCGCCTGGTTCGACCTATGGGCGACGGACACACACAGGAGGCAGCAATGGGCATCGTGTTCACCGGCGCCAGCACGTCGATCGACGGCTACATCTCAGGCCCAGGCGAAACCGGCTTCGACCAGCTCTTCCGCTGGCACACCACCGGCGACGTCGAACTGGCCGCGCCGACCGGCGTGTTCTCGTTCAAGCTGACCCCCGGCAGCGCCGCCTACTTCGGCGCCCAGATCGAGGCCACCGGCGCGCTCGTCGTGGGCCGCAAGCTCTACGACCTGACGAACGGCTGGAACGGCCAGCACCCGCTGGGCGTGCACACCATCGTGCTCACCCACAGGCCGTTGGAGGACAACGAGCACTTCTCGTTCGTCAGCGGCGGCATCGAGGAAGCCGTAGCGGTGGCCCAAAAACACGCGGGCGACAAGGCCGTGGGGCTCAACGGCGGCGAGATCGCGCGGCAGGCCATCGACGCCGGCCTGGTCGACGAGATCTGGCTCGACCTGGTACCGGTGCTGCTCGGCGGCGGCACACCGTTCTTCGCGCCGGGCAAGGGCTTCGAGCTTGAAGGCCCGCTCTCGGTGATCAAGAGCGTAAGCGTCACGCACCTGCGCTACAAAGTGAAGTATGGAGCTCCGAAAGCTCAGTGACGCCGACGCGGCGGAGCTGCTGCAGGTGATCACGGAATCGCTCGAGCATCTGCGGCCGTGGATGCCGTGGGCGCACGTCGACTACGACGCGTCCACCGCCGCCGGGTTCCTCGCCATGGCGGTGAGCACCTGGGAGCGCGGCACGATGTTCCACCACGCGATCACCGTCGACGGCGCGATCGTCGGCGTGATCACCGCGGACCGCACCCAGGAAAGCGATCTCGTGGAGATCGGCTACTGGCTCCATCCCGCCTTCACCGGACGCGGCCTCGCCACGAAAGCGGCCGCCGAGTTGGTCGAGTTCGCGTTCGCGCTCGACGGGGTGCGCAGGCTCCAGATCTGGCACGACGCGGCCAACATCGCGAGCAGCGGTGTGCCGCGGCGCCTCGGGTTCACCGAGATCGACCGCGCACACCGCCGCGCGAACCCGCGATCGGCAACCGCGTCGGGGTGGACGTGGTGTGGGAGTTGAGGCGTTAGGGGACGATTTCGAGCTGCGCCATCATGCCGATCCACGAGTGTTCGAGGAAGTGGCAGTGGTAGACGTAGCGGCCGGTGTAGCCGGTGAACGTCGCCTGGACCTTGACGGTGTCGCCCGCGACGATCGGGATCGTGTCCTTGAGGCCCGCGTCGCCGGGCAGGGGCGGGCCGCCGTTGCGCTCCAGGACGCGGAACTGGACCAGGTGCAGGTGGAAGTTGTGCTTGACGCCGGTCGGGTCGGAGCTCTTGATGAGCCAGGTCTCGGTGGCGCCGCGCTTGATCGTGAAGTCGACGCGGTCCATGTCGAAGACCTTGCCGTTGATCACGCCGTCCGGGCGGTCGTTGGGCTTGAAGACGAACGACAGGTCGACGACGCGGTCCACTGTGGAGTACGGCATGGCGGGCAGCGGGCGCAGGGCGGCGGGGACGCGGCTCGAGTCCGAGGCGCGGCGCACCACGTCGAAGCGGAGGATCTCGCCCGCCACGGCGTCGGTCAGGACGACGTGCGAACCCACCGGGTACTTCGAGAAGTCGATGACGATGTCGGAGCGCTCGGCAGAGGAGAGGATGAGCTCGTCCTGCTCGAGGGTGGTGGCCAGCAGGCCGCCGTCGGAGCCGATGCGGGTGAACTTGTCGCCGGTGAGCTTGAGCTTGAAGACGCGCTGGTTGGCGGAGTTGACCAGGCGGAAGCGGTACTTGCGGGCGGCGACCTCGAAGTAGGGCTGTGGGACGCCGTTGGCCAGCACGACCGTGCGCTTGCTGGGGTCGTCGAAGACCACGATGTTGCCGCTGTCGTCGAACTGGATGTCGCGCAACAGGATCGGGATGTCGTAGGCACCGGACGGCAGGTTCAGCGCGCGTTCGGAGTCGTCCTCGATGACGTAGGCGCCATGCAGTCCTAAGTAGACGTGCGCGGCTTCGGAACCGTGGCTGTGGTCGTGGTACCAGAGGGTGGTGCCCTGCTGGGTGTTCGGGTAGAGGTACAGGCGGGTGCGGCCGGGTTCGATGAGG
The DNA here is from genome assembly GCF_040629405.1 of Lentzea sp. NPDC005914. Taxonomy (NCBI): domain Bacteria; kingdom Bacillati; phylum Actinomycetota; class Actinomycetes; order Pseudonocardiales; family Pseudonocardiaceae; genus Lentzea; species Lentzea sp. NPDC005914. The sequence continues at coordinate 172,192 of NZ_JBEXVQ010000017.1, read as the reverse complement.
TCCTTCGGGTGGCCGTCGTGCTCGGGCGGCGTGTGACCGCCGTGCAGGTGGACGTTGGCGGCCTCGTCCATCTTGTTGTGGAACATGATGAGGGTCTTGCGGCCCGTCTTCGCCTTGATCGTCGGGCCGACGAACTGCCCGCCGAAGCCCATGACCGGCGACTGCAGGCCGGGCAGGATCTCCGCTGTCGTTCTTTCGATCGAGAGCTGATAGACCTCCTGTTTCGCCGTGGACACCACCGGTTTGAGCACGGGCGGCACGGGCATCGGGCGTGTCCACGGCACGATCTCCGGTTTCGCGCCGGTGAAGATCTTCGACTCCTGGAACGTGGTGACGTGCTTGCCGTGCTCCGAGTCCTCGTGACCCTGGGCAGGCGCGAGCAGTCGCGGCACACCGAAAACACCGGCCGCGACCCCGCCCGCGGCGAGCACACCTCGTCTGTTGAGCATCGCTGTTCCCCTAAGCGCCCCAGGCGGATGCGAGCGTGAGAACGCTTCCGCGGCGGTTGGATGCGGCGGAAACCTACGCCGGACGCTCAGGGGGAACACCTAGTTCCTTCGACGGCCGTTGATGTGCGTGCACGACCGTCTCAAGAGGCCAGTGCGGCTTTCACCGAACGAGTGCGCTCGTCCGCGAGCACCTCGTCATCACCGTTCTGAATCGCCTGCAGCACTTGGGAAACGACGTCCTCGGGCGAGATCTTGGGCGCGTCGACGATCGAGGCCATGTCCGTGTCGATGAAGCCCGCGTGCACGGCGATGACCTGAGTTCCCTGTCCCTGCAACGCTTCCCGCGTCGAGTTCGTCAGCGACCAGCCGGCCGCCTTGGACGCCGCGTAGCCGCGGAAGGCCGGGCGGCCGATGAACGAGAGGACGCTCAGCACGTTGACGATCGCGCCGCCGCCATTGGCTTTCAGAATGGGTGCGAACGCGTCGGTCGTGCGGACGATCCCGAAGAAGTTGACCTCGAATTCTGCCCGGATGCTGTCAACGTCCTCGCCCGCGAGGAGCACGCCGGCGTTGTTGATGACGATCGAGACGTCTCCGAGCTCCTTCGCCGCCGCCTCCACGGACGCGTCGTCGCTCACGTCCAGCTGGACCGGAATGACCCCGTCGTCCACCACGGACGCGGGGTTGCGCGCCCCTGCGTAGACCTTCGCTCCCCTCTTCGCGAACTCCTGGGCGAACACCCGGCCGAGCCCTCGGTTGGCCCCGGTGACGAGCACGGTTGCAGTGTTGAAGTCCATCACTACCTCCTAAGTTGGCTTTCCAAACCCACCGTAGCGAGGTAAGTTGGATTTGCCAACTCACTGATAGGATGCTCACATGACCCCTCGAAGCTGCTCCGTGGCGAACGCGCTGGAGATCGTCGGCGAGCGCTGGTCGTTGCTGGCGCTGCGCGAGGTCTTCTTCGGCAACACCCGGTTCGACCAGATCGCCGCGAACACCGGTGTCTCCCGCGATGTGCTCGCCGCGCGCCTGAAGAAGCTGGTCACCGCCGGCGTGCTGGAGAAGGTGCAGTACTCCACGCACCCGCCGCGGCACGAGTACCACCTGACCGAGTCGGGCCGCGCACTGCACAACGTGCTGCTGATGCTCAAGGAGTGGGGCGATCAGTACGTGACCGAGGAGCCCCTCCCACTCGTGTACGAGCACTCCTGCGGCAACGTGCTCGAGCCGCGCGTCGTGTGCGCTTCGTGCGGCGAGGAGGCTTCGCTGGAGTCGCTGACCCGCGCGCCGGCTTCGGCGGCGTCGTGACCGCGGATCTCGGCGCGCGGCTGGAGGCGTTGCGGGAGCAGGTCGGCGCTTCGTGGATGGTCGGGTTCGAGAACGTCGACGGCGGTCACCCGTTCATCGAGGTCTCAGAGGGCCCTGTCTACCGGCTCACCGCCTACGAACGCGGGCGGCGGCTGTTCGCGAAGGAGACGACGAAGCTCGACGAGATCTTGTACTGGGCGATGTACGAGGTCACGTGGACGATGGCCTACTCGTGGGCGGTGCAGCACCCGATTGCGAGCGAGGAGCAGCGGTTCACGGCGTTCCGGCGCCAGGAGGAGTTGCTGGGGTCGCTGGACCCGAGGTGGGCCGGCCGCGCGCAGGCTTCACGGCCTCGGTGACGAACAACTTCATTCACTCTGCGTCTTGGCGCGCGCCGTCACGCGATGCTCCGGCAGAGTGCCGAGAGCGCGTTCCGGCAACGCGACGCCTTGTCGCGGACGGCCGGTGTCGCGCAGGCACTGGCCGATGTCGGACATCAGGTCGGACTCGCCGTAGAAGCCCAGCCAGTCGGGTTCGGTTCCGTCGCGTGCAGGCAGGCGCCGAGGGCCGGGGTGGCGTTGCCGTTGTAGGTTGATCGGCATGAGTGAGGACGACGAGGACGAGTTCGCCGAGGACGACGACTTCGAGGACGAGGAAGACCCCGACGACCTCTTCGCCGTCACGCCCGAGCCGCGCACGGTCTGTCACCTGTGCGGGGGCGCGAGCTACATCGCGGCACCGACGCTCGCGATCATCGGTGGCGCGCCGCGGACGGTCGACAACGGGCGGGAGTGCCCGCATTGCAGTGGCGCGCGGACGTTCAACGGGCTCGTGCCGCCGCTTTAGCGCGGTTCTGGGCGTGCCAGTCGAGGAACTCGGGCACCGACAGGCTCGCCACCTGGGTGCCGATGATGTCCAGGGCCAGGTCCGAGGCTCGTTTGAAGCGCACGCAGGCCTTGCCCATGTCGAGCTTCTTGCCGGTCTCCGCCCACCTGGTGCGGAACGACTCCTCGAACTCCTCCATCACCGTGGTCAGGTAGACGGAGTAGTAGCGCTTCTGGGCGGACAGCGCCACGTAGAGGAGCGGCTTCTTGTTGTACGTCGGACCGCTCACCTCTAGTGGCACGGAATAGGTGATCAGTCCCCAGTCCATGACCTCGACGTAGCCGTCGGGGAGGTTGGCGAGGATGACGTCGCGCACAGCCTCGATCTCGGCACGCTGCTCATCAGGCAGTTCGGCGAGGTACTGGGCGACCGTGGAGGCATTGCTCTTCACCATGCGCGTACGGTAATCGCCCGTGGAGGTCCTGAACCGAGCCGAATGGCACGAATTGCGCTCGGCGCACATCGCGCGCATGCGCCGGTTCACCGGGCCGCACCAGGAGCGGAAGCTTCGCAAGGAGAAGCATCCGGTGATGGACTTCCTCTTCACCTACTACAGCCATCGGCCTGTGAGGCTGGAGCGGTGGCATCCGGGGCCTGGCGTCACGCTGGAGGACGCGGACGAGTACCTGGAGTTTCCGCACTACAAGGCCACTTCGGACGGCGTGACGCTCGACGTCGAGAGCTTTCTCCAGCAACGCGAGAAGACCGTCGAGTTCGTCGAGGCCCTGCTCACGGCCACGCTCAGCAGGCCGGCGCGGCTGGGGTGCTTCGGGTTGCACGAGTGGGCGATGGTCTACCGGCAGGAACCCGACCAGATCAGGCACAACGCGTGGCCGTTGCGGCTGGGCAGTGACGGGACCGACCGGGTGGTCGAGGCGAGCCGGATCCAGTGCGGGCACTTCGACGCGTTCAGGTTCTTCACGCAGCCCGCGCGGCCTCGCAACACCCTCCAGCCCACGCGTGAGGACCAGGTCGCCAACGAGCAGCCGGGGTGCCTGCACGCGAACATGGACCTCTTCAAGTGGGCCTACAAGATGGAGCCCGCCACGCCGTCGGACCTGGTCGCCGACTGCTTCGAACTGGCCGCTGACGTGCGCGAACTCGACATGCAGGCCTCCCCGTACGACCTGGCGGAGCTCGGGTACGAGCCGGTGCCGATCGAGACTCCCGACGGGCGGGCGGAGTACGTGCGCAGGCAGGCGGCGTTCGCTGAGCGGGCACGACTGTTGCGAGAACGGCTCGTGTTCGTTTGCCAGTCGATACATGCAGTGACTTCACTTCGCTGACGAAGTTCACCTGTTAGCGTGATTGGCGGTCGTCGGGGGCCGCTGAGTAGTTGTGAGGGATCGATGTCTCGACACCGCGCGCTGCGGGCGAGGGTGCGGCGCGGGATCGCCAAGTGGCCCGTGCTCATCGTCGTGTTCGTCGTGCTGATCGGACTCGCCTGGCTCGCGTGGTCGTGGGCCGGTGGAGTGCTCGACAGCCGCGCCAGGGCACTGGCTCAGGACTGCAGTGAGGGCCAGTCGGTGCTGCGCGTCGCCGCCACGCCAAGTGTTGCCGAGTCCGTTGCGGATGTCGCGCGCGCATGGAGCGCCACGCGGCCCGTTGTGTACGACCACTGCATTGCTGTCGAGGTCACTTCCGCGGACTCGTCGGCGGTTCTGGACGGCCTGACGACGACGTGGGACGAGACGAAGCTCGGCAAGCGGCCTCACGCGTGGCTGCCTGATTCGACGTTGTGGGCGAACAGGTTGACGGCGCTGAACGCGAAGCTGGTCGGCGCCGCACCCAAGTCCGTCGGCACCTCGCCGATGCTGCTCGCGGCACCCGAAGCGGCCGCGCCCGTGCTGAAGGATTTCCGCTGGTCGGACCTGCCCGAGGTGACGGACTGGAGCAAGTTCGGGCAGTCGTGGGGACGGTTCAGCGTCGCGATGCCCGACCCTGCCGCGAACACGGCGTCCGCCTTGGCGATCCAGTCGGCGCTGGCGGGGGGCAAGGGCCCCGTGACGGCCGAGTCGCTCGGGTCGGAGGGGTCGAAGGCGGCTCTGTCCAAACTGGCCGCGACGGTGCCGCCCGAGGTTCCGCCGACGACGCGGGACGCGTTGCGGCGCCTGGGAGACAGCGCGACGGTCAACGCCGCGGGCTTCAGCGCCACGCCGGTGTCCGAAGTGGACCTCTACAAGCACAACACCGGCAAGGACGCGCCGTCGAAGCCGCTCGTGGGCGTGCTCCCGGTCGGCCCCACGCCGGTGGCGGACTTCCCGTACATCGCACTGGGCGGCTCCGAGGTCGGTGAGGCGGAAGTGCGTGCGGCGCAGGCGTTCCGCGAGTTCATGACCGATCCCCCGCAGCAGAAGATCCTGGCGAAGGGCGGGTTGCGGGTAGAGTCCACACAGGACCGCCCGTCGCCCTCCCCCGGCGTTTCCTGGGCCGCCGTCACGGAGAACCTCGTGGCGGCCGACGCGACCACGACCCAGCAGATCTCGTCGGCGTGGACCAGCGCGGACCGCGGCGGACAGGTCGTGACGGTGCTGGCCGACGTGTCGACGTCGATGAAACCCCGGCTGGACAAGGTGAAGGCCGCGCTGCGCGGCCAGGTGGACAGATCGGTGTCCGGGGCGTTCGGGCTCTGGGAGTTCGCCCGCGACCTGGACGGGCAGAAGCCTTACAAACAGCTCGTCGGGACCGGGCCGCTGGCCGAAAAGCGCGAGGGGCTGCGCAAGGCCATCGACGGGCTCAAGACGGCTGACGGGTCGCAGCTCTACACGTCGCTCGCGGCCTGCTACGAGACGGCGCACAACGGGTTCGTGGCCGGGCGGATCAACCGGGTCGTGGTGATCACCGACGGCACCTCGGACGGCGGGATCGACCTGGCGGCGCTGAAGAGCCGGCTGCACGGCACCGATCTGGCGGTCAGCTTCATCGCGATCGGGGGCGAGGTCGACAAGAACGCGCTGAACGACATCGCGCAGATGACCGGTGGGTCCGTGTCCGTGGTCGAGAACCCGGATGGGGTCGACGCCGCACTCGGACAGGTGCTGTCCACGAAGGCGTGACCGCTGTGGCGTGACCGCAGTGGCCTGACCGCTGTCAGACCCGCTCCCTAGAATTGAAATTGGGGGTACCCGGCCAGGGTCGTGTGTGGTGCGCGGCCTTCAGGGTCGTGGGTGGGTGTATATGACGCGGCCCGAGGGGTCGTGTGGGCGCGGCCCGAGGGATCGTGTGTGGCGGGGCCCGAGGGGTCGTGTGTGTGGGCGCGGCGGCGAGCTCGGGTTCGCTGGCCACCAGAGCCGTGTGTGCGCGCGGCGACCAGAGTCGTGTGTGGGTGTGTGACGCGGCCACGAGGGTCATGTGTGGCCACCAGAGTCCGGTGTGTAGACGCGGCCATCAGCGCCGTGTGTGTGTGTGTGGTGCGTGGCCACCAGGGTCGTGTGGCGGCCACCAGAGCCGTGTACGCGGTGCGCGGCCACTAGAGCCGTGTGTGACCCGCGGCCATTGAGAAACCACGCAGCCATAGGGGAACCACGCGGCCATGCGGCCCGTTGCTCCCTGCATGGGGGAACGCATCTTGGTGGCGTCGCTGCCCTTCGCCGGCCACGTAGGCGCGATGGCCGCGGTGTCGGGCGAACTGGTCAGGCGTGGCCACGACGTCATCGCCTACACAGGCGCCAAGTACCGGCACAAGTTCGAGGGCGCCGAGTGGCTGCCGTGGAACCACGCGCCCGACTTCGACGACGCCGAGCTCAACAAGACGTTCCCGGCGATCGGCGACGGCAAGGGCATGCGGGCGAACTTCGCGAACGTTCGGGACGTGCTGGTCGGAACCGGTACGGCGCAGGCGAAGGACGTCCTGGAGGCCGAGTTCGACCTGGTCGTCACGGACCACCTGGCGTTCGGGGCCGCGATGGCCGCCGAGATCAGGAGCGTGCCGTGGGTGACGGTCGCGGTGACGCCGCTGGTCGTCAGCCGCCCGCTTGCCTGGGTGGTGTCGAGGCTGATCGTCGACGGGATGTTCAACCGCATGCGCGCGGAAGTCGGCCTGAAGCCGAAATCGGGCGCGCTGAGGCGTTCTACTCGCCGGAACTCGTGCTGGCACAAGGAGTCCGGAGCCTGGAGACCGTGCGACCACCAAAACAGGTGGAGTTCGTCGGACGGTTGATCAGCCCCACGACCAGGAACGACCTGCCCGGCTGGTGGCCGGAACTCGACGGGCGGACCGTGGTGCACGTGACGCAGGGAACGCTGGAGACCGGTGCGGACGACCTGCTCAAGCCCGCGATCGAGGCGCTCGCCGGGCACGACGCGCTCGTCATCGCCACGACCGGCGGCGCGCCGGTGGAAGCCTTGGGAGCGCTGCCGGACAACGTGCGTGCGGCGGAGTTCATCCCCCACGACCTGCTGCTGCCGCGGACCAACGTGATGGTCACCAACGGCGGGTGGGGCGGCGTGCTGGCGGCGCTGGAGGCGGGCGTACCGCTCATCGTCGTGCCGGGCGAGCTGGACAAGGCGCAGGTCGCCAAGAGGGTGGCCAGAGCGGGAGCCGGAATCACCCGCAGGAAACCGAAGAACCTGCGAAGAGCGGTCGATCAGGTGCTGGAGGAGCCGCGCCACCGAGAGAGCGCCCAGACGCTGGGGCGGCAGATCAAGGCGGCCGGTGGCGCGGCCAGGGCGGCGGACATGACCGAGGAGCTGGTCAAACGACGTTGAAGCGGTCGGGATCGGGGCCGGTGCGGGTGCCGTTGTCGAGCTCGGCGATCACGGTCATGTCGTCCTGGGCCAGCTCGAAGTCGAAGATGTCGATGTTCTCCTTGATCCGGTACGGCGTGACGGACTTCGGGATCACTACGTTGCCGAGCTGGACGTGCCAGCGCAGCACGATCTGAGCAGGGGTCTTGGCGTACTTCTCGGCGAGGCCGGTGATGTCGGGGTCGCGGAGCAGCGCGCTCTGCGCCTGCGCCAGCGGCGACCACGCCTCGGTGACGATGCGGTGGGTCACGTGGACCTTGCGCATCTCTTCCTGCTGCAGCAACGGGTGCAGCTCGATCTGGTTCACCGCCGGGGTGGTCGGGAACTCGTCGAACAGCCGCTGCAGGTGTCGCGTCTGGAAGTTCGAGACGCCGATCGCACGAACCCGGCCGTCGGCGTAGAGCTGCTCCAACGCACGCCAGGTCTCCGCGTAGAGGTCCCGGGACGGAACCGGCCAGTGGATGAGGTAGAGGTCGAGCACGTCACGACGCAGGCGGGCCATGCTCGCGTCGAACGCGCGCAGCGTCGAGTCGTAGCCCTGGTCGGAGTTCCACAGCTTGGTCGTGATGAACAGGTCGGGGACGCCCGCGGTGGCGTCGCCCACCCCGGACTCGTTGCGGTAGGCGGCCGCCGTGTCGATGCTGCGGTAGCCGGCTTCGATCGCGGTCGTGACCGCACCGGCCACCTGGTCCTCCGGCACCTGGAAGACACCGAAGCCGAGTTGAGGGATCCGTACTCCGTTGTTCAACGAGATCAGCGGAACCATGCGGGTAGCTTGGCATCGTTGTAGACGTCCTGCATCGCCTTGATCGTGGCGATGATTTCGTGTCTCAACTCGTTTGGAGCGATCACCTCGGCGTCGGCGCCGAATTTGAGCAGGTCAGCGACGGCGTGCCGGGTCGACTCGGTGGGGAAACCGAACTCCTGCCCCGGTTCTGGAGCCAGCTGCCTGATCACGCGGGCCTGGTGGCCGCTGAGCAGGTACTGGGACTTGTCGAGGCCTGCTCGCGTCATGCGGACCGTGATGCGCTCGCCGTACATGCGCGCCTCGAACTGCTCGGACCACTCGGACCAGAACCGCGCCAGGTCGAAGTCCGCGGGACGCTCGAACCCCTCATCCAAAGCCTGGAGCGCCAGCACTCGGGAGACGCGGTAGGTACGTCCGCTGCCGACGAAGTACCAGGTGCCCGCCTTCAGGACCAGCCCGTACGGGTCGACCTCGCGCTGCACGGTCTGGTTGCCCCAGCGCTGGTAGGTCATCCGCACGCGGCGCTGCTCCCAGACGGCGTCGGCGATCGTGGCGAGGTGCTCGGTGGGTTCGTCGCCGCGGAACCACGTCGGGGTGTCGAGGTGGAAGCGCTGGCGGATCTGCTCGGCCCGCGACCGCAGCTCGGTCGGGAGCGCGGCCAGAAGCTTGAGCTGGGCCGCGGCGGCGAACTCCTTGAGGCCCAGCTCCTCAGCAGGGCCGGGTAGCCCGGCGAGGAACAGCGACTGGGCCTCGGAGCTGGTCAGGCCGGTCAGGCGGGTGCGGTAGCCGTCGATCAGCTGGTAGCCGCCGGTGGGACCGCGGTCGGCGTAGATCGGGATGCCGGCCGCGCTCAGGGCGTCGATGTCGCGGTAGATGGTGCGAGGCGAGACCTCGAGCTCCGAAGCCAGCTCGTCCGCCGTCATCCGTCCCCTCGACTGGAGGAGCAGGAGGACCTGGATGAGCCGGCTGGACTTCATGCACTAAACCTGACACGAACTGTCAGGATCTGCCAGCAGAGTGGTCGACATGAAGGCAACCGGAACCATCGCAGTGAAGAGCTGGGACGAGAACACCTGGGACGGCCGTCCCTACAAAGAGGTCGAGGGACGCAAGCTGACCGAGGCGCACGTCCAGTTCGCCTACACGGGCGACGTCATCGGCATCGGCAGCTGCCGGTACCTCATGTCGTACGGCGACGACGTGGCGTGGACGACCGCTCTCGAGGAGATCGTGAGCGACGAGGGCACGCTGGTGCTGCGGCACGTCGGCGCGTACCGGACCGCAGTCGAGGGCACGATCGAGATCCTGGACGGCACCGGCGCCTACGCGGGGGCGCGAGGTGCGGCAACGGTCGACTGGGCGGAGGATGGCAGCGGCACCTACACCCTGGAGTACGAGGTCTGAACATGACCAACGCCCCCATTTACGACGCGACCAAGCAGCGGATCACCGAGCTGGTGCAGGACTCCGATCCGCAGACGCCCGTGGCGGCGACCCCGGGCTGGTCGGTCAAGGACGTGGTGGCGCATCTGGCCGGCGGTCTGCGGGATTTCGTGGACCGCCGGTTCGACGGCGTCGAGTCCGGCGAGTGGGGCGAGCGGCAGGTCCGCGACCGCCGCGACAACTCTCTCGAGGACGCGTTCGCCGAGTGGGAGGCGAACCGGTCGCTGGCCGAGCCGCTGTTCGACACCCCGATGGGGTCCGTGCTGATCGCCGAGGTCGTGCAGCACGAGCACGATCTCCGTGCGGCGCTGGGGGTTCCCGGCGACCGCGACGGCCTCGCGGTCCGGGCGGCGTTGACGAAACCGTTGCAGCAGCTGGATCAGCGGATGCGGGACAACGAGGTGCCGGCGCTGAGGATCACGCTGGAGCACGGCGACCGGGTGCTCGGGCACGGCGAGCCGGAGGGGACGTTGCGGACGACGTCGTTCGAGCTGATGCGGGCGATCGGCGGGCGGCGCACGGTGGACCAGATCAAGTCGCTGGACTGGGACGGGGACCCGGACATCTGGATCGCGGCGCTGGCGTTGTTCGGGCGGCACCGGCCGGAGCCGTTCAGAGAGTAGCTTGATCGTCGTGAACGACTGGCTGGCGGACACCCGGGACTCGTACGACACGGTGGCGGTCAGCTACGCCGACCAGACGCGTGACCTGCTGGACGGGCTGCCCCATCTGCGGGCGGCGCTGCGGTTGTTCGCCGAACTGGTCGACGGGCCGGTCGCGGACGTCGGGTGCGGACCTGGCGAGGTCACCGCGGTGCTGCACGACCTCGGGGTGGACGTGTTCGGGATCGACCTCTCCCCCGCGATGATCGAACTGGCGCGGCGCAACCACCCCGGGCCGCGGTTCGAGGTGGGGTCGATGACCGAGCCGCTGCCCACCACGGTCAGTGGGGTGATCGCGTGGTGGTCGTTGATCCACATTCCCGACGACCAGGTGCCCGTGGTGTTCGGGCACTTCCACCGGGCCTTGAAGCCGAACGGGTTGGTGCAGCTGGGGTTCCACGTCGGCGACGAGGCGCGGTTGAAGACGCAGGGGTACGGCGGGCACCCGATGCGGGTGCACGTTCACCTGCGGCCACCTGAGCGGGTGGCGCAGTGGCTGCGGGACGCGGGGTTCGCCGTCGAGGCGCAGTGGTTGCTGGGCACGGACCAGGCTGTCCTGTTCGCCCGGCGGCAGTGAGACGATCTGCGCGTGTCAGATGAGCAGACCTGCCAGCGGTGCGGCGAGGCCGTGGAGCTGGAGCGCGAAGACTACGAGCTGTTCGAGCGCATGCATCCCGAGTGCTTCCACTTCGCGTTCGAGCACGACCTGAACAAGCCCGGCCTCAGCGTGGACGAGGACTGCGGCGACCCCGCCTGCCCTGCCGCGCCCTAGACGCCGATCACCCGGTGCTCGACCAGCGCCGCCATCGCCTCCACGACGGGGCAGCGCTCCAGTTCGGCGAGGTCTTCCAGGCCCCTCGCCGTCCGGAGCCCGAGGCGCAACGTGGACGCGGCCAGCGGGGTCTGGGACTGCCAGCCGTGGAACCGGTCGAGCGGGACCTCCCACAGCCCTGCCGCGTCCTCGATGCGGCCGTCCAGCAACGCTCGTGCGCCCGAGCCGATGGCGGGCCAGCGGTGCAGCTCCACGACCAGCTGGGCCGGGGTCAGCGACTGGAGCTCGTCACACCGGGCGAACGGGTGCTCCGGTGCCGCCGGCAGCAGCTCCCAGTCGACGGACGGCCGCGAGCCCTGGATGAAGTTGGCGGCCAGGTCCGTCGCCTCGAACAGCCCGGTCGCGTAGCTGTTGAACGAGGAACGGTCGTGGAACGGCACCTCCTCCCACAGCACGCCCAGCCTGCTGTTGACCGGCGAGTGCCTGGCACCACGCACGAACAACGACTTCTCGGCGTGGTGCAGCACGGCCACGGCCACGAGCGCACCGAGCGGCACGAGAGACGGCTCGCCTGACTCGTCGTGGTGCTGGGCGGCGAGAACGGCCTGGTACGCGAGGCGGTCGGCAGGGCCTTGCAGGTGGTGTGCCAGCTCGTGGGCGATGACGAACCGCAGGCCGTGCGTCGCGATGAGGCTGGCCGTGTGCTGCTGGAACGGCTCCAGGTCGATCGGCAGCGTCTGCACGCGGCCGGACGAGCGCTCGACCCGGCTGGTGAAGCGCAGCACGGCGGCGAGCAGGGCGGTGTCGAACGACCGGCGCCGCCACCGCAGGCGCTTCAGGAACAGGCTCGGCCGCGCCACGGACAGCGCCAGATGCCTGCTGTAGACCGGGATCAGGGCCAGCACGGCCTCGGAGACCCGGATCAGCGCGGAGCCGTCCGGGTAGCTCGTCGAACCGGCCGACGGGGTGTCGCCCGATGTCAGGGTGACCGACCGGAGCCGTTTGCGGTCGTGGCCTGCCTCGGCCATCGCCTCGACGACCGAGTCCTTGATCTCGTGGGCGGTCTCCGCCATCGTTCGCACGTTCGATCAGTCGGAAGTTGATCAGAGAGCGTTACGAACTTTCGTTGTACCACAACGTTTCCACGTGACCCGGCCCGAAAACGCCGAAGGGGCGCACCCCCGAGTGCGCCCCTTCGGAGTACCGGATCAGCTGCCGTACGCCGAGAGCGGCGGGCAGGAGCAGACCAGGTTGCGGTCGCCCTTGGCGCCGTCGATGCGGCGGACCGGCGGCCAGATCTTCGGAGCACCGGTACCGGCCGGGTAGACGGCCTCCTCGCGGGTGTACGGGTGGTTCCACTCGCCGACGGTCACGCACGCGGCGGTGTGCGGGGCGTTGCGCAGCGGGTTGTCCTCGACGGACCACTCGCCGGCGCCGACGCGGTCGATCTCGCGCTTGATGGCGATCATGGCGTCGATGAACCTGTCGATCTCGGCCAGGTCCTCGGACTCGGTCGGCTCGACCATCAGCGTGCCGGCGACGGGGAACGACATCGTCGGCGCGTGCAGGCCGTAATCCGCGAGGCGCTTGGCCACGTCGTCCACCGTCACGCCGGTCGCCTTGGTGATCGGACGCAGGTCGAGGATGCACTCGTGGGCCACGAAGCCGCCCTCACCCGTGTAGAGCACCGGGTAGTGCTCGTCCAACCGCCGGGCAACGTAGTTCGCGGCGGCCACGGCGGTCAGGGTCGCGCGGCGCAGGCCGTCGCCGCCCATCATGCGCACGTACGCCCACGAGATCGGCAGGATCGACGCGGAACCCCAGGGGGCCGCGCTGATCGGCCCGACACCCGTGGCGGGACCGGCGGTGGGCTGCAGCGGGTGGTTCGGCAGGAACGGCGCGAGGTGCGAGCGGACGCCGATCGGGCCGACGCCGGGGCCGCCACCGCCGTGCGGGATGCAGAACGTCTTGTGCAGGTTCAGGTGCGAGACGTCCGAGCCGAACTTCCCGTAGCGCGCCAAGCCGATCAACGCGTTGAGGTTCGCGCCGTCGACGTACACCTGGCCGCCCGCGTCGTGGACCAGGCCGCAGACCTCGCTGACCGTGTCCTCGTACACGCCGTGCGTGGACGGGTAGGTGATCATGATCGCGGCGAGGTCGTCCGCGTGTTCGGCGACCGTCGAACGCAGGTGGCCCATGTCGATGTTGCCCTTGTCGTCGCACTTCACGACGACGACGCGCATACCGGCCATGACGGCGGACGCGGCGTTCGTGCCGTGCGCGGACGACGGGATCAGGCAGACGTCACGGTCGGCGTTGCCGTTCGCGCGGTGGTACGCGCGGATCGCGAGCAGACCCGCGAACTCGCCCTGCGAACCGGCGTTGGGCTGCAACGACACCGCGTCGTAGCCGGTGACCTCGGCGAGCCACGCCTCCAGGTCGGAGACGATCTTCAGCAGTCCGGCGGCGTCCTCGACGGGCGCGAACGGGTGCAGCGTCGAGAACTCCGGCCACGTGATGGACTCCATCTCCGCGGTCGCGTTCAGCTTCATCGTGCAGGAGCCGAGCGGGATCATGCTGCGGTCCAGCGCGACGTCCTTGTCGGACAACGCACGCAGGTAACGCAGCAGCGCGGTCTCGGAGCGGTGGGCGTGGAAGACCGGGTGGGTCAGGTAGTCCGACGTGCGGCGCAGGTCGGCCGGGATGCCGTCCGCGGTGTCGGCGTCGATGGCGTCCACATCGGATCCAGTGACACCGAAGGCTTCCCACACCGCGACGAGGTGCGCGCGCGTCGTCTTCTCGTCGCAAGCGATTGCCACGACGTCGGCGTCGACCAGACGCAGGTTGATGCCGAACGAACGCGCCTTCTCGACAACAGAAGCGGCCTGGCCCTCGACACGAACCTGGACGGTGTCGAAGAACTCGCCGTGCACGACGTCCAGGCCGGCCTCGCACAGGCCGGTGGCGAGCACGGTGGCCATGCGGTGCACACGGGTCGCGATCGCGCGCAGGCCATCGGGACCGTGGTAGACGGCGTACATGGACGCGATCACGGCCAGCAGCACCTGCGCGGTGCAGATGTTCGACGTGGCCTTCTCGCGGCGGATGTGCTGCTCACGAGTCTGCAGCGCGAGGCGGTAGGCCAGCGAGCCGTCGGAGTCGACCGAGACGCCCACGAGACGGCCGGGCAGCTGACGCTCCAGGCCGGACCGGACCGCCATGTAGCCGGCGTGCGGGCCACCGAACCCGATCGGCACACCGAAGCGCTGCGTGGTGCCGACGACGACGTCCGCGCCGATCTCACCCGGCGCGCGCAGCAACGTGAGGGAGAGCAGGTCCGCGACGACGACGGCCTGCGCGCCCGCGTCGTGGATCTCCTCGATGAGGGCCTTCTGGTCGCGCACCACACCGGACGCGCCGGGGTACGAGAGCAGCACGCCGTAGAAGTCGCCGCCCAGGCCGAGCCCCTCGATGCCCTGCGACAGGTCGGCGACCACGATCTCGATGCCCAGCGGCTCGGCGCGCGTCTCGATGACGGCCAGCGTCTGCGGCAACGTGTCGGCGTCGACGACGAACTTGTTCGACTTGGAGCGACCGGCGCGGCGCACCAGGGTCATCGCCTCGGCGGCGGCGGTCGACTCGTCCAGCATGGACGCGTTCGCCACCGGCAGGCCGGTCAGGTCGCCGACCATGGTCTGGAAGTTCAGCAGCGCCTCGAGACGGCCCTGGGAGATCTCCGGCTGGTACGGCGTGTAGGCCGTGTACCAGGCGGGCGACTCCAGCACGTTGCGCAGGATGACGCCCGGCGTGACGGTGTCGTAGTAGCCGAGACCGATCATCTGCGTCATCGGCCGGTTCTGGGAAGCCAGCTCACGAAGCTCGGCCAGCGCCTCGGTCTCGGTCGCCGGAGCCGGCAGGTCGAGCACGAGGTCGCGCTCGTGAATGGACGACGGCACCGCGTGCTGCGCCAGCTCCTCCAGCGATCCGACGCCGATGACGTCGAGGATGCGCGCGAGCTCCGCCGGGCGCGGGCCGACGTGGCGGTCGGCGAACGGGGTGCCGTGCTCGAGAGCGGCGAGCGGAATGCGGTCCTGCGTCATCAAACGCCTCCGGGGGCTGCGGGCACACGTGTCCTGGTGCCCTCCCCGCTCTGTCCGTACCCGTCACGGGCGCCTGAGAGGTTCACCCCGGTGTGACATGGGGCTTTCACCGTCGGCGGGACCCTTGCGGGTCCACTTTCCAGAGGCGTCTCGCTCACGCGGTCCTGGATGCCTGAGAGGTTCCCGGGGAGGGACTTGCTCCTTCGGCGCCGGGCTCGAAACCCGGTCTCTCCCGCCTGAGTTCAGCGACTACCCGCGAAGAATACCCGCAGGCAGCCCACGTAGTCGCTACGGGCGCGACCAATGTCTCAACCGAACTTCAGCCCGTCGCGCGCTCCCGGCGCCTGCGCGTCAGCTCGTCCTCGGTCATGGGAGCGATCTCCACCCCGTCGGCCCGCTCGGCCGGGAACTCGTGAATCGTCCCCGAGATCTCCCGCATGGCACCGGAAACCGCGATCCCGAACACGCCCTGACCGCCCTGCAGCAGATCCACGACCTCTTCCGGCGAGGTGCACTCGTAGACGGTCGTCCCGTCCGAGAAGAGCGTGATCTTCGCCAGGTCCTGCACGCCGCGGCGCCGCAGGTGGTCGACCGCGACCCGGATGTTCTGCAACGAGACCCCGGTGTCCAGCAACCGCTTCACGACCTTCAGAACCAGGATGTCCTTGAAGGAGTACAACCGCTGACTTCCGGACCCGTGAGCCATCCGTATCGTCGGAGCGACGAGTCCGGTCCTGGCCCAGTAGTCGAGCTGCCGGTATGTGATGCCCGCGATCTGACACGCCGCGGGACCCCGGTAGCCGACGAGTTCGTCCGGCAGCGAGGAGTCCGGGAACAGCTCACCCTGCTGCCCGGATTCGGCCCGCACGGGCGCTTCCTCGACCACGCCTGCCTCCCCTCGGAACGGCCACGAAACTCATGGCCGTCAAGCCGCCGCGTCAGCTCACGCAAACCGGCGACGTCCACTCGAGTTCGACGGTAAGACCGCTCAGAGGGCAGGTCAACGCGACGCGCGGGGAGGATCGACCCTCAACCTGAGGTGGAGAGTCACACCGTCACCCGATGCGGGACGTTCAGGTGACGTTTAGTGATCGTTTAGCGAGCAAATCGAGCGGAAAGTAGCCCAAAAGAGCGACACACCAAGGCGCTACGACGGTTCCAAACGAGACAGACAGCGACACAACGCAAAACTCAGCTGTCGGCGCCCCTGGTGTGCCTACGTGTCCGCTCCGCGGAAGTCCTCCGGCGAGACCGAGTCGAGGAACTCGCGGAACTTCTCGACCTCGTCCTCCTGCTCGTCGGGGATGATCAGGCCGGCCTCGGCCAGCACCGACTCCTCGGCGTGGATCGGCACACCGACGCGCAACGCCAGCGCCACCGAGTCCGAGGGCCGCGCGGAGACCCGCACGTCGCCGTCGAACACGAGCTCGGCGAAGAAGGTGCCCTCCTGCAGGTCCGTGATCCGGACCTGTTCGAGGTTGCGACCCAGCGCCCCGATGACGTCCTTGAGCAGGTCGTGCGTCAACGGACGGGCCGGACGAACACCCTGCTGTTCGAGTGCGATGGCCGTGGCCTCGACGGAGCCGATCCAGATCGGCAGGTACCGCTCGCCCTCGGTTTCGCGCAGAAGAAGGATCGGCTGGTTCTGGGGCAGCTCCACCCGCACGCCGACGACACGCATCTCGCTCATCGGGCCTCGCCTCCCTCTATGTCGTTCGGGAGTACCCGGTTTCACACCCGAGCATCCCCCGGCGTACGTCTTCGACGCTACCCGCCAAGCGGGCCGTGTGCTCAATTGTTGCGGGCAGATCGTGATCAAGACTGCACTGCCGCCGGACAGATCACGATTGCCGCAAGCCCGCTCTTACCAACAACGTGTGCAACGAGGTGAACAGGTCAGCCAATTCCCGGACCGTCTCGGGATCTGAGAACGACTTCAGCGCAACCACCTCGTGGTCCGCCGCAGCGCGAACCGCGCGCAGGTGCTCGCGCTCGACGCCGAGTCCGGTCATCGTCCGGATCGTGCGGAGCGCGGTGATGTCCTCGGCGGTGAAACGGCCGTGGGGACCGGCGCGCAACAGACCGTCGCGCTCCAGCTGGGACAGCTGTTCAGCGCCGATTCCGGTCTGGGTCAGCAGATCCACCCGCGACACCGCGGTGGAGTCCACAGGGGTGGCGTCGAGCTGCTCGCGGATCACCTTGAGCGGCAGGTATCTGTCGCGTTGTGCGGACAGCACGAAACGCAGCCTCTCGACGTCCGCCGCGGAGAACTGGCGGTAGCCGGAGGCCGTGCGTGCCGGGCGGACCAGCCCCTCCGCTTCCAGGAAGCGGATCTTGGAGATGGTGACCTCGGGGAACTCGGGGCGGAGCTGCGAGAGCACCGCCCCGATGCTCAGTCCCCCACGTTGTGGCCGCCCGGCCGTCACGCGTCAGGCTCCCGCGGAGCCAGGACCCGTCAGGAAGACGAGGCGGAACTTGCCGATCTGGACCTCGTCACCGTTCGCGAGAACGGCCTGGTCGACCGGCTCGCGGTTGACGTAGGTGCCGTTGAGGCTGCCGACGTCGATGACGACGAACTCGCCGCTCTCCCGGCGGAACTCGGCGTGGCGGCGCGAGACCGTCACGTCGTCCAGGAAGATGTCGCTGTCGGGGTGGCGCCCCGCGCTCGTCGTGTCGCGGTCCAGCAAGAACCGGGAACCGGCGTTCGGGCCGCGCTTCACCACGAGCAGCGCGGAACCGGCGGGAAGTGCGTCTACACCGGCAACAGCCGGCTCCTGGGCGGGCGCCTCGGCGCCGCCCTCCATCTCCTGGAGGAAGTCCGCCCGGAAGACGGAGGTCCGCTCCGGGGACTGCTCCGGCGGAACGCCTGGGCCGTCGTTCGTGCTCACCTGAGCTCTCCTCCTGCTGCTGGATCCGTCACTTCCGGTAAAACCTATCGCGTTCGGGTCGCCACCCGAGGAGCGGCTCCCCTTCCGGCCGAAGATCCGGCGAAAGATCGACGTCACTCCTTCTCCACCAACGCCTTGTAAGCGTCCGCGTCGAGCAGGCCTTCCAGCGCGTCCGCGTCGTTCAGGCGGATCTCCACCATCCAGCCCTCGCCGTAAGGATCGGTGTTCACCGAGTCCGGCGTCTGCACCAACGCGTCGTTGATGGCGACGATCTCGCCGTCGAGCGGCGAGTAGAGGTCGGACACGCTCTTGGTCGACTCGACCTCGCCGAACGTGTCGCCCGCGGCGACGGTGTGGCCCACCTCGGGCAGCTGGACGAAGACGACGTCACCGAGCTGTTCCTGGGCGTAGTCGGTGATGCCGACGCGCACGGTGTTCTCGCCGGTGCTGGCGACCCACTCGTGCTCCTCGGTGTAGCGAAGCTCCTCGGGAATCAACTGACTGCGCTCCTCGTGCTGAACCTGTATGGGGTGATCTTTTCACGCGGCCTTGCCGGGAGTGACCCGCAGGGCCAGGAAGAACTGGTAGACGTACAACAACGCCGACCACAGGTAGAGCGCCCCGCCCCAGGCCGTGAACGCGTAAGCGAACGGCTGAGCGATCTGCGCCCACGTCGAATCCCCCTGCGCGAGAAGCAGCAGGGGGAACGCGTACAGCAGGTTGAAAGTCGCGGCCTTGCCCAAATAGGTGACATCGAACGGGCCCCAGCCCCGTTGCCTCAGTATCAGCAGGCAGACGCCGACGACGAGCTCCCGGCCCACGAGCACGAGAGCGATCCACAGCGGGACGATGTCCCTGATCACGAACGCCAGCAGCGTGCAGAACACGTAGAGGCGGTCGGCGGCGGGATCGAGCAGCGCGCCCAGGTTGCTCATCTGGTCGAGCCAGCGCGCGAGCTTGCCGTCCAGCCAGTCGGAAAGCCCCGCGAAGACGAGGACGAGCAGCGCCCAGCCGTCCGCGCGGGGTCCGAGCAACAGGTACAGGAAGAGCGGAACACCGGCCAGCCGCAACACGCTGAGCAGGTTCGGAATCGTCAGCAGGCGATCAGCCGGATCACGCACACCCGCACTCTAAACGAGTGACTGCGCAGGGGCTGCCGGATGGCCTCACGGCACGCTGTGCGACTGGTTGCGGGTGGCGGTGAAGTTACCGCGATGTTGCAGAAGCTTTCAGGCTGTCTTGAAGAGCGTCCAGCCTCGGCGCTGCATCTCGGCGCCGGAGATGGCGTGCGGGCGGCCCCGGTCGTCCCGGCCGACCCAGCGAGCGCGAAGACCCTCGAGCACATACGCGTGGCCCCGGCTCCACACAACGCTGCAAGGCGTGGTGGGCAGCCCACAGGACTCAGGCGCAGTTGCCTCGTGTGGCTGGATCTCCATGGCGGTTCTCATTTCAGTCCCTCCGTGACATCAGGGATGTCGCGCACCGGGGCTCCGGCGTTATCCCTGAGAACGAATTCTGGCCGACTGTGGTTCAGAACACGTGTCCTGTTTGGGTCCTTAGCGTTAACTGGATCAATCGGCGCGCCGAGCTGTTCGGGCCCGAAGTGCGACGGATGAACGGGTGCTTGCCTGTGCAACCGTTCGTCGTACGCCGGTGACCGCACGTCGTCCACTTCCGTTCGGCAGGGCATAACCTCATCGGGTGGACCAGGTGAAATTCGGTGGCGAACTCATATCCCGGCTGATGGAGCACCTGTGCGAACGACTGCAGGGATGCCGCGGCGTAGGGCTCAGCGTGTGGCCGGACGGTGCGGTGCTCAGGGCCGTCGGCGTCGCGCGCGAGTTGGACCGGGCACAGGTGGACGGGAGTGAAGGGCCGCTCGTCGAGGCGTCGCGCGACGAACGGCAGGTAACCGGCACCATCGGTGGGCTCCACGTGGTCGCCGTGCCGGGAAGCTGGGGCGACGGCGGTCCAGTCGTGCTGACCGTCTACCTGGACCACTCGCCGCATCCCGACGACCTCAAGGCCATCGAGGAGATCGAGCCGCTCGTCGCGACCGCGGCCGCGGTGGTGGAGTTCTGCGCGGGAGAGGTGCTCAGGGCCGACCAGATGGTGCGGATGGTGCAGCACCGGCGCTACATCGAGCAGGCCAAGGGGCTGCTCATGGGAGCGAGACCCTGCACGCCGGGCGACGCGTTCGAACTGCTCGTGCGGGCCAGCCAGCACGCCAACGTGAAGCTGCGGGACGTCTCGATGGCACTGGTCCTGGTGGCCAGCGGGGAGATCGAGGACGCCGACGACATGACGATGCCTCCACCGATCGCCTACGACACCGCGCGGCGGCTGTGGGCGGCGGTGAACGTGTGAGTCCGCACGTTTGAGATTCCGCCGGTACGGGTAAGAAAGCCTCGACCTGTCCTGGGTCCGGTCTCTCCCGTACGGTGAGGCCGCAGCGGTTGAGCCAGCAGCCGCGTTGGGGCCGCTGCGGTAGCGGCTCCCTGGGTGCGAGAGGGAGAACATCGGTGACTGTGCAGGACCCGCGAGCTGAGCAGACCATCGCACTGTCGGCCAGCCAGCCGGCGGCCGGTGTCACGGTGCTCGCCGTGTCCGGCGAGGTCGACATGGTGTCCGCGCCCGCGTTGCGCGACGCCTTGGTCAACGGCCTGGCCGACGGCGGCACCTTCGTGGTGAACATGACCGGTGTGACGTTCCTCGGCTCCGCCGGTCTGGCGGTGCTGGTGGAGGCCGCCCGGTTGGCGCCACAACATTCCGCGGCCCTCAAGGTCGTGGCCACCGCACGGGCCGTGACGCGGCCTCTCGAGGCCACGGGACTGGGCGAGGTGTTCAGCGTGCACGAGTCCGTGGACGCTGCGGTCAGCGCCTGACGAACGGCTTTCAACGCATCTGGACGGTGAGGCGGTTTCCTGCCGCCTCCAGCGCTTCGTTGACCGCGTGGAGCGCGTGCTGGACCCCGGCCGTCGTCTCACCGAGCTCGGTGAGGTCGACGGTCAACGGCACGGTGCCCCCGCGCGCCGCCGTGATGAGTGTGCGGCGCAGTGACGGTCCGGCCTCCGCGGGCACGTTGCCCCGGACGACGGCGACGACACCGGAGGAGGTCTCGTGGACGTGCACCTCGCAATCGGGCACCGCCTGCGGTCCGAGCGCCACCGGCGTACGGGCGCGGCGCAGTCGCACGGTCGTGCCTCTCGCCGTGCGGTCGATCACGACCTCGTCCACGCTCTCCCGCATGAGCAGAAGACCTCGGCCGCGCGTGGTGAGCGCGGGCGGCGGGACGCGCCACTGGCCGTGGTCGCTGACATCTATGTCGACCGTGCCGTCCTCCTCGATCTGCGCGCGCACCTCGATGGTGCCGCGCGCCGGGGTGGGATAGGCGTGTTCGACCGAGTTGTTGACCGCTTCACTGACTGCGAGAACGACGTCGCTCGCCTCGTCCTCGCCGAAACCGCTGCCCTGCAGCCACTCGCGGAGTTGGTGCCGCACCGGCGCCACCTCGTGTGCGTCTGCGGGGAAGCGGAGGGCTAGGAAGTCTTCGTGCACCAGCACAACGCTCCTCCCCTGGGTTGCCTCTGCCAGGTGATTTCCCAGGGCGCACGACCAATACACGTGTGAAAAGAGATTGATTCGGGTACGGCAAAAACATGCCGGCCTTTAGCAGAACGGACAACGAGGTGGGTGTGACTCAATTGTCAGGGGTCGAACTACTGATGGCCGCGGATCCCACGCAGCTGTCCATCGTCCGCGCCGTCGCGGCGGACATCGCGATGAGGCAGGACTTCGACCTCGACTCCATCGAGGACCTGAAGCTCGCCGTCGACGAGACCTGCTCGACGCTGATCACTCTGGCAGCCGAGGACGCCGTGCTCAGCTGCCACTTCGCGGTGGACGGCGCCGGCGCGGTGAGAGTGTCCGCCCGGGTCGTCGCGAAGTCGGCCTCAGGCGCCGACGAGGGCAGCTTCGGGTGGCGTGTGCTGACCGCGCTCGTCGACTCGGTCGAGACCAGAGTCGAGGAGACCGAAGGGTTCATGGTCCACATCGACCTCGTGAAGTCCTCGGCAGGGGCGGTGGATGCGTGACCGGGTCGGAAGAGGCGACCACGACCACCAAGTCGGGCGGTGACTACGACCACCTGGCCCCGCTGTTCGCCGAGCTCTCTCGCACGCCCGCCGGGCCCGCGAGAGAGACGCTGCGGGACAGACTCGTGACCGAGCACCTCCCGGTCGCCCAGCACATCGCACGCCGGTTCGGCCACCGCGGCGAACCGCACGAGGACCTGGTGCAGGTGGCGACGGTCGGCCTGATCAACGCGGTCGACCGGTTCGACCCCGAACGCGGCTCCGACTTCCTGTCGTTCGCCGTGCCGACGATCATGGGCGAGGTCCGGAAGTACTTCCGCGACTCCAGCTGGTCGGTCCGGATGCCGCGCCGCCTGAAGGAGCTGCACCTCGCGATCAACGCCGGCACGTCCCGGCTGTCGCAGTCGCTCGGCCGCGCGCCGACACCCTCGGAGCTGGCCGAGCACCTCGGCCTGTCGCGGGAGGAGATCCACGAAGGACTGGCGGCCGGAAACGCTTACCAGAGCGCGTCTTTGGACGACATGCTGATGTCCGAGGACTCCTCGATCTCGCTGGGCTCGACCATCGGCGAGGAAGACCCCGAGATCGCGATGATCGAGCAGCGGGAAGCACTGCACCCGTTGCTGCAGAAGCTCCCCGAGCGGGAGCGGAAGATCGTCATCATGCGGTTCTTCGGGAACATGACCCAGACGCAGATCGCGCAGAAGGTCGGGATCTCGCAGATGCACGTCTCGCGGCTGCTCGCGAAGACGTTGCGGCAACTGCGAGACGTGCTCGAAGAGTGATTTCAGGAGGCAACGCGGACACGGCGCCGGGCAGCGGAGATGATCTGGCGCCGTTCGTCCTCCCCCATGCCTCCCCACACGCCGTAGGGCTCCTGGGCGTCGAGGGCGTGCTCGCGGCACTGTGCCAGCACCGGGCAGTGCGCACAGATGGCCTTCGCCTTCTCCTCCCGCGCGGCACGGGCGTAGCCGCGTTCGTTGTCGGGGTGGAAGAAGACGGCGCTGTTCTGGCCGCGGCACAGCCCTTCCATCTGCCAGTCCCACACGTCGGTGACCGGCTTGGGCAGACGGGTCGTGCAGGTCATCGCGACTCCCTATGCTGGGCGGAAGAGTTGCGATCACTGCGTACCCGTGGTCTGACCAGGGGTAAACCTGTTAAAGCCGTTCAGGTGCTCCGATGCCCAGCAACGACAGACCCAGCGTGAGCACGCGGGACGTGAGCGTGAGCAGGTGCAGGCGCGAGTCCTGCAGCTCCTGGCTCTCCGCCGTGGCCACCGGGCAGTGGTTGTAGAAGGTCGAGAACGCCGTGGCCGTCTCGAACAGGTAGTTCGTGAGCTTGTGCGGCGCGAGCTCGTCGATGGCCGCCTGGATGGCCGTGGGCAGCTGCAGCAGCTTCAACGCCAGATCCCGCTCGGCCGGCTCCTGGAGCAGCAGCGGCGCGTCCTCTGGGGCCGTACGACCGACCTTGCGCCCGATCGAGAGGATCCGCGCGTTCGCGTACTGGATGTACACGGACGTGTCGCCGGTGGTGGCGAGCATCTTCTCCCACGTGAAGACGTAGTCCTTCTCCCGGTCGTTCGAGAGGTCCGCGTACTTCACCGCCCCGATTCCGATGGTCCTGGCGAGCACGTCCTTCTCCGCACCCTCCACTTCGGACGTCTCCGGCATGACCTTGTACGAGTTCTCGACGGCCTCGGTGAGCAGCTCGATCAGCTTGATCGTCCCGCCCGCCCGCGTCCGGATCGTCTTCCCGTCCGACCCGAGAATCGTGCCGAAGCCCGTGTGCACCGCCGTGTGCGCGTCGTCCAGCCACCCGGCCTGCTTGGCCGTCGCGAAAATCATCTGGAAGTGCTGCGCCTGCGGCGTGCCGACGACGTAGATCAGCTCGTCGACCTTGCGCTCCCGAACCCAGTACCGGACCGTCGCGAAGTCCGTGGTGGCGTACCCGTACCCACCGTCGCTCTTCCGCACGATCAACGGCAGCCGGTCACCCTCCCGGTTGGAGAACCCCGGCGGGAACACGCACAGCGCCCCGTCGCTGGTCTCGACGAGCCCCTTCTGCTGCAGCTCGGTGATCGTGTCCGCGAGGTACGGGTTGTAGAAGCTCTCCCCGTAGTTGTCCTCCGCCGACAGCCCGATCCCCAGCAGCTGGTAGATCTGGTTGAAGTGCCGCTGCGACTCCCCCACCAGCTCGTGCCACAACTCGAGCGTGGCCTCGTCGCCCCCTTGCAGAAGCACCACCCGCCGCCGCGCACGATCCGCAAAGCCGGGCTCGCTGTCGAACTTCTGCCGCGCCTGCTGGTAGAACGCGTTCAAGTCGCTGATCTCGTGGTCGGCCCCGTGGCCTTCGTCCGTCAGATGCTCGATGAGCATCCCGAACGGCGTTCCCCAGTCACCGAGATGGTTGTGCGGGATGACCTCGTGCCCGGCGAACGTCAGCAACCGGCAGAACGCGTCACCGATGATCGTCGACCGCAGATGCCCGACGTGCATCTCCTTGGCGACGTTGGGGCTGCTGTAGTCGATGGCGATCCGCCGCGGCTCCTCGGTGACCGGCACGCCGAGCCGCTCGTCCCCGAGCAGCACCGCCGCCTGCGCCTGCAGCCACTCCTTCTTCAACCTCAGGTTGATGAAGCCGGGCCCGGCGATCTCCGGAGCCTCGATCGCGTCCGCGGCGTCCAGGTGCTCGACGATCAGCTCGGCGACCTCGCGAGGCTTCCTGCCCACCTTCTTCGCGAGGCTCATGGCGACGTTGCACTGGTAGTCCGCACCGTCTCGGTTGGACGGTCGGATCAGCGCTTCCTCAGCAGTGATGTCCACGTCCAGCGCAGCGCGCAGCGCGAGCGCAACCCGCTGGCCCAGTTCGAGCCCGACATCCCCACGCAGCACTGAACCCACCTTCCACCGCAAGCTTTCCCCCAAGTATTTCACCCAGCACCAAACCCGATTCGACCGCGCCCGGCTCGAACACGCGTTCGGCTGCTGTGACGCGGCTCATAGGCCGTCACATCCAGGCGGTGGGCGCCGTCCTGTGGGCATGAGCAGTGCGAGCAACGAAACGACGTTCGGCCGCCTCCACGACGCCATCGGCACCCGCGACCAGGAGCTACGCCGAGATCTTCATCATCCGCTTCGCCGCTGGGCGGATCGCGGAGATCTGGGAGTCGTCGACGTCTTCGCACAGCTGGAACAACTCGGCATCATCGACCGACGAGAGGACCAACGATCATGATTCTGATCACCGGAGCCAACGGTGTCGTGGGACGCGCGGTGATGACGCGGCTGTCGCGAGAAGGCGTGGCCTTCACCCCGATCGGCCGCGCCCAAGGCGACCTCTTCAGTCCACAGTGGATCGAGCCGGCGCTGGACGGCGTCGACGCGATCCAGATCAGCCCGCGCGCCACCGGTCCCGGCCTCGAGGAGCTGCTGGGGCTGGCGGTGAAGCAGGGCGTGCGGCGCGCGGTGCTGTTGTCGGCCACCACCGTCGAGCACCCGGCGGGAGAAGAGCGCTTCGCCGCTCAGTTCGAACGCGCCGAGGACCTCGTCACCCGCTCAGGCCTGGAGTGGACGGTCCTGCGCCTTTCCGACTTCGCCGCCAACGCACTGGCCTGGGCAGCGCAGCTCAAGGCGGGTGACGTGGTCCGCGGCGCGTACGGGAAGGCCGCCACGTCACCGATCCACGAGACCGACATCGCGGCGGTGGCCGTGCAGGCGCTCGTGAGCGGTGCGCACGCCGGAGCGATCCACACCCTGACGGGACCGCAGTCACTCGACCAGTACGAGAAGGTGCGGCTCATCGGCTCGGCCACGGGCAGGACGCTGTCGTTCCAGGAGCTCCCGCCCGAGCAGGTGCGGCAGGCCATGCTCGCGCAGGGACTGCCGGAGGAGGTGCCCGCGCGCCTGCTCGGTTCGCTGGCGGACTACGCCGAGCGACCCGGCCCCACCACCAGCACCGTGGAGGACCTGCTGGGCCGTCCCGCGCTCACCTTCGCCGACTGGGCCCGCACCAACGCCCAGGCCTTCACCACCGCCCGAGCAGCAACGCCCCGCCACCCACCAGCGAGGCAACGCTGACCACACCGAACAACGTCACCCACCCGAGCGCGGGCACCCCGGTCAGCCAGGCCAGCTGGTCGGCGTCCGACCGGGGTGCCTGCCGCCGCCACCGCTTGACCTGCAGTTCCCACACCGGCCGAACGCCGCCCAGCAGCAGGAACCAGGCGAACACGTACGCGGCCGTGTCCCGGACCTCGGCAGTGGCGTAGAAGGACACGAAGAAGAACGCCCCGCCGGTGACGATGATCGAGAGCACCCCGAACACGTTGCGGATCATGATCAGCATGGCCGCGAGAAACCCGATGCTGATCCACAACATCAGCTGAATCTGCTCGTTGGTGATCAACACAGCCGCCCCGAACCCCAGCAACGACGGCGCGACGTACCCGGCCAGCGCGGTGAAGACCATCCCGGGCCCACGAGGCTTTCCCCGGGACACCGTGAGGCCGCTGGTGTCGGAGTGCAGCTTGATGCCGTTGAGCCGACGGCCGGTGAGCACCGCGACCAGCGCGTGCCCACCCTCGTGGGCGATCGTGATCACGTTGCGGGTGACCCGCCAGATCCCGTGCAAAGCCACAGCCAGGAACGCCGCCAGCGCGGTGCCCCACGTGATCAGCACTTCGTGGGTGAGCAACTCGGAAGGCATCGCGACATCGAAACAGACGCGCCGTGAGAGCCGCATGTGGGCTCTCACGGCGCGCCTGCGCCGGACAGGGGACTGATCCGGCGGGGAGACCTTTGTGCTCTAGTGCTTGATCTTGTCCTTGCTCACCCGGTCGGTCTTCGGGTCGACCACGGCCTGCTCGTTCGTGATCGGCTCCCGGGAACGAACGGTGGGGTCCATCTCCTCGATCCGGTGCTCACGGGTCGTCCCGTCGTGGGAGTCGCGGAACGCCGCCGACCGCTGCTCGGGCAGCACCGGCTCCTCTTCCTCCTCGATCAGCTTCCTGCGCGCCGGCACCACTGCCAGCAGCAGACCGAAGATCGCGAGCCCGAGATGCAACCAGTTGTCGTTGGTGTTGAGCGCCAACGGGTTGCCGAACTGCGACGCCGGGTTCTGGGCCAGCACGCCGGTGATCATCAGGCCCCACACGAAGATCGCGCCGTACCCGAGGAACAGCAGCCACCCGTACAGCCGGGCGAGGCCCGACCCCAGAGCCATGATCAGACCGAGCACGCCGACGGCCACGTGCACCAGGTTGTGCAGCGGGTTCACCGAGAACCCGAGCACGAACGAATGGGTGGACCAGTCGCCCACCCCGGTGCGGGTGAAGCCCACGACGCCGAACACGATGAACGCGATACCGGCCAGCGCGGCCAGCATCTGCACCGGTTGCAGACCGGCGACCTTGACAGTGACGCGGTGGGTCATGACGCCCTCCAGGCTCCGTGCTTGTCGCCGGTCGGCTACCCCGCGTCGACCTCCGTCAAACCGTTCAGCGAAACGTCGGGCATGCCGTTTCGGGGCACGACGACATTGCGCTTGCCGATGTGCACCACGCACGCCTGAGCAGGGTTGACGAGGACGGTGATCTCGGCGTTCTGGTCGTTGTACGCGCGGACCTCGACCTGGGTGCCGCGCGCGGCCGCGTTGCGCAGGGCGGCGGCCAGCGTGTCGAGGTTCCACGGCTTGGCCAGGCGGAACTGGAACTCGTCCACGTTCAGCACGGCCCAGAGTTCGAGGTTGGTAGGTGGATCGTTCGGATTCATGGGCAAACTCCCCCTCATTGGTGGGCTCCGGGACGCCGCGCCCACCGCTCGGCGCCCCGGAAGTCGTTACAGCGGCAGGGTCACGACGTGCGAGACCTTCGCCTGACCTTCGGCGAGGACGCGCGTGCCGGTTCGCCTGCCGGCGGTGATTCCTCCGGCGAGAGACAACACGGCTGCGACGTTCCTCAGGTTCACCCTGTTCCCCCGCTGCAGGTTGTTCTGTTGCCCCTCAAGGAGAACTCATGCGCCACCACCGGCACATCCGGAGCAATACCTAGGTTTGGTCGCGCGCGATCCGAGCCGCCTCCGACCGGTTGCCCGCACCGAGCTTCGCGAGGACGTGCGACACGTGCTGGCCCACCGTCCGCACGCTGAGCACCAGCTCCGCCGCGATCTCCTTGTTGGTGCGTCCCCACCCCAGCAACTCCAGCACGTCGCGTTCACGCGGCGTCAACGTGCCCAGCTGCGGCTTGTCCTTGTGCAGCAACGGGATGCGCTGTCTACGCGCCTGCCGGTCGATCATCTTGACCAACGGCAGCGCGCCGAGCCGATGCGCAACGCGGTCGGCGTGACGCAGCGCTTCCGGTTCGCCACAACGAGTTCGCGCGTAGGCGGCCTGGTACGGCATCTTCAGCCGGTCCCACGCCACGGCGACCTCCTCCCAGGAGTCCCGGCCGGCCTCCGCGAACGCGACCCGCTGCCACGCCTCGTCCTCCGGACCGCGCGGCATCGGCACGCGCGCCAGCAGCTCCCGCACGGTCGCTTCCGGGTCGTCGAGCCTGGTCACCCGGCCACCCGCGGCCTGCAGGTCGCACACCGCACCGAGCCCCGCCGCGCAGAGCCTCAGCACATCGCCACCGGTCAGCGCCTCCGGCAGGTCGGCGACGGTCTCGCGGCACAGCTCGACGGCGGCCCGGTACTGACCTTTCGCCCTGGCCGCAACAACTCTGGTGTACGCGCACTGGGCCAGGAACAACGCGTCCGGACCGTCGATGACCTTCTCGGCCCGCTCGATCAGGTCGTCCGCGTCCTGCCCTCGCAACGCCATCGCTTCCGCCTGGCACAGCAGGATCCGCGCGGCCTTGTTGCCGGGGATGGCGTCCGGGACCTCCACCGCGTCGAGCTCCTGCCACCGTCCGAGCGCGAGCAGGCTGCTCGCGAGGTTGTAGCGGATCACCGCGCTTAACGTCGGCGCCAGTCCCTGGATCCCGAGGCGTGTCAAGGCTTCCTTGCCGATGCGCGCGCTGCGCTCGTGCTGCCCGGAGCTGCCGAGCACGAAGGTCAGGTTGCCCACGGCCCTGACGAGCTCACGGATGCAACCGCTGCGATGCGCGGCCGTGCGCGCGTCCTCCAAAGTGGCGGTGCCCCGTGCCACATCGCCCAGGAACGCCTCGCACACACCTCGCACGCTCAACGCGTAGGCGAGAATCTCGTCGTCGTCGGTGAGGAGATTCTCGATCTTCCGCACCGCCTGGGAGTACTCGCCCTGCGACATGAGCCAGCTGGCCTCGGCGACGGTGACGCGCTGCACCATCGAGCCCGTGGCGAGCCCCTTCGCCTCCAGCAGGGTCTCGTGCGCGGCGGCCCGGTCGCCCATCACGAACTGGCAGTCCCACAACAGGTACAGCAGCTCACACCGGTCGCCCGTGCCGGCGAGTGCCCTGCGCAGCTCCAGAGCCGCGTCCTCCGGCCTCCCCGCCCACCGCAGAGCCTTCGCCCGTTCCAGCGCCTCCCGCACGTTCTTTAGGAGAGGACGCCGAACGTGCTAGATACGGCCCGGCTTGCGTCCGATCCCCGCGTACGCGCCCGGCACCACGCACGGCGCCTCGATCGACAGTCCCTCCAGGAGTTGCTCGACCGGCGCCGGATGGGACACCACGAGGAACCCTCCCGCCGGCATCGCGTGCCGATACCGGCGCACCACCCGCCCCGGCCCCGTGGCGTCGTCGACGTATCTCAGGACGTCGACCATCAACACCGCGTAAGGCTCACGAAGGTCGAGATGCGACACCACGCCCGGATGCCTCAGCACCTGCTCGGGACGGCGCAGGTCGGCCTCGACCGCGCACGTACGAGGCTCACCGCGCAGCAGCCCGCGCGCGAACGTCACCGTCACCGGGTCCGAGTCCACGTAGACGACACGGGCGTCCGGCAACGTCTGGTGCGTCGCACCGCACGTCGGGATGCCCGAGCCGAGGTCGAGGAACTGACGGACACCGGCCGCCCAGCAGTGTTTGACGGCATGCCGGAGGAACGACCGGTGTGCCCGCGTGACGAGCGGCAACTCCGGGTCGATCCGGACCGCCTGCTTGGCGAAGGCCCGGTCGGCGGCGTAGTTGTGCGCGCCGCCCAGATAGAAGTCATGGATCCGCGCGGCGTTCGGCCGACGTACGTCGACCTCGTAGCGTGCGAAGGCGGGGACCGCAGCCATTCGCAGAGCGTAACTGGCGCCTAGACCATTCGGGCGAAGTTTTCGAAGATTCTTTGGGTCCGTCTGACATGGACCCGGTCGAGGGCGGGCCCGGTCCACCCCACACAGACCGGGCCACGTAGCGCGTACGGGGATCGAACCCGTGTTTCCGGATTGAGAGTCCAGCGTCCTGACCACTAGACGAACACGCCAAGAACGAGCATTGATACACAAA
Source organism: Lentzea sp. NPDC005914 (assembly GCF_040629405.1). Classification (NCBI taxonomy): domain Bacteria; kingdom Bacillati; phylum Actinomycetota; class Actinomycetes; order Pseudonocardiales; family Pseudonocardiaceae; genus Lentzea; species Lentzea sp. NPDC005914. The sequence continues at coordinate 141,684 of NZ_JBEXVQ010000017.1, read as the reverse complement.
TGCTCGCAGAGATTAGAAGAAAGAGAATTACCAGGTCACAGCTTCGAGGGCGCTCCGGCCCATTCCTCTGCAGCAATCATGGAACAATGATGACCGAGGAGCCGGTCCGTCCGCAAAGGAATTAATCCAGCCACGTCAGCGCGAGCCACAGCGAGGCCCGCGCGTCAGCCGTCCCAAGATCACGACCGAGCAGCCGTTCGACGTGCGAGATTCGGTGCCGAACGCTGTTGCGATGCACGCCGAGCACCGCCGCGGCGCGATCCCAGCCGCCGTGCTGGGCCAGCCAGGCCCGCAGTGTCTCGATCAGCTCGGGGCGGCCGAGGAGAGGTGCGAGCTCTCGGTGGGCGAAGGCTCGGGCCGCGACGGGGTCCACGAGGGAGGCCAGGTCGGACGCGGGGAAGGCGGGCGCGCCGGTGGCCTGGGCTCGCGGCAGGAGGGCCAGGGCTTCCGCTGCGGCGTCGTCGATCGCGGACCTGGGGGTGGGGGCAGCGGCGGTGGGGGCGGCGCGACTGGAGGCGGACGCGAGAGCGGCGGCGCGACTGGAGGCGGCGGCGGGGGCGGCGGGAGGAGCGGCGCGGCCACGGGCAGGAGCGGCGGCGCGGCTAGAGGTAGAGGCGAGAGCCGAGGCAGAGGCGGGAGCGGCGGCGGGTGCGGGAGCCGCGGCGGGCAGCGGCGCGGCGGCGGGAGCGAGAGCGGCGGGGGCAACGGCTCGGCCAGAGGCGGGAGCGGTCGCGGGCTCGAAGGAGGAGGAGGAGGAGGAGGGCGCGGCAGCGGACGCGGGCTCGGGAGTGGACGCTGGCTCGGGAGTGGACGCTGGCTCGGGCTCGGAGGCAGGGGTGGGAGCAGCGGCGCGGCCAGAGTCGGGAGCTGAGACGGGGGCGGGAACAGAAGCAGCGGCGGGAGCAGGCGCGGGAGCGGAGGCGGGCGCGGCCACAGAGGCGGAGGCGGGCACGGAGGCGGAGGCAACGGCGCGGCCAGGGGCAGCAGCAGAAGCGGGAGCTGCGCCTGCGACCGGCGCAGACACCCCGACCGGTGCAGACACCCCGACCGGTGCAGACACCCCGATCGGCGAGGACAGCCCGACCGGCGTGGCAAGCCCGACCGGCGAGGACACCCCTACCGGCCCTGACACCTCGAACCCGGCCGGCACCAGCGCCAGAAAGCCGTCCTCCGCCTTCGACACCAACGGCCCGTACCGCTGCGCCAGCACCTCGTAGTCCGCCCGCGACTCCCCCGCCACCACCCGGTACGGCCCCGGCCCCAGCACGGTCGCCAGCCCGGACACCCACGACCGCAGCAACGCCGAGGCCGCGAGCCGGGCGATCTGGCCGCGCTCGCTCTCCACGTCTCGCCGCAACAACCCGAGCAGGGCCAACGCGACCGCGACCACGGCTCGTTCCGCCGGCGACAACGGCGAGACGCGGCGCACCACGAGCACCGCGGCCTCCACCGGATCCAGCGTCACGTGGTCTTCACCCACTTGGGCCGAAGCCGAACGAGGCCCGGTACCCGACGCGACACGCGCCACGAGAGAGGCGACGTCCGAAGGCGCCGACGCGGGGTCGACGAGGTCGGCCCGGCAGTCCAGCACGACGGCGAGAGTCGTCAGCACGGACTCCACGGGGCGCACGCGCGTGGCCGCACGGGTCAGGGCGCGCTGGCTGTCGGCGAGCATCCGCTGCTCCCGCACGGCGATCTCCGCCAGCAACGCCCCGAGCGCCTGCGACACGGCGAGGAACGGGGTCGACGGCGGCACCTCCAGCAGCGGCATCCCCTGCGCCGCACAGGCATCTACCAGCGACAACGGCACCGTCGGGAACTCCGGTTCGACGCCGAACCCGATCGCCGAGACACCGGACGACACCAGGCCGCGCACGTACGCGGGCACGTCGGAGGGGAACCGCACACCGGCCGTGAGCAGCAGCTCCTCGCCGACCAGATACGGCGTCGGGTCCTCCAGTTCGGACACGTGCGCCCACCGGATCGGCCGGTCCAGCGAATGAGCTCCGCACAGGACGGTCAGACCCAGGTCGACTCGCGCGACGAGGGCTGAGAGTGGGACGGTTTGCACAACCATGGTTCGACGATTGTGCAGAGCGACCACTTACCAGCGCCAGAGCCTGTTCCTACTGTGACCTGCAACCCAAGGAGGTCCGACAGTGGCTCTCGACTACGCGGTGATCGCCGCCTACGTGCTCGGCATGATCGGCATGGGCTGGTGGGGCATGCGCCGCGCCACCACCAAGAGCGAGTACCTGGTCGCCGGACGCAGGCTCGGTTTCACCATGTACTCCGGCACCATGTCGGCCGTCGTGCTCGGCGGCGCGTCGACCATCGGCGGTGTCGGGCTCGGCTACAAGTACGGCATCTCCGGCGCCTGGATGGTGTTCGCCATCGGCCTCGGAATCCTGTTGCTGAGCGCACTTTTCGCGCGCCGGATCGTCAAGTTGAAGGTCTACACCGTCTCCCAGATGCTCGACCTGCGCTACGGCGGCAACTCCAGCATGATCTCCGGTCTGGTGATGGCCGCGTACACGCTGATGCTGACGGTCACGTCCACGATCGCCTACTCGACCATCTTCAACGTCCTCTTCGGACTGCCGAAGAGCCTCGGCGTGATCATCGGCGGCAGCATCGTGGTGCTGTACAGCGTTCTCGGCGGCATGTGGTCGATCACGCTCACCGACATCGTGCAGTTCGTGGTGAAGACGATCGGCATCCTGTTCCTGCTGCTGCCGATCAGCCTGGCCACCGCGGGCGGGTTCGACGGCATCCAGCAGCGCCTGAACGACCCGGCGATGTTCGACGTCGGCAACATCGGCGTGAGCACGATCATCACGTACCTGCTCATCTACGTCTTCGGCCTGCTGATCGGCCAGGACATCTGGCAGCGCGTGTTCACCGCGAAGTCGCCGAAGGTCGCGACGTGGGGCGGCGTCACCTCCGGCCTGTACTGCCTCGTCTACGCCGTCGCGGGCGCGATCATCGGCCTCGCGGGCAAGGCGCTGTACCCGAACATCGCGAACAAGGACGAGGCGTTCGCGACGATCGTGGAGAACCTGCTGCCGACCGGTGTCCGCGGGGTCGTGCTCGCCGCCGCGCTGGCCGCGATGATGTCCACGTCGTCCGGTGCGCTCATCGCGTGCGCCACTGTGGCGTCCAACGACATCTGGCGTCGTAAGACTGACTCCGACGTGCACAACAACCGGATGTTCACGCTCGTGATCGGTGTCGTGGCGATCGGCATCGCGGTGGCGCTCAACGACGTCGTGGCCGCGTTGACCGTCGCCTACAACATCCTCGTCGGCGGCCTGCTGGTCGCGATCATCGGTGGCCTGGTGTGGAAGCGCGGCACGCGCGCCGGTGCCATGGTGTCGATGGCGCTCGGCTCGCTCACCGCGATCGGGTTCATGGTGTTCGTCGACGTGTACGCCAACGAGGCCATCTACTACAGCCTCGGTGCGTCGCTGGTGACGTACGTGGCGGTCAGTCTGGCCACGCCGGCCACGTCGCCCGAGGTGCTCGCGAACTGGGAGCGCCGCGTCGCGGGCGAGGAGACCGAGGAAGAGGAACTGGTGAACGCATGATCGGCCCCGTCGACTCCTCCCAGGTCCCGCGCTACGCGGGGCCGGCGACCTTCGCGCGGCTGCCCCGCCTCGACCAGGTGGCGCACGCGGACGTCGCGGTGGTGGGCGTCCCGTTCGACACCGGCGTCTCGTACCGGCCGGGAGCGCGGTTCGCGCCCTCGGCGGTGCGGGAGGCGTCCCGGCTGCTGCGGCCCTACAACCCCGGTCTGGACGTGTCGCCGTTCGAGCGCATCCAGGTCGCGGACGGCGGGGACATCGCGGTCAACCCGTTCCACATCGGCGAGGCCATCGAGACGATCGAGGGTGCCGCGTCGGAGCTGCAGGCCGAGGGCACGAAGCTGGTCACGATCGGCGGTGACCACACGATCGCGCTGCCGTTGCTGCGCGCGGTGTCGCGGATCCACGGGCCGGTGGCGTTGCTGCACTTCGACGCGCACCTCGACACGTGGGACACCTACTTCGGCGAGCCCTACACGCACGGGACACCGTTCCGGCGCGCGGTCGAGGACGGGATCCTGGACACCGAGGCGATCTCGCACGTCGGCACGCGAGGACCGTTGTACGGCAAGAAGGATCTCGAGGACGACCGGCGGCTCGGGTTCGGGATCGTCACGTCGTCGGACGTGATGCGGCGGGGCGTCGACGAGACCGTTGACGCTCTGCGGCAACGGATCGGGTCGCGGCCGCTGTACGTGTCGATCGACATCGACGTGCTGGACCCCGCTCACGCTCCCGGCACCGGGACGCCCGAGGCCGGCGGGATGACCTCGCGGGAGCTGCTGGAGATCGTCCGCGGGCTGCGGGGACTGAACCTGGTGGGCGCGGACGTGGTTGAAGTGGCGCCTGCATACGACCACGCTGACATCACGTCCGTGGCGGCCTCGCACGTGGCGTACGACCTGGTGAGTCTGTTGGCGCTCAAGGAGGGGCAGTGACTCGCAACGGCGGTGACGTCGTCGTCGAGACGCTCGAAGCGCTCGGCGCCCACACCGTGTTCGGCATCCCCGGCCAGCACGCCCTCGGCCTCTTCGACGCCCTTCGCCGGTCCGAGCTGCGGTACGTCGGGTCGCGGACCGAGGTCAACGCCGCGTTCGCCGCCGACGGCCACGCTCGGATCACCGGGTCCGTGACACCGCTTCTCGTGTCGACCGGGCCTGGCGCGCTGCAGACCTTGGCCGGATTGCAGGAGTCCGCCGCCGCCTCCGCGCCCGTGCTGGGGATCTCGTCGCAGATCCCCAGTGCCGGGCTGGGTGGCGTGCGGGGCGGGTACCTGCACGAGCTCACCGACCAGCTGGCGTCGTTCCGCGACGTCGTGAAGCACGCTCGGGTGGTGCGGCACGCGTCGCAGATCCCGTCGGCTTTGGCCGAGGCGTGGGAGATCGCGCTGACCGCGCCGTTCGGGCCGGTGTGGGTGGAGATCCCGCAGGACGTGCTGCTCGGGCCGGCTTCCGTGCCGCCCGTGACGTCGGTTTCCTGGTCCGCGCGGGAGATCTACCCGCGGGCGGAGCTGATCGCGGAGGCCGTTCGGTTGCTGGACGGGGCGTCCCGGCCGGTGATCCTGGCCGGCGGCGGAGCTGTTCGCGCGTCGGACGAGCTGCTGGAACTCGCGGAGAAGCTGCGGGCCCCGGTCGTGACGACGTTCGGCGGCAAGGGCAACTTCCCTTGGGAGCACCCGCTTTCCGCGCAGTCGTGGCTCGAGGACTGGCACACCACGGAGTTCCTCGCCTCCGCCGACGTGCTGGTCGTGGTGGGCTCCGGGCTGGGCGAGCTGTCCAGCAACTACCGGACCTTCCGTCCCACCGGCCAGGTCGTTCAGATCGAGGCGGACCTGGGCAAGCTCGAGTCGAACTACCCCGCGCTCGGCATCCACGCCGACGCCCGCCATGCGTTGCGCGCCTTGACCTCCGGTGTTTCCGCACGCCCGGCGGACGGGGTCTCCGAGTCGCTGACGAGCAGGCTCCTGGAACTCGTCCGGGCACGGCTCGTGGAGCAGGAGCTCGACCTGGAGCAGCAGGTGCTGTCCGCGCTGCGGTCCGCGGTTCCGGACGGCACGCCGACCTGCTGGGACATGACGATCCTCGCCTACTGGGCCTGGTCGGCGTGGGACCCGCGGGGTGGCGCGCAGTTCTCGGCCCAGGGTGCCGGTGGGCTCGGCTACGGCTTCCCGGCCGCGCTGGGCGTCGCGGCGGCCGTGGACGGTCCGGTGCTGGCGGTGTCGGGTGACGGCGGCGCGATGTACGGGATCTCGGAGCTGGCCACGGCCGCGCAGCACGGGTCGCGGGTGGTGTGGCTGATCGTCGACGACGGCGGCTACGGCATCCTGCGCGAGTACATGACCGACACGTTCGGCCAGGCCACCGCCACCGAGCTGGCCCGCCCGGACTTCGTGGCGCTCGCCGAGGCGTTCGGGGTGCCCGCCACCCGCAGCACGCCCGAGTCGCTGCGCGAGGATCTCGTCAAGGCGTTCGCCGGGGACGGCCCGCACGTGGTGGTGCTGCCCGCGGTGTTGCGCATGTTCGCCCCCACGCACCTGGAGCACACGTGATCGTCGCGAACTTCATCAACGGCACCGCCGGCTCGTCCGCCTCCGAGACCTCGCCCCTGGTCGACCCCGCCACCGGCGAGGAGTTCGGCGCCGCGGTCCTGTCCCGCGCCGAGGACGTCGAGGCCGCGGTCCGTGCGGCGGAAGCAGCGTTCCCCGCCTGGTCGCGGACGACGCCGGGTGAGCGTCAGCTCGCGTTGCTCAAGCTCGCCGACCTCCTCGAGGCCAACGCCGACGCGGTCGCCGACGCGGAGGTCCGCGAGACCGGCAAGATCCGCGCGGTCGTGCTGGACGAGGAGATTCCCCAGTGCGTGGACCAGATCCGGTTCTTCGCCGGTGCAGCCCGCGCCCTGGGCACCGCCGCCGCGGGCGAGTACGTCCCCGGCACCACCTCGTACCAGCGGCGCGAGGCCGTGGGTGTGATCGCGCAGATCACGCCGTGGAACTACCCGCTGATGATGGCCGTGTGGAAGATCGCGCCCGCCCTCGCCGCGGGCAACACCGTCGTCATCAAGCCCGCCGACACCACGCCGTCGTCCACTGTGCTGCTGGCGTCCCTGGCCGCCGAGGTGCTGCCCGCCGGCGTGTTCAACGTGGTGGTGGGCGACCGTGACACGGGCCGGTTGCTGGTCGAGCACCCCGTGCCCGCCATGGTCTCGCTGACGGGCTCGACGCGTGCCGGGATCGAGGTGGCTCGCAGCGCTGCCGCGACCGTGAAGCGCACGCACCTCGAACTCGGTGGCAACGCGCCGGTTCTGGTGTTCGACGACGTGGACGTGGCTGCCGCCGCCGAGGGAATCGTCGGTGCGGCCTACTACAACGCCGGTCAGGACTGCACGGCCGCCACGCGGGTGCTGGTGCACTCGGGCGTGCACGACGAGTTCGTCGCGGCGCTGGTGAAGGTGGCGTCGGCACAGGTTCCCGGCGCCGACTTCGGCCCGTTGAACAGCAAGGCGCAGCTCGACCGCGTGCTCGGGCTGCTCGGCAGGTCCTCCGCCACGGTCCACTGCGGAGGAAAGCAGCACGGTTCCGCCGGATTCTTCCTCGAGCCCACGGTGATCTCCGGGCTCGCGCAGGACGACGAACTGGTGCAGGAGGAAGCGTTCGCGCCGGTGATCACCGTGCAGTCGTTCGAGAACGACGACGAGGCGGTCGAGCTGGCCAACGGTGTGCCGCAGGGGCTCGCGTCGTCGATCTGGACCCGTGACACGGGTCGAGCCGCGTCGCTGACGACGCGGCTCGACTTCGGAATCGTGTGGGTCAACACCCACGGCCTGGTGGCGTCAGAGATGCCACACGGCGGTTTTGGAGCTTCTGGCTACGGCAAGGACCTCTCGATGCACGGTCTGGAGGACTACACGCGGGTCAAGCACGTCATGATCGCGCACTAGCGGACGGTGGCGCGCAGCTCCGTCCCGGCGCCTGCGGACGCAAGCCGGAGAGCTTCATGCACTCACCAATCTCGGGTCAGGGGTGGCTCACCTTGCGTTTGCTCTTGACCTCCAGCTAAGTGCAGCTCTTAGCGTCAGCCGCATGTTCGCGATTCGGCAGTACGAGTTCGGTCCGGCTTCGAACCTGCTCTTCGAAGAGGTGCCCGACCCCTCGCCCGCACCCGGTCAGGTCCGCGTCACCGTCGCCGCGGCCGGCGTCCACCTCGTCGACACCACGATCCGCAAGGGCGCCTTCGGCCCCGTCGGCTTCCCGATGACGCCGGGCCGCGAGGTCGCCGGTGTCGTCACGGCTCTCGGCGGCGACGTCTCCCCCGACTGGCTCGGCCGCCGCGTGGTCGCGCACCTCGGCATGGCCAACGGCGGCTACGCCGAGCTCGCGGTCGCCGATGTCACGTCGCTGCACGCACTTGCGGACGACGTGTCGTTCGAGGCCGCGGTGGCGATGATCGGCACCGGCCGCACGGTCGTGGGCGTCCTGGACGCCGCGAAGCTGACCTCGGACGACGTCGTGCTGGTGACGTCGGCGGCGGGTGGCATGGGCACGTTGTTCGTGCAGGAGGCGCGCCGGGTCGGGGCGCAGGTCGTGGGGCTGGCGAGCGGCGAGAAGCTCGACCACGTCATGGACAACGGTGCCGACGCCGCCATCGACTACACGCGGCCGGACTGGTCCAACGGCATCAAGGACATGACCGTGGTGCTCGACGGCGTCGGCGGCGAGGTCGGCGAGACCGCGCTGAAGACGCTCGGCGTGGGCGGGCGGCAGATCATCTACGGCTGGGCGTCCGGGAAGCCGACGCCGATCAGCACGGAGGCGTTGTTCGCCAAGAGCCTCACGGCGACCGTCGCGCTCGGGCCCGGGTTGACGCGGCGCGGGTTGCGGGTGCTGGAGGAGGAGTCGATGGCGGGGCTGGCGAGCGGGCGGTTCGTGCCGCTGGTCAACCCGCCGTTCGCGTTGAGGGATGCGGCGAAGGCACACGAGGCGCTGGAATCCCGTGCCACGGTGGGGAAAGTGGTGCTCAAGCCGTAGCGTGCCAGCGCTCCGCCATCTCGACGAGCTCGTCGACCATCCGGTGCAGGCCCTCGTTCCTGGCCGAGGACGAAGGGGACTCCTCCTCGGCCACGGCCTTGAGCTCGGTGCGGATCACGCGAACGATGTCGGCCGCCTGGTCCGGCGTGTAGTAGGTCAACGCGAACCAGGCGTAACCGCCCTTCAGGAACTCGCGCAGCGCAGCGGCCAGTTCCTCGTCCCGGACCCGGTCCGCGATGACGTCGAGGACCCAGAAGAACAGACCGCCCGGGACGTTCCACGTGTCGTAGGCCTGCACGTCTTCCCGGTCGAGCAAGAAAATCGCGGACATGAGCGAAAAGATAACGGGGCCGTCCACAAGGGACGACCCCGTTTCTCTCCAACCCCTCGGTCAGGCTTGGATCGGCACCTCGACGAACTTCTTGCCCGCGAAGTTCTCGACCACCACCGACTTCACGTCGTTGGGGGCCACCAGCGCGGACCCGTCCAGGTTCGTGCCCTCGGCGGCGCCCTTCTTGGACACCACCCAGGAACCCGCCTCCTGACGGCTGCCGTCCTTCGAGACGACGAAGATCCGGCACTTCTCGCCCTCGGGAATGCCGTTGATCGCCATGTTGGTGCGCACCCAGCCCGCGGCCGGCACCACCTTCACGGTCATCGACGCCTTGGTCACCGGGTCGGTGAAGTTGGCGAGCTTGGTGCCCGACGGGTCCGGGGCCGTCGTGGTCGGCGCGGGGGCCGCGCCGATGTCCGGCGAGGTCGCCTTGCCGACGAAGACGCCGGCACCGAGCACCACTGCCGCGACCACTGCCGCCGCGGCTCCGAGCGCGAACTGACGGCGGCGCGCTACGCCACCTCGTTCCGAACGCACCTGCCGAAGCGTGCGCTGCAACAGCAGATCGCCGCCCTCCGGCGGACCGTCGAGCATGGCCTCGGGAGGCACCTCGCCGAGGTAGGCCTCCATCGAGCGGAGGTCCTCGAGCTCACGCGTGCAGTCAGGGCAGGACGCCAAGTGCTCGTCCATCTCGCGCACCTCCTGCTCGTCCATCGCCCCGAGAACGTAGGCACCGAGCAGCTGCGGGTCGTGCTGCGTGGTCATCCGGCCACCCCCTTCAGTGCGACCTGTTGACCGACGAACGTCTCCCTCAGGGCTCGCAACGCGTAATACGATCTTGATTTCACGGTGCCCGGGGGTACCCCGAGCGCCTCTGCCGCCTCCGTCACACTGCGACCGCGGAAGTAGATCTCCATCAGCACGTCGCGGTGGTCCGAGGACAACCTGTCGAGCGCTTCCAGCACCACCACCGAGTCGACGACCTGGTCGGCGTGGTCACGCTCGATCGGTGGCGTCGCCGGAGACTCGGCCACCTCCTGCGGGCGCGCCGCCTTGGCGCGCACCCGGTCCGTGACGATGTTGCGCGCCACGGTCAGCAACCAGCCGCGCACCGATCCCTTGCCGTTGACGAGGGCGTCGGGATGGCGCCACGCTCGGACGAGGGTCTCCTGGACCACGTCCTCGGCAGCCGCCCTGTCGCCGGTCAGCCGCGTCGCGTACGCCAGAAGAGCCCGACCGTGCTCCTCGTAGAGCGATCGGATCAGCGCCTCGTCGGCCGCGGTCTCCCGTTTGCGGGAGAACAAAGCCGCCATCCACCCACTCCTCCCCGCCCGCGAACACCTCTTGCGGGCGTCCTGTTCAAGACCTCAGCCGACACACGAGCAGCGGAGGGCTTTGGTTCAACGAGGTTTCGACTAAAGATTGCTGGCGATGCTAGTAGCGCCGGACTACCTGGACCGGTTGAGGTGTCCCACGAGTTCGTTCATCAACGACTCCGGCATCACGTTGACGAACATGGCGTGGTCGGTCGCCGGGTCCCGCAACTCCTCGGGGAAGCTGTCGATCGCGAACGGGCGCCCGGCCGGGACGTCGTAGCCCACCGTGACGCGCAGCCGCGGGATCGGGAACGTCCTGGGCGGGCACGCGCCGCCCACCAGCGGGAACACCACGTGGGTGCGGTGGGAGGCGCTGTCGGTGTTGTTGCCGTCCCAGCAGCTGGCGAAGTCGTAGCCCCGGAGCGTGGTCGCGCTGCCGCACAACGGGTACTTGGTCGTGTACCGGCCCGGCTGGTTCGAGCAGCCCCACTGGGCCCGGACTTTCGGGCCGTAGTCGTTGGTGAACGCCATCGGATCGCCGGTGATCATCCGCAGGAACCGCGGCATCGGCAGCACGTCGCTCACCGCGCTGCCCTCGTACCGGATCTCCACGCTCTTCGGCTTCAGCACCTCGCCGGTGTTGCCGTGCAGCCCGCCGCCCTCGGCGTGCGCGTCGTGGCCCGTGCCGTCGGTCAGGCGCAGCACCGGCCAGTAGTAGGTCGACTGGTCGTCCTTCTCGCACGTCGTGGGCGCTGCCGCGAGAGAGTCGTTCGTCGACGTCGCGTCAGCTGACTTGTTGCCCACGTACTCGTGTGTGTGATGGGCCCCGAACGGGATTCCAGGCGACACAACGGGGTTGTCGGCGTTGAGGTGGCGTTCCTCGTTGGTGCCGCAGCGGAGGACGACACTGGGCGTCGCCGGCTCGCTCAGCGTCTGGTCGAGTTCGCTCACGTACTGGTCAGCGCTCGAGCGGCCGCACAACAGGACGACGGAGGCCACCAGCACGAGGACCGCGACCGCCGCGACTGCGAGGGTCATCGGTTTGGTCGGGGCCACGGCTACAGCTTGCCAAGCGCGCCATCGAGACGACAGGCCGCTGTCTCACTACGGAAGGTCACTTTCGCTCCACGAGTTTGGCGTAAGAACCACGCAGGTGTTCTTCCGCCGCGTGGGCCGCCTGCTCCACGTCACCCGCGCCGATGATCGCCGCCAGGTGCAGGTGCTCGGCCACGACCTGGTCGCGATAGGTGGTGTCGCCGACGATCCGGGCCAGCAGGAACAGGTGGACCTGGCTGCGGATGGCCTGCCAGGCCTCCATCAGCCGGCGGTGGCCCGACGCCGCGTACACGGCGTCGTGGAACTTCATGTCCAACGCCACCCGTTCGGCGTCCGTGCGCGCGTGCCGCATCTCCTCGACGACGGCCTCCAGGGCGTCCACCGGAGCCTTCTTCGCCGCCGCCGTCTTCATCGCGAGGACGTCCAACGCCGCTCTCAACGAATACAGCTCGTCGATGTCCTCGGGGTCGAGCGGGCGCACCCACGTCCCGCGGTGCCACTGCGAGACGACGAGTCCCTCGCCTTCCAGCACGACGAGTCCTTCGCGCACCGAGCCGCGGCTCACACCGAGCTGAGCTGCCAGTTCGACCTCTTTGAGGGCCACCCCGGCGGCGAGCTCACCGCTGAGAATCGCGTCTCTGATCCGGTCGGCGGCCTCCCCCGCGACGCCTTTGCGGGAGACGGGCCGAACCGGAGGCAGGGACATGTCCGAATGTTGACATTAAGAGAACAGCAGGGTCAACTTCCTCCGTCGAGGAAGGATGTCATCACATGACCCAGACCATCCCCCGCTTCCACCTCGCGGTGCCGGTCACGGATCTGGCCAAGGCCCGCGCGTTCTACGGAGGCGTTCTCGGCTGTCCTGAGGGCCGGTCGGGCGATAGATGGATCGACTGGAACCTCTACGGCCACCAGTTCGTCACGCACCTGGTCGAGGGCCCGCGACCGCAGGCCGCGCACAACCCCGTCGACGGCCACGACGTGCCGGTGCCGCACTTCGGCGTGCTGCTCACCGTCGAGGCCTTCCTCCTGCTCGCGGACAAGCTGCAGGCGGCAGGGACCGAGTTCGCGATCGCGCCCTACCGCCGGTCCGCCGGGCAGCCGGGCGAGCAGTGGACGATGTTCTTCCGCGACCCCTCCGGCAACGCCATCGAGGTCAAGGCCTTCGCCGACGACTCCCAGGTGTTCGCGACGTGACGAAGGTCCGGGCCGCTCTCCCGAAGCTGCCCGGACCTCCTGCTCTGCGTTCCTAGCTCGCGGTCACCAGCGGCTGGTGATCGTGGTTCATGACGCTGACCCCGGTCACGTCCTCGGCCCGCACCATCGCGGACCCGGCCAGCGTCACCTCGCCGTCGTGCGCCCTCCAGGAGCCGGCGGTGAAGGTGCGTCCGTCCTTCGTGTGCACGACCAGCCAGCAGGCTTCCCCGTCCTGCATGCCGTCGACGGTGGCGACCAGTCGCAGGCCGCCCTCGGTGTCGGTGACCTTCACGGCCAGGTGCGCGCCGTCCACCGAGGTCCCCTGCAGGATCCCGGCGGCGTTGTCCGTGCCACCGAGACCGAAGCCCTGGCCCAGCCAGACGCCCCCGGCCAGCACGCCGGCGACCACGAAGGTCGATGTCAGGGCCGTGATTCGCCCTCGGCGGAGCACGGCCTGGTGTCTCTCGTCGCGGACCGTGCCCAGCGTTCGCTGCAACAGGTGGTCCGCATCGCGCGGAGGGCCGTTCAGTGCGGCCTCCGGTGGCAGTTCTTCCATCAGCATGTGTCGATCTCGTTCAACTCGTTGGTGCCCAGGACGTTCGGTGCCATGCGCTGGCGGACGCGGCAATGGACACGGTTTACGCGGAACGACTCACTCATTTTCTCCTTCTCCAGTCCCGCGTAGTTGCGGTGACCGACACCTTCAAAACGAGCGTGCGAGGAAGTTGGTTCAACGCAGATACACGGACGTTGTCCAGCCCACAGAAGACGGTTGACCTGGGGCTCCGACAGCTCCTAGGCTCTCGTATATGATGTATGACCGGGTGGAAGCGCCTCCCGCGTCTCGTACGGACTTCGTTCTGGAATCGATCAAAGAAGCGATTCTCAACGGAAAGCTGAAGCCCGGTCAGGCGCTCGTGGAAACAGATCTCGCGGCCGCGCTCAACGTCTCCAAGACGCCCGTGCGCGAGGCGCTCAAGACGCTCGCCGGGTCGGGACTCGTCGTGATGAGCCCGTACAAGGGGGCCGCGGTCCGCACCGTCGACGCCTCCATGGCCGGCTCCGTCTACGACGTCCGCATGCTGATGGAGCCCGAGGCCCTGCGCCGCGCGATCCTGCTGGAGGCCGACTTCTCCGACGCGGCCCTGGCGCTGCAGGACGTCTCGGACCTGGCCGGGCGATCGCTGGCCAACCGCCGCTTCCACCGCGCCCTGTACGCCGGGTGCGGCAACCCGTTGATGATCCAGATCCTGGACGGCCTGCGCGACCAGGCCGCGCTGATCACCGTCGCCGGGTGGGGCATCTGCCCGACCTGGGACAACGAGGCCGCCGAGCACCGCGCGATCCTCGCCGCCGCCGTCGCGGGCAAGGGCGATCTCGCCTTCGAACTCCTCCGCCGCCACATCCAGACCTTCGCCGACCGAGTAGTTGAGGAGCTTCCCGATGGCGTTCGATGACCTCTCCGAGCGGCTCGCGTCCGTCGTGGCGATCACCGTCACGCCGTTCGACGCGGACGGTGCGATCGACGAGAAGAACTACGCCGCGATCGCGGACCGGATGGTGGAGGGCGGCGTCTCGGTCGTCACGCCGAACGGCAACACGAGCGAGTTCTACACGCTGTCCGCCGCCGAGACCGAGCGCGCTTTGCAGATCACCGTGGACACCGTCGGGGATCGTGCCGCGATCATCGCTGGGGTGGGGCACGACCTCGGTTCCGCTGTGGCCGCAGCTCAGTTCGCTGATCGGACCGGGGCGAACGGGATCATGATCCACCAGCCGGTGCACCCGTACGTGTCGCTGGACGGATGGGTCGACTACCACCGGGCGATCGCTTCCGCGGTTCCCGAGCTGAGCGTGATCCTGTACGTGCGGAACCCGCGGATCGGGGGCGCGCAGATCGCTCAGCTCGCCGACGCCTGCCCGAACGTCGTCGGCGTGAAGTACGCGGTGCCGGACCCGGTTCGGTTCGCCTCGGTGGCGCGGGATGCCGGGTTGGATCGGCTGACGTGGGTCGCCGGGCTCGCCGAGCTGTCGGCGCCGGGCTACTTCGCTGTCGGGGCAACAGGGTTCACGTCGGGGCTCGCGAACGTGGCACCGGAGATGTCGGTGCAGATGTTCAACGCGCTCAAGGCCGGGGAGTTCGGTGCGGCGATGGAGTTCTGGGAGGTCATCCGGAAGTTCGAGGAGCTGCGGGCGTTGAACGAGTCCGCGAACAACGTCTCCGTGGTGAAGGAAGCGTTGGCGCAGCTCGGTTTGTGTCGCCGGGATGTGCGGCCGCCCGCATCGCTGTTGGCTGAGGCTGATCGTTCTGCCGTCGGCGTGCTGCTGAACTCGTGGAGCCTGCTGTGACCCTGCGGAGCGCTGAGTGGTTCGAGGGCGATGGGCTGCGGGCGTACTCGCACAACGCGCGCATGCGTCAGCTCGGCATGAACCCCGAGGAGCACCTCGGCAAGCCCGTCATCGCCATCTTGAACACGTGGAGCGGCATCAACCCGTGTCACATGCACTTGCGCGAACGGGCCAAGCAGGTCGAGCGCGGGGTGTGGGAGGCGGGCGGATATCCGCTGGAGTTCCCGGTTTCCACGCTGTCGGAGACGTACCAGAAGCCGACGCCCATGCTGTACCGCAACATGCTGTCGATGGAGACCGAGGAGATCCTCCGGTCGTATCCGGTCGACGGCGCCGTGCTGATGGGCGGCTGCGACAAGACCACGCCCGCGTTGCTGATGGGCGCTGCCTCCGCCGGCCTGCCCGCGGTCTTCGTGCCCGCCGGGCCGATGCTGCGCGGCAACTGGCGGGGCGAGAAGCTCGCGTCCGGCACCGACATGTGGCGCTACTGGGACGAGAAGCGCGCGGGGACGATCTCCGCTGCCGACTGGACGGAGATCCAGTCCGGGCTGGCTCGCTCCCCCGGTACGTGCATGACGATGGGCACGGCGTCGACGATGACCGCCGCAGCCGAGGCGCTCGGCCTCACTTTGCCCGGGGCGTCGTCGATTCCGGCCGTCGACTCGGCGCACTACCGGATGGCCGCGGCTGCCGGCATGCGCGTTGTCGAGATGGTGCGCGAGGGTTTGACGATCGCTGACGTTCTGTCCGCGGAGGCGTACGAGGACGCGATCCGGACCGTGCTGGCGCTGGGCGGCTCGACGAACTCGTACATCCACCTGATCGCGATGGCCGGGCGGTCACAGATCTCCCTGTCGCTGGACGACTTCGACCGGTTGTCGCGTGAAGTGCCTGTGCTGGCGTCGGTTCAGCCCGCCGGTGAGCACCTGATGGAGGACTTCTACTACGCGGGCGGGCTGCGCGGGTTGCTGTCGCAGTTGCGGGACTCGTTGCACCTCAAGCGAATCACGGTGACGGGACGGACGTTCGGCGAGGACCTGGAGGGCGCCGAGGTGTACGACTCCTCGGTGATCCGGCCCGTGGACTCGCCTGTTTCCGCCGAGGGTGGACTGGCCGTGCTGCGCGGAAACCTGGCGCCGGACGGTGCGGTGATCAAGTACGTGGCGGCTGATCCCGCGTTGTGGAAGCACACCGGGCCCGCCGTGGTCTTCCACGGCTACAAGGACTTGCAGGCACGGATCAACTCGCCCGACCTGGAGGTCACGCGCGACTCGGTGATCGTGCTCGCCGGTGGTGGCCCCAAGGGCGGGCCCGGCATGCCGGAGTACGGGATGCTGCCGATCCCGGACAAGCTGCTCCGGGAAGGCGTACGGGACATGGTGCGCGTGTCGGACGCGCGGATGTCCGGAACTTCTTATGGCGCTTGCGTTCTGCACGTGGCACCGGAGGCGCACGTCGGTGGGCCGCTGGCACTGGTGCGGGACGGTGACCTCGTGACGCTGGACGTCGAGGCGCGCGTGTTGCGGGTGGAGATCTCCGACGAGGAGATGGACCGGCGTCGCGCCGAGTGGACCGCGCCGCCGCCGAAGTTCGAACGCGGGTACGGCGCGCTGTACTACGAGCACATCACGCAGGCCAACGAGGGCTGCGACTTCGAGTTCCTGTCACGGCCGGGAGTCAACCCGGAACCCAACGCCCACTAGCGACTCCTCCTGCCAGTCAGCCGTCTTGTTCAGCTGACTGCGCAGGTAGGCCGTGGTGAGCCGCTGCACGAGCTCGACCCTGGCCGGGCTCTCGTCCGTGGTCTCGGCGACGTCGTACCCGGAGACGCCGCCGAGACCGTGCTCGCCGCCTTCGAGGATCACCAGGTCCTTCGGGCCGGGCGCCAGGCGGAACGGGTCCGTGTGCCACTCGGGCCCGTTGACCGTGAGGTGCTCCGACGCGTCCTGGTCGCCGGCGACCACGAGCGCGGGCGTCGTCATGTCCGAGAAGTCCGACGTGAGCATGAACGAGTAGTTGTCGCGCACGACCTCGGTGAGCCCCTCCCCGCGGCCCGTCGAGCCGAGCAGCACGCCCACCTTGATCCTGTCGTCCTTGAAGCTCTCGTTCTCGGCCTTCATGCCCAGCAGCAGGCTCGCGGTGTGCCCGCCCATCGAGTGGCCCGCGACCGCGATCTTCGTGCGGTCGAGCCTGTTCTGCAGCTGCGGCACGGCCTTCTCGATCTCGTCGAGCCGGTCGATGATGTGCGACATGTCCTCGGCGCGTTCCCGCCAGAACATCGGCGCGCCAGGGGCGTCGGAAAGGTCCAGCGTCCTGCTGCTCAGGTGCGTGGGCTGCAGGACCACGAAGCCCGCCTCCGCCCAGTGGTTGGCCAGCGGCGCGTAGCCGTTCAGTGAGGACAGGTGGTTCGAGTACCCCTGCCCATGCGAGAGCAGGATGATCGGCAAGTCGTGGCCCTCGGTCGGCGCGCTCACCTTCAACTGCAGGTCAACGGGCCTGCCAGGGATGTCGAGCACGACAGGACTCACCGTGAAGACGGTCATCGGTTCCCCTTCGAGTAGTCTGTCGCCGTAAGTGGAGCGACGTTCCGGAACAATACGGAGCGCTGTTCCGTTTTGTCAACGTGCCGGATGGGAGCCGACGTGCCACCTCGCAAGCGGGCCGACGCCGTGCGCAACGAGCAGACGCTGCTCGCGGCCGCGGCCGAGGTGTTCGTCAGGTCCGGCGTCGACGCGCCGATCCGCGAGATCGCGGCCCAGGCGGGCGTCGGCATGGGCACCATCTACCGCCACTTCCCGACCCGCGCGGACCTCGTCGTGGCCGTCTACCGCCACCAGGTCGAGGCGTGCGCGGAAGCGGGCCCGGCACTGCTGTCCACTTCGGACTCACCGGCCGCGGCGCTGCGGGCCTGGGTCGACCTGTTCGTGGATTTCCTGGTGACCAAGCACGGGCTGGCGAACGCGTTGCAGTCGGACAGCAGCGGGTTCGAGCAGCTGCACGCCTACTTCCTCGACCGGCTCGGGCCGGTGTGCGGTGAGCTGCTGAAGGCGAGCGAGGCCGAGAACATCCAGCCGTACGAACTGATGCGCGGGATCGGCAACCTGTGCGTCGGACGGGGCGACGACACGCGCTACGACCCGCGCCGGTTGATCGCGCTGCTCCTCGACGGTCTGCTGGGGACCTGACCTCCGCGAATGCAAGTTGCATAAGGGTTTCCGATGGGCACGTCGGCGCGTTCAGGTGAAACACGAGTCGTCGCCCGAATGGAATCTCATGCACAGTCGCATGTTCGCCGGCGGCGCATTGGTCTGATGGGGCAGACATGATGTCCACGCGGGTGACAGAGCATTGTTGGGATTCCGGCAGATCCCTAGCTTCGGTGGTCAGTTCCCAACCACCGCCGAAGGGACCACCGTGCGAAGACGCCTGCAGGCAATGGTGCTCGCGACCGCGCTCGCCGCCAGCGCACTGTCCTCCGCCGCGCCCGTTGCCGCCCAGCCATCCGCCTCGACGCTCACCAAGTCCGTGCAGGGCGTGTCCGATCCCGCCAGTCACGGCGACACCGCCACCTGGGTGGTGTCCTACCACAACGGCACCCCCGGCGCCGCCACCATCACCGACACCATCGGAGCCGGCCAGGCCTACGTGCCCGGTTCGTTGCAGGTGCCGCCGGGCTGGACCGGCACCGAGCCGACACCGGGCAACCCGGTCGTCAGCGCGACCAACCCGAACGTCCGCAACGGCGGCACCGCGCACGCCAACCTGCTCACCCCTCCCATCCCGGCCAGTGCGAGCTCGACCGGCGGTGACGGGTTCTCGCCGTTGCTGCACCGCACGCCGGACGGGCGGCTCCAGGCGTGGAACGTCTACCACCACCTCCCGGTCGCGAACCGGAAGCTGATGTGCACCGATCTCGCGACCAGCGCACCCTGCCCCGGTGGCCCGTGGCCGAAGCCGCTCAACACGACACCCGGCCCGTTCGGCGCGGGCGACACGGGTGACATCGCCAGTCCCCTGGAGCCGCAGTACGTCCGCGATCCGGGGACTCCGTCGAAGGTCTACTACTCGGCAGTCACCACGACCTCGATCGGCGTCGGCTGTCTCGACCTCGCCGCGCCCGGCAACTGCGGCTACTGGCCGCTGATGAACCGAGCGGGGCAGACCAGCGAGCTCGCCGGACTCGTCGCACTGGGCGGAAACCTCTACGGCGCCGCGACTTCCGGGCACGTGGTGTGCTGGACGATCGCGTCGCAGAGCGCGTGTGGCGGGCAGCCTTACGCCCCGATCGTGCCGTTCACCAGCAACGGCGGCTACTACTTCGGCGCGCTGGCCACGGCCGGGGGCAAGCTGTTCGCGTCGTCGACGCCGTCCGGTGGCGGCACAGCGGTGATGGGCTGCTTCGATCCTGCCACCACGAGCGCGTGCGCGGGCTGGCCGTCCCCGAAGGCCCTCGGGCCGTCCGGCAACGCCACCTACAACGCCTACACCGCTTACGGCACAACGGGTGCGGAGACCGGCGCGTGCTCCACCACGTCCGGCGGCACCAGCGTCACCACCTGCTACGCGATCGACGGTTCGCCGCTTCCCGCACCCTCCAGCCTGGCCGGACTGGGGGCGGGCGTGCTCGCGTTCAATCCGGAGGTCGTCCGCGTCGGCGACCGAGTGCGCAGCTACGTCGCCATCTGGGGCGGCCCCTACCAGGGTGCCGCGGTGTGCCACGACTGGAGCACCGGCACGACCTGCGCGGGCACCCCGGCACGCATCACGCACCCGAACGCCAACAACGGAGTCACCCGTGACTACGGCTACGCCTACGACCCGCCGACCGGCTGCCTGATCGGCCTCGGCGACGCGGGTGTGCTGTTCTCGATGGATCCTGACACGGGGGCGTCGCCGTGCGTGCGCACCGGCGCCTCCGTGTCGCTCACCCCGGCGCAGTTCTACTGCGACGGCAAGCCGCACTCCGCGTCCTACACCAGGGCCTCGCTGGTCGGCGTCACGCCGGCGAACGTGAACTTCGGCGCCTCCACCATCACTGCGACCGACCAGAACGGCGCCGCCGTCGCGGTACCGGGCTTCGCGCCCGACGGCACGGTCGACCTCAGCGGCGTGTCCACCGCGACGCTGAACCTGACCACCACGCTGGTGCTGAACAGCGGAGCGGACTTCGGCGGCGGCAACCAGCCGTCACTGGTCGTCGAGTTCACCGGCGACGCGCCTCAGGTGTGCTTCCGCACGACGATCGCGGCGGAGTGCACCGTCACCTCGGTCAGCAACACCGCCAACGGAACGGACATGACCGGCAGCTTCGCGTCCAACACCGTCACGCGGGCGGTCACGCCCGGCAGTGCGTGCCTGCCGAACGTGGTGGTGAACAAGGAGGTCTGCGCCTCGCACACACCGGCGAACTGCAAGGCCGGTGGCGCCGGGCCGTGGGTGAAACAGGCTCCGGTCGGCGTGCTGGGGCTCCTGTTCGCGACCGCGTACTGGCGGATCACCGTCACCAACAACGGTCCGGTGTCCATTGTGGATTCCTCCGTGGTCGACGACGGTGAGTCGAGCTGCCAGACCGGGCCGTTCACCCTCGCTCCCGGCCAGTCGAAACAGGTCCACTGCTCGACGTACGCGCTGCTCTCGCTGTTCCCGCTGATCAACAACGCGAAGGTCAGGTACACACCGCAGAACTCGCCCGCCGGCACCCCGCCGTTCTACACGGGATGGTCGTCGGCCAAGGCCTGTCCGCTGCTCTGCCAGTTGCAGTGAGAACGGGGAAGGCCCCCGGACGCCACGTCCGGGGGCCTTCCGTTTTCCGGTACCGGTGCGGGCCGGCCTAGCGCCGCCGCATGTCGGACCGCACCGGGCCGTTCCTAGTTCAGCGCCACCTTGAGGATCTTGGTGGAGCTGTTGCCCGGCGTGGAGTCCTTGTCACCGTTGGAGGTGGTGACCCACAGCGAGCCGTCCGGGGCGGGTTCGGGCGTCCGCAGACGACCGTAGGTGCCCTGGAAGTGCGACGTGGTGGTGCCGATGCTGTCGCCGTTGATCGTCATGCGGTACAGCCGCTCACCGCGCAGCGCGGCGAGGAACAGCACGTCGTTGACGATCGCGAGGCCGGACGGAGACGCGGAGCCGACCGGGAAGGTCTTCTTCGGGGCGATGAAGCCGCCGCACGAACCCGAGGTGCCCTCGCACTTGGGCCAGCCGAAGTTGCCGCCCTTCTGGATCAGGTTGATCTCGTCCATGTTGGAGTTGCCGAGCTCGGCCTCCCACAGGCGGTTCTTCGAGTCGAACGTCAGACCCTGCACGTTGCGGTGGCCGTAGCTCCACACGTAGCGCGCGTTGCCGCCCTCGGACACGAACGGGTTGTCGGCGGGAGCGGAGCCGTCCGGGTTGAGGCGGAGGACCTTGCCGCCCAGCGACTGCTTGTTCTGCGCGTTGTCGCCGTTCTGGCCGTCACCGGTCGACGCGTACAGCTTGCCGTCCGGGCCGAAGCGCAGGCGGCCGCCGTTGTGGAACTTGTTGCGCGGGATGCCGGTCAACAGCACCTTGTACTCGCCCAGCGTGTTGCCGTCCAACGTCATCCGCACGACGCGGTTGTCACCGGATGCCGTGTGGTAGATGTACACGTAGTGGTCGCTGCTGAACGACGGCGAGAGCTCGATGCCCAGCAGGCCGCCCTCACCGTTGGTGCCCGAGACGTTCGGGACCTTGCCCAGCGTGGTCTTCTGGCCAGACGGCGTGATCTTGATGATGTCCTGCGCGTCGCGGCGCGAGTAGATGCCGTCGCCGTTGGGCAGGAACGCGAGGCCCCACGGCACGTCGTTGTCGGTCGCGATCTGCGTGACGGCGCCGACCTGGTCGCCACCGGACTTCGTCTTCACGGTCAGCGCGTTCGAGGCGGGGCCGACGTTGCCGACGGCGTCGAAGGCCTTGACGGTGAAGGTGTACTCGGTGTTCGCGGTGCGGCCGCCGATCGTGGCGGTGGTGCCGGTCGCGTCACCGACCTTGGCGCCGCCGGCGTAGATCTCGTAGCGCGTCACGCCGACGTTGTCGGTCGCCGCGTCCCACGCCAGCGACACGGAGTTCGCCGTCACGCCGGTGGACCGCAGGTTCTTCGGCGCGGTCGGCGGCATCGGGTCGTCCTCGGCCGGCGGGGTCTTGAACTCCACCGTGTTGGACGCCTGCGAGATGTTTCCGGCCGCGTCCTTCGCGTTGACGTAGAAGCCGTACGAGGTGTTCGGCTTCAGGCCCGTCATCGTCGTGGAGGTCGGCGTCGCGGGGACGGACTTCACGAACTGGCCGAGGTTGTAGATCTCGTACGAGGTGACCGCGACGTTGTCCGTCGAGGCCGTCCAGGTCAGCTTCGCCGAGTCGTACTTGACGTCCGAGGCGGCGAGGTTCGTCGGCGCCGACGGCGGTTCGGGGTCGACCGTGCCGGTGTTGCCGAAGACCTGGAACTCCTGCAGGGAGTAGCCGTAGGACGTGCCGGTGCGGCAGCGGGTCGTGCCGTAGACGCGGACATAACGGCCCCGCCCGGTGACCGTCAGGTCCTCGACACCTCCCTTGCCGTCGGCGGTGTCGTAGATCGACGTCCAGCTCGAGTCGTTCTCAGAGGTCTCGACCCGGTACGCCTTGGCGCACGAGAGGTCCCACTGCAGCCGGACCCGGCTGATGTTCGCGGACGCGCCGAGATCGACGCGGATCCAGGCCGGATCGGTGTTCGACTTGCTGGCCCAGCGCGTGGCCGTGTTGCCGTCGACGGCGTTCTTCGGCGCGTAGTTCGCGCCGCCGGACGCCGACTCGGTCGTGGGCTTGCCTTGG
The DNA here is from genome assembly GCF_040629405.1 of Lentzea sp. NPDC005914. Lineage (NCBI taxonomy): Bacteria > Bacillati > Actinomycetota > Actinomycetes > Pseudonocardiales > Pseudonocardiaceae > Lentzea > Lentzea sp. NPDC005914. The sequence goes on along the minus strand of NZ_JBEXVQ010000017.1, from coordinate 119,007 downwards.
GACAGCAGGACGTCGGCTGCAACTGCCGCGGGTGCGGCGGAAACGAGCGAGGTCACCGCCACTGCGAGCGCAGTGGCCAGGATGCCGGTTCTTGCGACCAGCAACCGCCGTGAACGGGGTGCCACAGGAGCCTCCCACTTTCGTTGGGGATGGGTTGTGCGGCGGCATTGCGTTCGACCGGGCGGCGGGCCAGTCATCGGAGGAATGCCCTGCTGCACTCTGGCCCAATCTGTTGACGAGCCACAGAGATCAGGTGTAGGCATTCGACCGTTACAGAAAAACCGTAAACGTTTTCGAGCGCCAGGTCCAGAGTCAGTTAGGGAGCCACGAGATGCGCTGGACAAGGAAGTTACAGCTCGTCATCCCCGCCCTGTTGGTGGTCACGGCGTGTGGTGCACCGGAGACCCCGCAGGCGCAGAACGCGCCCAGCACAGTCCCGGACAAGCCGTCCAAACCCGTCGAGCTGAACGTGCTCGACGTGGCCGGCAACCTGCAGCTCACCCAGGGCATGATCGACGAGTTCGTGAAGTCGAACCCCGAGTACGTCAGCAAGGTCAACTACACCAAGGCGACCGCGCCGGACATGCCGGGCAAGCTCAAGGCCGAGCAGAACTCCGGCACCTCCCAGACCCACCTCGTGCTGACCGGTACCGACGGATTGTCGTCGGTGATCGAGCAGAAACTGGTCTTCGAACTGCTCCCCGGATATTCGGCGAAGCTGCCGGACCTGGAGAAGACCTACCTCCCGCCCGCGTGGGAGATGCAGAAGCTCGCCCAGGGCCAGGGCGTCGCCGTCACCTACTACCCCGCGGGTCCGCTGCTGGAGTACGACCCGGCGAAGGTGCCGACCCCTCCGACGTCTCCTGCCGAACTGCTGGAGTGGGCCAAGGCGCACCCCGGCAAGTTCCAGTACGCGCGGCCGGCGAACTCCGGTCCGGGCAGGACGTTCCTCATGGGACTGCCGTACCTGCTCGGTGACACCGATCCCAAGGACCCCGAGAAGGGCTGGGACAAGACCTGGGCGTACCTGAAGGACCTGGGGCAGTACGTGGACAACTACCCCGGCGGCACCACGGACGTCATGAAGAACCTGGCGAACGGCACGTCGTGGATGGTCGCGTCGACCACCGGCTGGGACATCAACCCGCGCGTGCTCGGCTCGGTGCCCGAGGGCATGAAGATCGCGACGTTCAAGGGCTTCCACTGGGTGACCGACGCGCACTACGCGGTGGTGCCCAAGGGCGTGTCGCAGGACGTGCTGTCGGCGAACCTGGCGCTCATCAAGTTCATGCTGGACGCCAAGCAGCAGGCCAAGGCGTACGACAAGGGCTACTTCTACCCCGGCCCGGCGGTCAAGGACGTGACGCTGAAGATGGCGCCGCAGGAGTCGCAGGACGCCATCGCGAAGTTCGGGCGCGCCGAGTACGACAAGCTGATCCAGGAGAACCCCAAGGAGACCTCGCTTCCGGCCGCGCAGCAGGTGAAGGCGTTCCAGCGGTGGGACAGGGAGATCGGCAAGAAATGAGCCCTCACATCTCCGGGCAACGGTTCGCCGAGCTGCACCTGGACCACGTGCAGCGGGCGTTCGGGGACACCGTTGCCCTCAGGGGCATGGACCTGACGATCAAGGGCGGCGAGTTCGTCGCCCTGCTCGGGCCTTCGGGGTGCGGGAAGTCGACGGCCCTGAACTGCCTGGCGGGGCTGCTGCCGTTGACCGGCGGGCGGATCACGCTGGACGGCAAGCGCATCGACGACCTGCCGCCGGAGAAGCGCGGCTTCGGCATGGTGTTCCAGAACTACGCGCTGTTCCCGCACATGTCGGTGCGGCGCAACATCGGGTTCGGCCTGTCCATGCGCAAGACGTCCAAGGCCGAGCTCAACAAACGGGTGGACGAGGCGGTGCGCCTCGTCCAGCTCGAGGAGCACCAGCACAAGTTCCCGGCGCAGCTCAGTGGTGGCCAGCAGCAACGGGTGGCGATCGCGCGCGCGATCGTGCTCGAGCCGCCGCTGGTGCTGATGGACGAACCACTGTCCAACTTGGACGCGGCGTTGCGGCTCGAGATGCGCACCGAGATCCGGCGGCTGCACCAGTCGCTGGACCTCACGACCGTCTACGTCACGCACGACCAGGAGGAGGCGTTGGCCCTGGCCGACCGTCTCGTCGTGCTGCGGCTGGGCGAGGTGCAGCAGGTCGGCTCGCCCGAGGAGGTCTACGCGCACCCGGTCAACCGGTACGTGGCGGGATTCATGGGCTACCGCAACATGATCGGAGTCTCCGTCTCCTCACAGGACGGCGAGCACACGACCGTCCACACCGAGGACGGCGTGAAACTCGTTGGCGTCAAACGGGAAGAGCTCACCGAGAAGGCGGTCGCGGCGGTCCGGCCCGAGGACTTCACGGTCGTCAGCGAGGCTGGTGAGAACACGCTCGAGGCGGTGGTCGAGATCGTCGAGTACCACGGGCGTGAGCAGGCCGTCGAAGCTCGGCTGAGGGACGGCTCGCCGCTGCACGTCCGCACGAACTCTCGACTGGCTCCCGGCGACACCATCATCTTGAAGGTGCCGGTCGAACGCGTGCTGGTGTTCGCATGACCGCCGTTATGGAGCGGGCGTCGCTCAAGCACCGGCTGGCCGAGAAGGGCGTCGACCGCGTCCTCTGGCTGCTGGTGCCGGGCGCGGTGTTCGTGGTGCTGCTGTTCGTCTACCCGTTCCTGTACGGGCTGCAGCTGTCGTTCCAGCCGAAGGGCGGCGGCAGCCCGTTCCAGAACTACATCACGTTCTTCCAGGACGACTACCTGGCCGAGACCGTGTGGATCACCCTGCGGCTCGGGCTGCCGGCGGCGCTGTTCAACGTGCTGGCGTCCATCCCGATCGCGTTCCGGATGCGCGGCCGGTTCCGGGGCAAGAGAGCGCTCACCACGTTGCTGGTCGTCCCGATCACCCTCGGCACCGTGCTGACGGCCGAAGGACTCCTCGCGTTCTTCGGCCCGACCGGGTGGTTCAACCGCGTCCTGCTGGCACTGGGCGCGGACGAACCGGCGAAGCTCACCCACAACTACTGGGGCGTGCTGTTCTCGCTGATCATCACCGGGTTCCCGTTCGCGTTCCTGCTGACGCTGTCGTACCTGTCGGGCATCGACCCGACGCTGGAGCAGGCGGCGGCGACGCTGGGTGCCTCGAAACGGCAACGGTTCCGGACCATCACGATGCCGCTGCTGGCACCGGGTCTCGCGGTGACGTTCTGTCTCAGCTTCGTGCTCGCGTTCTCGGTGTTCCCGAGTGCGGTCATGGTCGGCAACCCGGCCGGTGAGACGCACGTGATGTCGATCGCCGCGTACGAGACGGCGTTGCGGGACAACGACTTCGCGATGGGCTCGGCGATCGCGATGCTGATGGCGCTGGTGATGCTGATCGTGATCGGCGTGGTGCTGATCTGGCGCACGACGCTCTACCGCGGCGCGACGGGAGGCAAGGGATGAGGCTCACCGCACGCCCTGTTGTGTGGCTGACGTGGGGCGCTCTGATCTTTTTCATGCTGAACCTCGTCGGCATCGTCGGCGCCGTCGTCACGAACTCGTTCGCCGAGACCTGGTTCGGCTCGTGGCTGCCGGACGGGTACACGGGCAAGTGGTACGGCGAGGCGTGGCGCGACTACCGGCTGCTGGACGTCCTCGGCGTCACCTTCCAGGTCGCGATCGCGGTCGTCGTCATCTCCGTCCTGATCGGAGTTCCCACGGCCTACGCGCTGGCACGTCGCAACTTCCCCGGCAAGAAGCTGCTCAACGTGCTGTTCCTGCTGCCCATCCTGATGCCGCCGATGACGTACGGCATCCCGCTCGCCACCGTGCTCTACAAGTTCCACCTGGCGGGCAGCATGTTCGGCGTGATCGCGGCGAACCTCGTGCCCGCCGTGCCGTTCGTGGTGCTGACGATGACGCCGTTCATCGAGCAGATCGACACGAAGATCGAGTCGGCGGCGCGGATGTGCGGGGCGAACACGTTCGCCATCTTCACCCGCGTACTGGCCCCGCTGCTCGTACCGGGAATTCTGGCGGCGTCGATCCTGGTGCTCGTGCGGACGGTGGGCATGTTCGAGCTGACGTTCCTCACGGCCGGCCCGACCAGCCAGACGCTCGTGGTCTCGTTGTACGAGGCGATGTCGTCGGCGGGCATCAGACCACAACAGATGGTCGACTCCATGGCCGTGATCTACACGGGGTCGATGCTGCTCCTGTTGGTCATTGCGCTTAGGTTTGTGAACCCGACGCAGCTCGTCACCAGACTCAAAGAACCTTCCTGACGCCTGACCCGTCATGATTGTTTCAACCGGCAGTTGAGGGTGAGGTACAAGTGGCAGTCACCATCCGCGACGTGGCTCGCAGGGCGCACGTATCGGTCGCCACCGTTTCGCGTGCGCTGACATCTCCCGAGCTCGTGCGCCCGGAGACCAGATCACGGGTGCTGGCTGCCGCCTCCGACCTCGGCTACCAGCCCAACCGGGCGGCGCGAGGGCTGATCACCGGCAAGACCGGCAACATCGGCATCGTCGTGCCGGACCTCGACAACCCGTTCTTCACGGGCGTGCTCAAGGCCGTGCAGGCGCGGGCGATGCAGGCCGACTACGCGGTGTTCGTCGCGGACAGCGACGAGGACCCGGTCGCCGAGGCCAAGCTGGTGCACGCGATGGCGAAGCAGGTCGACGGCGTCGTGCTGTGTGCGCCCGGCCTGGAGGACTCGCAGGTCTACGAGGTGGCCGGCGCGACCTCGCTGGTGCTGCTCAACCGGCGCCTCCCCGGCGTGCCCGCCGCGTTGATGGACTCGGCGGGAGGCATGCACGCGATCATCGACCACCTCGTCGCGTTGGGACACCGGCGGATCGCTTACCTGAACGGGCCTCGCACCTCCTGGTCCAACCAGGAGCGTCGCCGCGGGCTCATGTCAGCGGTTGCCCAGCACGGCGTGGACCTGGTGGATCTCGGACCGTTCGCGCCGCGCTACGAGGGCGGGTTGCAGGCGGCTGATCTCGCCGTGGCGGCCGACACGACCGCGATCGTGGCTTACAACGACATCATGGCGCTCGGCGTGCTGGCACGCCTGCGGGACCGCGGGATCTCCGTTCCCGGCGACGTGTCGGTGACGGGGTTCGACGACCTGACGTACGCGGCGCTGTGCTCGCCCGCGCTGACAACGGTGGCAATGCCTGTGGCGCAGGCAGGACGCACGGCCGTGAACCTGTTGCTGGACTGGCTCGACTCGGACAACACGGAAGTTCCGCAGATAGTGGCGGAAACCCAACTGATCGTGCGCGGCACGACGACGCCGCCGCGCAAATAGGGCTGGAGATGCAAGGCGGCCCCGGCAAGGGCGTCTGGGGGGAGTACGCCGTGAGCCGGGGCCGCGAAGCGGCTGGGCCCGAGGGGGGAGGGGGCCTAGCGCCGCTTGGTTCTCCACTTTGCCCTGCCCGGACCGAATCCGCCAGGGTGGATGTACCTGTTTTTGGATTTCTCGTACGTACGGGTTACTCGTAGAGCCCTTCGTACAACCCAGAGTGAACGCGGTGCACCACGTTGCGCTTGACCTTCAGGGTGGGGGTGAGCTCGCCCTCCTCCTGGGACAGATCCCGGCTGAGCAGGCCGAACTTCTTCACCTGGGAAACACTGGCGAAGTGCGAGTTCGCTTCGTCAACAACTTCCTGCACGAGCGTTCGCACGTCCGGGTGACCCACCAAAGATTCGACATCGCCGGGCAAGCCGCGCGCGGTCGCCCACGGCACGATCTCGTCGGCGTCGAGTGTGAGCAGAGCCACACAGTAGGGCTTGCGGTCGCCGAACAGGACCGCGTGCGAGATCCAGCGGGACTGGCGCAGCACGTTCTCCACGTTGGCCGGCGCGATGTTCTTGCCGCCCGCGGTGATGATGATGTCCTTCTTGCGCCCCGTGATCGTCACGAAACCGTCCGCGTCGATCTCGCCGAGGTCGCCGGTGTGCAGCCAGCCGTCCTGGATCGTGGCCGCGGTCGCCTCGTCGTTGCGCCAGTAGCCCGCGAAGACGTGCGGGCCGCGCATCAGGAGCTCGCCGTCCTCCCCCAGGGACATCTCCAGGCCCGCCACACCGGACGCTCCCACCGAGCCGAGCTTGAAACGTTCCAACGTGTTTATCGTTCCCACAGCGGTGGATTCGGTCATGCCGTAGCCCTCCAGCACCGGCACGCCGGCCGCGTGGAAGAACTGCAACACCTCACGTGAGATCGGCGCGGCACCGGACAACGCCTGCACGAGCCGGCCGCCGAACACCGCGCGCACCTTGGCGAACATCGCGTCGACCTGCTCGAACGCCGCGGCCATCTCGGCGGAAACGGGCTCGCCCACCGCACGCCGGCGCCGCACCTCGAGGCCCAGGGTCACCGCCTGACCCAGCTGCTCCGGCGGCACCGCGGCCGTGACGAACGTGTAGATCTTTTCGAAAATCCGCGGCACGGAAGGCAGGAAGGTCGGGCGGACCTCCGCCAGCTCCGGCACGATCGCCGTCATGTCGCCGCCGAAGTAGGCGAGCGCGCCACCGCGGTACATCGTGCCGAACATGACGATCTGCGCGAAAACGTGCGCCAGCGGCAGGAACAGGTAGACGGTGCCGGTCATCGCGTCGATGCGGGCTTCCTCGGCGACACGGCACAGCGCGACCCAGTTCGCGTTGGTCAGGATGCAGCCCTTGGGCGGACCGGTGGTGCCCGAGGTGTAGATGATCAGGCTCGGGTCCTCGGGCTTGATCGCGGCACGGCGCGAGTCCAGCTCCTCCGCCAGCGGTGAGGTGCGGCCGGTGTCCTGCAGTTCGGCCACGCTCGGCCGGTCGCCCGCCGGGTCGATGGTGAACACTGTTCGCAGTTCAGGAAGTTCTGCTTGAACGACCTCGACCTTGACGCACTGCGACTCGTTCTCGGCCACCACGATCGACGCGCCGGAGTTGCCCACGACCCAGGCGATCTCTTCCGACGTGCTCGACGGGTAGATCGGCACGACGATGCCGCCCGCCGCCAGCACCGCGAGCTCGACCGCCGTCCACTCAGGACGCGTGTTCGCGAGCACGCAGACCCGGTCACCCGGCTTCAGTCCGGCGTGGACGAACCCGGACGCCAGGTCCAGCACCTGCTCGGAGACCTCGGCGTAGGTCTGCTCACGCCACTCGCCGTTCTGCTTGAACCGCCACGCCACCGCGTCCCCGTAAGCCTGCTCCGCGAGGAACGGCAGGTCGGCTATCCGGCGGACGGATCGCACCGCGTTGGGGCTGGTGACTCCGGCGGTCATGGCGGCTCCTAGTGACAATTGTGGCAACCTCGGGGGGATCTTCAGGCGGGCACGACCTGCACTCGGGTGCCGTTCAGCACGGCGGTGCCCGAGAGCGGGTCGATGCGGAGGTCGTCGGTGAGGAGGTTGACGTTCACGCCGGCGTGCTCCCGGGCGACGGTCAGCTGCGTGCCGGGCTGGTCGTGGCCCCAGCCGTGCGGCATCGAGACCACACCGGGCGCGATGTCGCCGGTGACCTCGACCAGCACCTCGATCTTGCCGACGCGCGAGGTGACCTGAGCCGTCGCACCGTCGACCAGGCCGATTCGCGTGGCGTCGCCGGGATTGACCAGCAGCGTGCACAACGGCTTGCCCTTCACCAGCGCGGGCACGTTGTGCATCCAGGAGTTGTTGGTGCGCAGGTGCCTGCGGCCGACGAGCACCATGTCGGTCTCGGGCGTCTCCAGCGCCATCAGCACGCGCGGCAGGTCGTTCATGATCGGCTCAGGCGTCAGCTCGATCTTCCCGGAGACGGTGCGCAGGATCTCCGGCAGCCGCGAGGTGAGCGGGCCGAGGTCGATGCCGTGCGGGTTGTCGAGCAACTGTTGCAGCGAAACCCCGTACGGGCCGGTGCGGAGTTTGAGATCCAGCAACCGTTCCTCGCGCGTCTCGCCCTCGGGCTCGAAGTCGACGCCGAGCTGCTGCTTGAGCCCGGCCAGCTGCATCGCGGCGATGGCGCCGAGATCGGCTTCCGGACCCAGACCGCTGAAGATCGTGGCGAGCCGGAAGAAGATGTCCGTCTCGTCGACCCTGCCCTCCTCCAACGGAATGGCCGCGCGCGAGTACTTCACGACGTTGCGCACCGAGTTGTTGAGGAACGCGATGTCGTAGTGGTCGCGCCGGGACGGTGGCGGCGTCGGCAGGATGACGTCCGCGTGCCGGGTGGTCTCGTTGAGGTACGGGTCGACGCTGACCATGAAGTCCAAACCGGACAGCGCTTCGTTCACCCTCGCCGAGTTCGGCAACGACAGCGCGGGGTTGCCGCCGATCGTGAACAGCGCCCGGACCTGTCCCTCGCCGGGCGTCTCGATCTCGTCGGCCATCGTGACGGCCGGGTACTCCCCCATCACCTCGGGGTGTCCCTTGACCCGGCTGTGCCAGCGGCCGATGCCGAAACCCTTGCCCCGCCCCGGTCCGCGCTTGCTGTGCGCGGGCAGCGGCCACATCACGCCGCCGGGCCGGTCGAGGTTGCCGGTGAGGATGTTGAGCGTGTCGACCGCCCACGACGCGACCGTGCCGAACTCGACGGTCGTCGTGCCGATGCGTCCGTACACAGCAGCACGTTCCGCACTGGCCAACTGCTGTGCGAGTGCACGAATCGTGTCAGCCTCAACGCCCGTGCGTTCCGCAACGGTTTCGGGGCTGAACGGCATGACGCGCTCGCTGATCACCGTGTGGTCCGTGACGTGCTCGGCGAGTTCCTTGAGATCGACCAGGTCCTGCCGGAACAGCTCGTGGATCAACGCCAGCAGCAGGAACACGTCCGTGCCCGGTCGGATCACGATGTGCTGGTCGGCGGCCTGCGCTGTGCGGCTGCGACGCGGGTCGACGACGACGAACTTGCCGCCGCGCTTCTGCAGGTCCTTGAACCTGCCGGGCGCGTCCGGGACCGTCCACAGACTGCCGTTGGACGAGAACGGGTCCGCGCCCAGCACCAGCATGAAGTCGGTGCGGTCGATGTCGGGCACCGGGATCGAGAAGATGCTGCCGTACATGTGGCCGACCTGGACGTGCTTGGGCATCTGGTCGACCGTGCTGGCGGTGAAGACGTTGCGGCTGTTCAGAGCCTTGCGCAACGGCCCGGCGTAGAGGCCGCCGGCCAGCGAGTGGACCACGGGGTTGCCCAGGTACATCGCGATCGCATTGCGGTCGGGAAAGTCCTTCAGCCGCTCATCGATGTAGCGGAACGCCTCGTCCCAGGTCGCCTCCTGGAACTCGCCGTCGCGCTTGATCAACGGCTTGCTCAGGCGGTCCGGGTCGGCGTCCAGCGTGCCGAGCGACGCGCCCTTGGGGCAGATGAAGCCCCGGCTGAAGTCGTCCTCACGGTCGCCGCGCACCTTCGTGATGCGGTCGCCCTCGACCGTCAGCTCCAGCCCGCACGTCGCTTCACAGAGCGGGCAGGTCGTGAACACGGTCCTCATGGGTCCCCTTAAGCAGCTTGTTACCAACGAGTACTAGTCCTCTGCCATCGGACGCAATCGCCCAGCCGAGGTCAACCCGAACAGCTCACTGACAGCTCTCGCGATCATGTCGGGTCGTTCGAGGGTGTGCTCGAAACGGAACCCGATGACCGCGCGCGAGCCGCCGAGCAGACCGGTCAGCTTGATGGATTCGTCCTGGTCAGCGCCGTAGCAGACGACCCGGCCGAACGGCGCGAGGGCGTCCAGCGAGGCCTTGAGCGCGCCACCCGGATCGAGCACCACATCGACCTGTTTGCCCTCGTTCGCGCTCACCAGGCGTTCCGCCAGACCGTCTTGATCGGCGTCGACGGCCACGTCCGCGCCGAGCTTCATCGCCCTGCGCCGGCGGGACTGGCTGGAGTCGGTCGCGATCACGCGTCCGGCGGCGAAACTGCGCGCGAGCTGGACCGCGATCGCGCCCACCTCGCTCGCGGCGTCGTGCACGACGATCGACTCGCCCGGCCTGAGGTGCGCGCACGTGCGGAGGAGGTGCCACGCGGTGGTGCCCGCTCTGGCCAGCGTCAGCGCCTGGGCGTCGGTGACACCCGCGGAGACCGGGAGGTGGAGACGGCCGGCGACCACCACCACGCGACGTCCGCCGTCCTCGACCCGGACCTCGTCGGCCGCCTCGGCTGTGCGCATGTAGCCCATCTCACGTTCTGCGGCTCGTGGGCTGTAGTGCGGCTTCCACGACAACTAAGAATCGGCGCTGCTCAGAGACCTGTAGTACACGAATGCGAGCTTGGCGAGCGAGGTCAGTTCCGGCGATCCGGTCTTCTCGACGAACGTCAGCGCGAGGTCGACGCGGCGGTGGATCTCGGACTCCGCCCACTGCCGGGCGCCGGTCCGTTCGACGAGGGCGGTGGCGCGGCGGGTCTGGGTCTCGTCCAGTTCGACGCCGTGCGCGTAGAGCTCGGCCAGCTGATCTCCCGCCGCGGTCCCGGACTGCAACGCGCGGAGGATCGGGAGGGTCTTCTTGAGGCGGGAGAGGTCGGACCCGGTGGGCTTGCCGGTCGCCCGCTCGTCGCCCCAGATGCCGAGCAGGTCGTTGGCGAACTGGAAGGCGATACCGATCTCGATGCCGAAGTCGTCGAACGCCTGCACCACGTCGTCGCCGGCACCGGCGTTGAGGGCGGTGAGGGCGCAGGCGCAGCCGAGCAGGACGCCGGTCTTGCCCGCGGACATCCTCAGGCACTCGTCGAGACCGACCTCCTGGCGCTGTTCGAAGTCGATGTCCATGCTCTGGCCTTCGCACAGGTCAGTGACGCACCGCGCGAGCCGGCCGACGCCGTTGAGGTCCGCCAGGGTCTCGATCCCCAGCGCGCACAACGCGTTGCCCGCCAGCAGTGCTTCCGAGGTGCCGCAGACCGTCCACAGCGCGGGCCGGCCGTGCCGTTCGGTGTCCTGGTCGTGGACGTCGTCGTGGATCAGCGTGAAGTTGTGCACGAGCTCGACGGCGGCGGCCACGGTGAGCGCCGTGGTGAGGCCGGCGCCGACGGCTCGGGCGGTCGCGAGCACGAGCGCGGGCCGCACGGCCTTGCCCGTACCGCTCGCCGGGTCGTCCCAGCCGAAGTGGTGGACGGCACGCTGCCTCAAGGTGGTGGGCAGGGTGTCGACGCGTTGCCTGAGCACGGGCTCAACAGCCCGGCGGGCGTCGTCGAGCAGAGCCACCTTCACCACGTGTTCACGCCCGGCAGCGCGAGATCCGTCAGCACCTTCAGCGCCTCCGCACCCGTCTCGTGGAACGGCGCGTCCACGAGCACGTCGAGCGCCTGCTGCCTGCGGTTCACGATCATCTGCCGTACCTCGGTCACCGCACCAGTCTCGGCGATCAACCGTTGCGCGGTGCGCACACCCTCGTCGTCGAGGTGCCTGTCCCCCACCAGGTGCATGAGCTGGTCGCGTTGGGACGGCGTGGCGCGCTCGATCGCTCGGGCCAGCACGACCGTCGGCTTGCCCTCGCGCAGATCGCCGGGGCGGGTCGGCGGGTACCGGACGGGATCACGTCCTCAGGTCGTCGAGCAGCTGGAACGCCTCCCCCAGCGGCTGCGCGCAGGCGGTGCAGGCGGCCAGCACGTCGTCGTCCGCCCCCGCCATCGCCGCGCCGATCCGCAACGGCCTGTGCACGGTGTACTGCGTGGTCTTGTAGTGGATCACCTCGAACGGCTGCGCGGCGCCGCACAGGTCGAGCAGCTGTCCGATCAGCACGTCCTCGCGCATCTGGTGGACCTGTTCGAGCGCCGCCGCGCCGAGCCCGCCGAGCAGCTGCGCCGACCACGCCTCGCACAGGTCGCCGAGCAGGATCGTGGTGCTGACCGCGGTCCAGTCGACCTCGCCGAGGCCGTTGGCGCCACAGTTCGGTTGATCCACGAACGCGCGGGAGCGTTGCGGGATGCCGTCGCGTCGCTGCGGGAGGGCGATCCGGTGTTCCGTTGCGCCACAGCGGTGTGTGACTGGGTGGCGGGATCGAACCACTGGCACGCGGGCGGAACTGACCGGTATGGACCAGCGGAGTGAGTCCGAGTGGGTACGCTCTGTTGCGAGGTCTGGCGGACACGTGTGCACGGGTGGAGCATGTGCCGGTGAACGCCGCACTCCGCACCACCATGACGATCCTCGCGGTCGCGGTCGCCTACTACGCGACGGCGAAGGTGGGGCTGGTCCTGGCTCTGGTCAAGGGCCAGGTCACTCCACTGTGGCTGCCGACGGGGATCTCGGTGGCGGCACTGCTGATGTCGGGCCGCAAGATCTGGCCGGGCATCGCCCTCGGCGCGCTGACCGCCAACATCTCTCTCGGCGCGGGCCCCGCCGGGCTCGTGCTGATCACCATCGGCAACACCGCCGCGCCGCTGGCCGCCTGGTACCTGCTGACCGGGTTCGGGTTCAGACAGCAGCTGGACCGGTTGAAGGACGCACTGCTGCTCGTCTTCGCGGGCGCGCTGGGCGCGATGCTGATCAGCGCGGCGGTCGGCACGGCGGCGTTGAAGCTCACCGGCCTGATCCCGTGGCACGAGATGCCGGCCGTGATGGCGGTTTGGTGGACCGGCGACGCGATGGGCGTCCTGGTGTTCACGCCGTTGCTCTTGACGCTCCCCCGGACCTGGCACGTCTCGCCGCGCCGGCTCGTGGAGGCCGCGGGAGTGCTGATCGCCACGGCGGTTCTCGCGTCCTTCGTGACGATCTCGGAGACACGTCTGCTGTTCCTGGTGTTCCCGATGCTGATCTGGGCGGCGCTGCGGTTCCAGCACGCGATCGCCGCCCCGTGCGCGGTGATCATCTCCGTGGCCGCGGTGATGGCCGCCGCGAGCGGTCACTTCACGCAGAACGACCTGCTGACCACGATGATCGTGCTGCAGGCGTTCAACGGTTCGGTGGCGCTGACCGGGCTGATCCTGAGCGCCATCACGAGCGAGCGGAACCAGGCCCGTCAGGCCATCGAGCGCGCGTGCGAGCAACTGGCCGAGACCGTGACGCGCTACCAGGAGGACGGAGTGCGCACACGGCTCGGCCGGATGGCGCCGCCCACCTAGCGCTGCTGCATCGCGTCCAGCACTCGGGCCAGCTCCAGCCGTGACGACACGTGCAGCTTGGCGTAGATCCGCGACAGGTAGACCTCGATCGTCCTCGGGCTGTAGTGCAACGCGGCGGCGATGTCCCGGTTGCGCATTCCTTGCTGCACAAGGCGAGCGACGTTCTCCTCGGCCTCGGTCAGCAGGCCCGGCGCCTTCGAGCGGGCCCTGGGCACCTTGGCGCCCAGCGTCCTGAGCCGGTTGCCCGCCTGACGGCGCAACCCGTGCGCGCCGAGCCGTTGGAAGGTCGTGTAGGCCTCGACGAGCGTGGGCACCTCGTCCTTGGTGGCCTCGCCGAGTGCGAGCTGCGCGCGGGCCTTCTCGAACTCCAGCCCTCCCAGTGCGGCCTCGGACACGGCTTCCCGCAACAGGTCCGTGTCCTGCCGGACCACGCCGGTCACCCGGCGGATCGTGGTGCGCGACCACGGCGACACGCGCGTCGCGGACACGGCGGACAGCCGGTCCAACGCCTCCAGAGCCTTGTCGGAGTGGCCTCGTTCCAGGTCGAGCTCGACCATCCGCGCGACCAGGACGCACGAGTAGGCGGCTTCCAGGCGTGAGCCGATCGCGGTGCCCAGCACCGCGTAGGCCTCGTCCGCCTCGCCGCGCGCGATCAGGTATTCGGCCAGGGCCGCGGCGTGCAGCTTCGAGATGTTCACCGACCGCGGCGCGGGCAGGGAGGCCAGCCGCGCGGCGACGTCGAGCTCACCGCGCCAGGTGCGGATCGACAGTTCGATCGCGTGCAGGACACCGAGGGCCTGGTCGGCTTGGGCGGCCTCCACGTCCGGGAGCCAGCGGCCGATGCCGTCCAGAGCCGCGTCCCAGCGGCCGCCCAGCCAGTCCAGCGCCACGCGTGAGGCGGCGCGTTCGGCCCGGAATCCGTGCGAGCCGACCTGGTCGACCAGTTCCTCGGCCCGGCGGACCCGCCACGACGCGTCGTGCACGAGGCCGGCGAGAGCGGTGATCGACGCGCAGACGGACAACGCCTGCAGTTCGAGCATCGGCTGGCCGTCGCTGTAGGACAGCGCGCGGTTGGCGTACTCGACGGTGCGGTCGTGCAGGAAGAGCAACGAGGAGAGCATGGCCAGGTGCTCGAAGACGATCACGCCTTCGGCCGGCGAGCTGATCGGGAGGGCCTCGATGCGGGCCACCTCGGACACCGCGTCGGCGTGGCGGTTGTTGTAGATGAGGAGCACGGCGCGTTGGGCTTCCAACGACGCGGGGACGGGACCGCGCGCGACCTCGTCATCGGCCAGTTCCATGGCTTCTACCGTGCGTCCGACGGAGAAGAGGGACGAGATGACGGCCGTGGCGACCCGCGTGCGTTCTTGGCCGGGCTCCAAGGATTCGAGCGCGGCAAGGCCCGGTTCGATGGCCAGGGCCGGGCGGGAGGCTCTCGCGAGCACCCGGCACTGCAACGCCAGCAGCTCTGAACGTTCGGGAGCGTTGCGCGGCAACAGCTGCAGGGCTTTGGAGCACAGGGCGGCCGCGGTTTCCGGGGCCGTTGCGCGAGCCACGGAAGCTGCTTCGGCCAGGACGCCGACGGCCACGCGGTCGCCGGGCGCGGCGGACTCGGCGAGGTGCCAGGCGAGTTGGAGCAGGTCCACCGAGAGGCCCTGAGAGCGATCCTCCAGCAGGCGTGCGGAGATCAGGGAGTGCAGGTGGCGGCGCTGCGCCGGGCCCACCTCGTGGTAGAGCGCCTCGCCCACGAGTGCGTGGGAGAAGCGGTAACCGCGCTCGTCGTCGTGGACCACGATGTGCGCGCGCAGGAGTTCGTCGAACGCGGAGACCACGGTCGACTCGGGGAGGCTCGCGACGCGGGCCAGCAGCGAGATCTGGTCGAGCCGGACTCTGCGGAACACGGCGACAGCGCGCGCTACGAGGCGTGTGTCGTTCTCGAGCGGCGCAACCCGGCGCAGGACGGCCTCGCGGCGGGTCAGCCGGATGGCGTCCGGGGACACGGCCAGGCGGGCCCGGTTGTTGTCGACCGTCACCAGATCGAGTTCTCTCAACGACCGCGCGATCTCGGTGACGAAGAAGGGGTTGCCGTCGGATCGTTGCTTGACTTCACGGGCGAGGGCGTCGTCGACGGAGGTCTGCAGGACGGACTCGACGATGCGGGCCACGTCGGCGCCGGACAGCGGGGCGAGGTCGATGCGCATAACCTCCGCGTGCTGTTCCACGCGGTCCAGCAGGCCCTCGGCACCCGGTTCGCTCGTGTGCGAACGGCTGGCGGTGACCAGCACCAGCGGGGCGGCCGAGACCCGCCGCAGCACCAGCGTCAGAAGGGCCAGGGAGTCGTCGTCGACATGGTCGAGGTCGTCGATCAGCAACGCCGCGGGGCGCGTCGCCGTGAGCTCGGTCAGCAGTCGCACCACCCGGTCGCAGGCCCGGCCGAACCAGGCGCCGGAGTCCTCGGTCACGGAGATCTCCAGCGCGGCCAAGGCATCCGAGCGGGTCTTGTCCAGTGGCGGGGGAACGCCGAGCGAGCGGATCAGCGCCACCACCGCGCCGTACGGGATGCGCTTGCCGAGCACGTCGGACGCCGAGGCCAGCACGCCGCACTGACGTTCGCGCAGCCGCCGGGCGATCTCGGCGAGCAACGAGGTCTTGCCGATGCCCGGCTCTCCGCTCACCTGGACCACGACGAGGCCGGTCGCGGGCGCGGCGTCCACGCAGTCGAGCACGGCGCGCAGTTCCGGTTCCCGTCCCACGACGGCGGAACGGAGCGGAGTGTCGGCGATGACGGCCTCCCGGCGAGCTTCGGCGGAGCAGCGCTGAGTCTTCCATGTGGGTGTCTCGACTCGGCAAGGCCCGCTTTCCGTACGCGATCACTCACTCTCAGTAGAACGACTGCTCTGTGTGAGGTCGAACACGTTAGCCGCTAAGTGTTCCCTACTAATCCGTGGTTCCTCTCAGTGATGCCCTTGGTGTGGTCACCGCACCGCCACCGCCGCTCCCCCCGACGAGGAGGGTCCATGTCGATCCAGGGAACCTGCGCCCCGCAGTTCGCAGAGGTCCGCGCCGAGTTCGAACGCAACTTCGCCGAGCGCGGGGAGGTGGGCGCCTCCGTGCACGTGACCCTGGACGGCGAGCCCGTCGTCGACCTGTGGGGCGGTGTCGCCGACCCCGTCACCGGTCAGCCGTGGTCCGAGGAGACCATCGTGCACGTGTGGTCGTGCACCAAGGCCGCGACCTCTTTGTGCGCCCACATCCTCGCCTCGCGCGGTGTCCTGGACTTGAACGCGCCCGTGGTTCGCTACTGGCCGGAGTACGGCGCCGAGGGCAAGGACACGACTTTGGTCCGGCACGTCCTGTCGCACCAGGCAGGCCTGCCCGCGCTGACCTCGTGGCTGCCCGCGGGCGCCTTCTACGACTGGGAGCTGGTCACTTCCTCGCTCGCCGCCCAGAAGCCTCTCTGGGAACCCGGCACCAGGCACGGCTACCACGGCCTGACGTTCGGCTTCCTGGTCGGCGAGATCGTCCGCCGCGTCACGGGCCTCACGCTGGGCCAGTTCTTCGAAAAGGAGGTCTCCGGCCCGCTCGGCCTCGACTTCTGGATGGGCCTGCCCGAGGACCTCGAACCCCACGTCGCGCACACGATCCCGGTCGACCCCACCGAGCCGGGCCTCCTGCTGCCGTCGCTGTTCGTCACCGCGATGACCCAGCCCGAGTCGGTGCCGGGCCTGATGCTGCTCAACAACGGCGGCTACATGGCCCCGGGCGAGTCGGACTCCCGCGCCGCGCACACAGCCGAGATGGGCGCGATCGGCGGCATCTCCAACGCCCGCGGCCTCGCCGGCATGTACCGGCCGCTGGCTCTGGGCGGCTCCTACAACGGTGTGCGCCTGGTCGAGGAGTCGCAGATCCCGCAGATGTCGAACGTCGCGGTGTCCGGGCTCGACGCCGTGGTCGGTGTGCCGTCGCGGTTCGCGCTCGGGTTCCAGAAGCAGGTGGACAACTCGTACCTGCCGCCGAACGACGCCGAGGGCCTGCTGATGTCCGAGGAGGCCTTCGGGCACACCGGGATGGGCGGCTCGCTCGGGTTCGCGGACCCGAAGGCGCGGATCTCGTTCGGCTACGCGATGAACAAGCAGGGGCCAGGGCTCGCGGCCAACTCGCGCGGCCAGTCCCTTGTGGACGCGATGTACCGGGCGCTCGACTACCGGCGCAGCGGCGGGACCTGGTTCGCCTGAGAACGCTGACGCAGGGGTCCCCCTGAGCTGGGAACCCCTGCGTCACAACGTACTCGCGAGATCTGACAAGATCGTTCAGCCGATCAGAACGGCCCTCAGAACGGCTTGGTCTCCGTGGCGATCTCGCCCAGGATGTCGCTCAACGGCCGCGAGGACTGCGCCGAAAGCGAGGCGGCAGCGCCCGGAGGCACGTTCTCCGCGATGTCCGTACCGGCACACGTCACCCGCGAGGCCGGCAAAATCCCCGACACCAGGTACTTGTTGACCAGAGCGTCGACACAAGCGTTGCGGCGCAACGCGTAGTGCCCGTGCTGACCATCATTCGAAACGTTGATCAGCGGCTCGTTCAGGTGCTCCGCCATGACCCGTCCGTTGGCCAGCGGGGTCTGCGTGTCGCCGTCGGAGTTCACGACCAGCCCGGCCGGGTACTTCCGCGTGATGGCAGGAATCTTCTCCGGCCGCTTGAACGCCCGGAACGTGCAGTTGGTCGGCGCCATGTAGTCCACGGTGCCGCCGTACGGGTTGGTGTCCCGCCAGCGCTTCATGTCGTTGTAGTAGGTGTTCACGTCGGTGAACCAGTCCCACTCACAGGTCACAGCCTGGTACGTGCCGGCCGAAGTAGGCTCGATGTCGCCCTTCTTCAAAGCCGCCACGATCGCCGAGGCCTCACCAGGATCAGCGGTACCGGACACGATCGACGCGATGTGGCGCGAGAACGCCGCCCACGAACGGCGGTAGCGGGTGGCACCGACGGCGTAGTCGAAGGACGAGACGTCGGTGTAGCCACCGTACGGACCGGCCTTCAGCTTCTCGGCGATCCCGTCCAGCACCGAACGCACGGCGGCAGGCGTGGTGCCCAACCCGTAGGTGCCGTTACGAGCCGCGGTCCACTCAGTCCACTTCTTGAGGTTGTCCGTGATGGCGTCCACCACGTCGACGTCCTGCTCGTGCCAGGTCTTCAGCGGGTCCAGAGCCGAGTCGAGAACGCTGCGGTCCAGCGACTTCGGGAACATCGAGCCGAAGACCGCGCCGAGCTGGGTGCCGTACGAGTAGCCGACGTACGAGACCTTCTTCTCCCCCAACGCCCCGCGGATGACGTCCATGTCGCGCGCGGTGTTCATCGTCGAGATGAACCGGCGCATCTCACCGCCGCCGCGCTGGCAGTTCTCCTCAACGGCCCGCGCGTACTCGGACCAGTTCGCCATCTGCGCATCCGTTGGACGCGAAGGGAAAACGTCGTCGGACGGCGTGGAGATGCAACGCAGCTGGGTCGAGCGGCCGACACCGCGCGGGTCCATGCCGATGACGTCGTAGATCCGGAGAACGTCGGTCTGCGCGTTGAACCAGTGCACCGCACCGAGTCCGGACCCGCCGGGGCCGCCGGGGTTCGTCAGCAACACGCCTCTGCGGTGCGCGGGATCTGTCGCCTTCTTGCGCGAGATCGCGATTTCCAGGTTGCCGTTGCCCGGGTTCTTGTAGTCCATCGGCACGATCACCGTGGCGCACTCGACACCCGTCGTCGGCGACACCCAGCCGGCCGGGCACTCGGCCCACGCGACCGTCTGGGTGTAGTACTCGTCCAGCGGCCCCGGTTCCGCCTGGGCCGTTCCCACCAGGGACATCACCAGCGGGGCGGCCAAAGCCGCCGCGCCCCAACGCTTCCTCACCACAACACCCCTCCGGTCGATGGTCAGCGACGACGCTTCCGCAGTCGCCGTCCCGATCGGAACCCCCGAAGGTCGGGTGAATTTCACCTCACCTCGCACACCTCGTAGGTGAGGACCAGGCCGTCGAGCACGCCCTTCGCGACGGCCTGCACGCGGTTCAACCAGCGGTAGCGGTCGTCGCCGGTCTCGAACAGAGGGGCCGCGTACAGCGGCGCACCGAAGCCATTCGAGACGTCAACCCGTCCCGAGTAGTGCAGATAGATGTAAGCGTCGTCGTCGGTCCGCAGTACAGAACGGACATCGAGCGTCGCCGTGCCATCCGGGCCGATGGTCAGCCAGTCGGCGGTCGACGTGCCGTGCATCGAGCCTTGCAAACGGTCGCCTTCGAACGTCCCGGACTCGACCTCGTAGATCAGCCGGTCTCCGACGGGCGTTTTTGGTAGCAGGTAAGGCTTTCGCAGCCGAGCGGTCATCGTCCCCATTGGCACGAGCTCCATCACGCCACCGTCCCGCCGTCGACGACGATGATCGAACCGGTGGTGTACGCGGCGGCCGCCGACGCCAGGTACGCCACGGCACCGGCGACCTCGGAGGCCTCACCCACCCGTCCCAGCGCGGTTTTCGCGACCACGGAGGCGTGCAGGTCCTCGTTCGCCACGATCGCCGCCGAAAAATCGGTGCGGATCACGCCGGGCGCCACCGCGTTCACCCGGATCCCGGCAGGACCGAGCTCGCGGGCCAGCGTCCGAGTCGCACTGATCATCGCCGCCTTGGCCGCCGAGTAGAGCCCCATGTAGGGCTCGGCCTTGAGCCCCGCGGCGGACACGATGTTGATCACAGACCCGCCACCGGAACCGAGCCCGGCCGCAACGGCGGCGCGCGTCAGAGAAAGCGGCGCGCGCACGTTGACGGCCATGATCTTGTCGAACGCCTTGGCGGAGACGTCGATCAGCGGACCGAACGGCGGCGCGGCGCCGGCGTTGTTGACCAGGACGTCGATGCGACCGAACCGGTCGAGGACGGACTGCAGCACGATGCCGGGGATCTCGTCGTCGTGGCCGATGTCGGCGACGACGGGCAGTGCCTCGACCTCGAACTCGCGCTCCACGGCGGAGGCGACCTCCTTGGTGGTCTCGGCCGTGCGCGCGACCACGGCGACGCTCGCCCCCGCGCGGGCCAGCGCCCGCACCGACTCCAGACCGATGCCACGGGTGCCGCCGGTGACCAGCGCGACGTGTCCGACCAGCGAAAACGGATTGCTCGACATGGTGGCGAAATTATTCGACACGGTGTCGAGTGAGCAACGCTCACGCGCTATCTACCGGGGAACCCCGTACACGGCCCGCAGCCACACAGCAGTCAGGGTCTCGACGACCTCACGATCGCGGGCGGCCGACTTGCGAGCGAGCGAGAGGCTGTAGCACATCGTCTCGTTCATCGAGACCAGCACCGTGGCGAGCGCACGCGCGGTCGGCGGCCCCGGCACGGCCACGCCCGCCTCGCGTTCGATGTCGATCTGCTGCGCGGTCGAGTCGACGAACTTGCGAGCGACCCCCGACCAGAACCTGCGCACCAACTCGCTCGTGTCGCGGGCACGGACGGCCGCACGCAGAACGGGGCCGTGCGCCCGCCACAGCGCGACAGTCCCAGAGATCGCACGCCGGATCGAGTCCTCCGGCGGTTCGCTGCCGCGGCGCAACCAGAGCGCCGCGGAATCGTAGAGGCCTTCCGCGACCCGTTCGGACAACGCGTAGAGCACTGCCTCACGCGATTCGAAGTGGAAATAGAAGGTGGATCTGGAGATTCCCGCGCCGGAGGTCAGTTCGTCGACGGCGATCTCGTCGAGCGACTTCGTCTCGAGCAGCTGCTCGGCGGTGTCGAGAATGGCCTGCGAGGTCAGGTCACCTTTGCTCCGCTTGCGCCGCGAGCCGGCTCCGTTCGCCGGTGGGGCACCGGCCGGACGTGGGGACATGCCGAACATCATTGTGGATCGAATGAACTTTGCAAACAGAAGCGCACTCTGAGTGGATGGGGTAGGAAGAGGTATGGATCCGGTCAAGGCGTTGAAGCAGGTGGCCTTCCACCTCGAACGAGCGGGCGAGCCGACCTACCGCGTCCAGGCCTTTCGCAACGCGGCGGCCGTTCTCGCCGAGCTGGACCCGGCCGAGGTCGAAAAACGAGCGAAGCTCGGCACGCTCACCGATCTGAAAGGCGTCGGAAAATCGACGGCCGGTGTCGTGCTGGACGCGCTCGCGAACCGCGAGCCGTCCTACCTCGCGAAACTCCGGCACGTCGACATCACCGGCGGCGAAGAGATGCGGGCGTGGCTGAAAGGTGACTGCCACGTCCACTCGGACTGGTCCGACGGCGGCAGCCCGATCAGGGACATGGCGGAGGCGGCCCGCGACCTCGGCCACGAGTTCATGGTGCTGACCGACCACTCGCCGCGCCTGACCGTCGCGAACGGACTGTCCCGCGACCGGCTGGAGAAGCAGCTGGAGGTCGTCGCCGAGCTGAACGTCGAGCTGGCCCCGTTCCTGGTGCTCACCGGCATCGAGGTCGACATCCTCGACGACGGCTCGCTCGACCAGGACGAGGACCTGTTGGAACGACTGGACGTCGTGGTCGCGAGCGTCCACTCGAAACTGAAGATGCCGAAGGCGGAGATGACCTCGCGGATGATCAACGCGGTCAGGAACCCGCACGTCGACATCCTCGGCCACTGCACCGGCCGGCTCGTCGTCGGCAAGGGTCGTCCGGAGTCGCAGTTCGACGCGGAACGGGTCTTCGAGGCCTGCGCCGAGCACGGCACCGCCGTCGAGATCAACTCACGGCCGGAGCGGCTCGATCCCCCGCGCAGGCTGCTCAGCCTCGCCGTCGACGCGGGCTGCACGTTCTCGATCGACAGCGACGCCCACGCGCCCGGCCAGCTGGACTGGCTGAACTACGGCTGCGCGCGGGCGGAGGAGTGCGGTGTGACGCCGGACCTCGTGATCAACACCCGGTCCGCATCGCAGCTGCTGTCCGGGTGAGGTGCTCGTACCAGCAGACCAACGGCCCGGTGTCGGCCAGCGCCCGGCCCAGCGCGACCCGGCACAGGTCCCGGACCGGCTCGGGATCCCAGGCCCGCACCAGGTCGTCCATCGACCCGAGCGACCCCAGCGCGTAGCTCTCCAGCCCGGCGCAGATCGGCACGACCGTCCCGTCCGCCTTGACCACGAGTGGATCCACGCGCACGAACGCCGACGGGTCCGCGCGCAGCAGTGCGGCGGACGTGACGTCGAACTGGACCTCGACGGCGTCGTCCTCGGCGACGCGGTTCAGCTCCACGGCCGCGTAGACGAGGTCGACCCGGTCGACACCGTGCGGCCGCACGCGGATCTTGCGCGCGCCCTCCCCCACCGCGTCGGCCGCGATACCCCGCAGCGACGACACGGTGTCCGGCACGAGGTCGATCATCACGGTCACCCGGTGACCGTCCGCGGCGTACTCACTGACATCGTCCAGCCCGACCACGAGCTCGGCTCCCGGCACGGCGCTGAGCCAGCGAGGGTCGTGGACCTCGACTCCCATACCTGTGAGGAGCGTCCGTTCGGCCTACAAATACCTCCGTACCGCTCACCGGGCCATTTGGTTTTTCCGCCTGGCTGTATCACCGGGGCCAACGCTTCCATCGGAGTGCAAAGAAACTCGTTCCCACTCCCGTCGCAGCGGCGAATGGGCCGATCAGGGGACTTGTAGTCACACCATCGGGAACCTCGGAAACGGGTGCCGACGTCCAAGCGACGTCATCGTTGGGGAGGGAGGGAGCATGCGCCGCCAATTCATCGTGCCCGCGGAGTCGTGCGCCAGGAGCGCGGCCGAGGCACGCCGCACGGTGCTGCGCGACCTCCACGACGGTGTCGGCCCGTCACTCGCCGCTGTCGCCCTCGGGCTGCGATCGGTCCGGCAGCTGCTCACCTCCGACCCGGCCGGCGCGGCACGGTTGCTCGCGCTGCTCGAGGACGAGATGCACTCGGCGATCGACGACATCAAGTCGCTGGTGGCGAACGAGAGCCCGGCGACGGTCACCAGGCTCGGGCTGGTCGGCGCGCTCGAGCTGTTCGTCGCGGCGTTGAGGTCACGGCTGCACGTCGCGATCGACGTCGTGGTGCTCACCGAGATCCCGCCGCTGCCCGACGCGGTGAGCGTGGCGGCGTACCGGATCGTCCGCGAGGCGCTCACGAACGTCGTGACGCACGCCGACGCGCGCACGTGCGAGGTGCGGTTGTGGTTCGACGGCGAGCTGCACGTCGAGGTGCTCGACGACGGCGTCGGCGCGGCCGAGCTGTCGAACGGCGTGGGCCTGGCGTCGATGCGCCAGCGGGCCAGCGATCTCGGCGGGAACTGCCGCGTCGAGCCAGGAGCCGACGGCGGAACCAGACTCGCGGCTGCGCTACCCGTGCCATGACGTTGCGCGCGTTGGTCGTGGACGACCACCCGCTCTTCCGCCGCGGCGTGATGGCGGCTCTGTTCGACGACGGCATCGACGTCGTCGGCGAGGCTTCCGGTGGTACAGCCGCCGTGGAATCGGCCGCACGACTGCAGCCCGACGTGATCGTGATGGACCTCAACATGCCGGATCTCGGCGGAGTCGAGGCGACGCGCAGGATCGTCGCCGCACGGCCGTCCGCCCGCGTGCTCGTGCTGACGATGTTCGAGGACGACGAATCCGTGTTCGCGGCCATGAAAGCAGGCGCTCGAGGGTATTTGGTGAAGTCATCACGCCCCCAACAGATTGTGGACGCTGTGCGCGCGGTCGGCGAGGGTGAGGCGATCTTCAGCCCTGCCGTGGCCACGAGGCTGCTCGACTTCTTCGCGACGGCACCACGTCCGAGCACGCTTCCGGAGCTGACCGGGCGCGAACGCGAGGTCGCCCGGCTGATGGCGGCGGGCAAGGGCAACGCCGCGATCGCCAAAGAGTTGTTCCTGAGCAGCAAAACCGTGCGCAACCACGTGTCCAACATCCTGCGCAAGCTGCAGGTCGCGGATCGCGCTCAGGCGATAAACCTGTTCCGGGACAACTCGGGACAACTGCCCCTGTAGGCCGGGACGCTCCCAGGCCGATGATTGTTGTGCTGACGTCAGAAGGGGAGCTGATGAACGCCGAACCCGTAACCGTTGTCCTGCACGCCACCGACTCGATCACCCGCGCGGGTGTGACCGTCGCGCTGCGGTCCCGCCCGGAGATCCGGCTCGTCGAGCCGGAGACCGCGGAGAGCTGCGTCGCGCTCGTCGTCGCGGAACGTCTCGACGAGAACGTGCTGCAACTGCTGAGAAAGCTGCAGGTCCAGCCCAACCCCGGCATCGTGCTGGTCGCCGGTGACGTGGCCGACTCCGAGCTGCTCGACATCGTCGGCAGCGGGGTCTCCGCCGTGCTGCGCCGCTCCGAGGCCACACCCGACACACTGGTCCGGCTGATCCGCGCGGCCCACGCCGGGGAAGGCTCGCTGCCGGCGGACCTGCTCGGCAGGCTGCTCGGACGCGTGTCCCAGCTGCAGCGCAACGTGTTGCGCCCCAACGGGCTCAACCTCGCCGGCATGTCCAGCCGGGAGACCGAGGTGCTGCGGATGATCGCCGACGGCCTGGAGACCAGGGAGATCGCGGAGAAGCTCTGCTACTCGCAGCGGACGGTGAAGTCGATCCTGCACGACATCACCAACCGCTTCCAGTTGCGCAACCGCGCCCACGCCGTGGCTTTCGCGTTGCGCGAGGGCCTGATCTGACGCGGCGGCCGTTGCGCACGGCCGCCGCACCAGCAACCTCATTCCGCTCGCCCGTTCAGCACCACCGAAGGCGTGCACGCGCCCTTGGGCTGCGGGTTCTGGCAGCTCACCCGGAACACGATCTTCTCGCCCGGCTGGAACCGCAGCGGTTCCTGGAAGTGCTCGTCGCGGTCCCGGAAGTTCCCGAGCCCGATCACGCGAATCGTGCTGCGCGTCCCGCCCGCGTCCCGGACCAGCTGGGCCGTGCCCGCGTCGCTCTTGGCGTTCTCGAAGAAGATGTCCTTGATCAGCACGTTCTTCTTGCCGTCCAGCGGGGTCAGCGTCACCTCGGTGAACGTCCCGGCGTTGGTCACGATCGGCGAGGTGATGTCGAGCCGGAACGTCACCGGCTCGCCCTTCTCCGCGGGCTTGGGCAGCGTCGGTGTCGCGTTCGTGTCGCCCGGTTTGACGCCCAGCACGTCCAGGGCCTGCCCGGCGTTGGCCGCCGCCTGCTTCGACTCCTCCTTGGCCGCGCCGGCCGCGCTGGCCGCCTCGTCGGCCTTCTCCTTGATCTCCTTGCTCTCCTGCTGCATCGCCTCGCGTGCCGCGGACTTCACAGCCGGCGCCAGCACCGTGAGCCACAGCGCCACCAGGGCTCCCGCGAGCACCAGCAGTGCGATCAGGGCCGGCAGCAACCACTTCGGCAGCACCGGGCGTTGCACCATCGTGCCCTGAGCGAGGAGCGGCTCGCCCTGCTCCGGCGTGATCTCGACCTGGAACGGGTGGCGCTTGGGCTCGCCGCGCAGGAACGTCCTGCGGGGCTTGGCCTGCAGCCGCACGAACGCGGTGGTGCCGGGCGGCAGCGCGAGGTCGGAGCGGTCGAGCCGGAAGTCCAGCTCGTCCTCGGGGTCGACGGCCCGCAGCCGCAGCATCGCGGGCGCGTTGCCCACGTTGTCGACGGCGACCTCGTACCTGGCCCTCCTGCTGCCCTCCGCCTTGGCGGGCACCAGCTCCGCGGCCACGTCGGTGAACGCGCCGACCACGACGACGCCCTCTTCGACGACCGAGCCGTGCGGGTCCTCGCGCGAGACGACCCGGACGCCGAACGGGACGGAGCCCGCGTGGACACCCGCGTCGCGTGGTGGCGCGAACCGGATGAGCACGGGCACGGACTCACCGGGGTTGAGGTTGACCACGGCCGGTTCGGCGTGGCTCCACGGCGCGGCATCGCCGACGACGTCGATCGTGAACTGGTCCACCAGCTCGCCCGCGTTGCGCACCATCACCTGGCAGGTGACGTCCCCGCCCGGTGCGACGGCCAGGTCCGAAGTGGACAGTGTCGCTGTTGCTCCCATGACTAGCAGTCTCCTTCTTTCCCTGGCGCCGCACAGGGGCGGCGGAGGCGTGGCCGGGTGCGCTTAAATCTGCCCGTTGGGGCATCACCTTCGAGAAGCTCAGCCGCGCTCGACGAAGTCCGATGGCTGCACGGTGCTCGGCAGTGCGAGGAAGTCGCCCGACTTCACGTCGCCGAACCTCGTGCCTTCGACCGTGACGGCCTGGGCCTGCCGGATCCCTTCGGTGTCGTTGTGGAAGACCAGCATCTGCGCGGAGAACGTGCCGTCCGCGGTGGTGAGCTCTCCCGGTGTCTCGGAGATGCCGAGGGTCCAGCCGAGCCTCACCTTGGCGTTGGGCGGGAAGTCCTTGCCCTGCACCGAGACCACACCGCCGAGCGGTCCGGCCTGCTGGTCCACGGTCAGCGTCGGCTGCTTGATGACGATCCGGGTCGTGGCGACGTTGTCCCGCGCGTTCTCGTCCGGGCCGGTGGCGATCACGACGCCGGTCAGCTCCCGGTCGACGGCCGCGGTGGCCGGGATCGTGAACCTCACCTCGGCCTGGCCGTCGGGCCCGAGCGTGCCGGCCGCGCACTCCGGCTGACAGCCGAACGCCGAGGCGTTCACCCGCACGTCCGTCAGCGTCGAGCCGGAGCTGTTGAGCAGATTGAAGATCACGGTCACGTCGTCACCGCCGACGAACGACGGCTGCGGGCTCGCCGCCACCGTCAGCGACAGCGATCCCGTTCGTTCCAGCACCTTCACGGTGACCTTGGACGTGAGCGCGCCCACAGCCGCGGTGACGGTGTGCTCTCCCGCGGTGATGCCTTTGGCCTCACCGCTGATGACTTTTCGTTCTCCCGGCGCGATCGGGCCGACGTCGCCGCCCGCAGGACCGCCGGTCAGGCCCGGTGGCATGGTCACGGTGAGCGTGGCGGGTGCCGGCGCGAAGCCGGTGTTCGAAACGGCGACCTCGATCGTCGTGGTGCCGTTGAACGGGATCTCGGCCGGGCCGGCCGTCGTGGTCACCGCGAGGCGCGGAAGTCGTTGCACCGCGGGCTGACCGGCGTTCTCGGTCAGGATCTTCGGCGTGCCGTTCTGGATCGGCACGGTGTAGAGGTCCGGTGGCGTCTCGAAGTTCGAAGTCTCGAACACGATCCTCGTACCGTCCGGGAGCCACACCGGGCTTGCCGGGTGCGGGACGTTCGCGGTGGTGCGCACGATCACGCGGGCGCCGGTGCCGTCCGCGTTGACGGCGCAGATCTGGTCGTCCTGGGTGATGGCGAGGGTTTTGCCGTCCGGGGACCACGCCGGGTCCTGGCTGTAGTTGTTCTTGCACGGGTCGGTGAACCGAGGGGACAGGTCGACCTGGCTGCTGCCGTCCGGTGCGACGAGCCAGATCTCGGATCCCGGCGGATTGGGCGCCGTGACCGTGACGATCGCGGTGTCGGTGCCGGTGTTGCCCCTGGCGTCGGTCGCCGTGCAGGTCACGCGGGTGACACCGATCGGGAACTTCGTGCCGGAGGGCGGGACGCACGCCGGGGTGAGCGGTCGTCCCTGGCTGTCCGTGGCGGTCGCCCGGTAGGTGACGCTCGCGTCGGTGCCGCCCTGGGGCGCCTGCGCGGTGATGTCGTCCACGCGCACCACCGGTTTGACCAGGTCGGCCACCTGGACGGTGACGGTTTGGGTGTGGCCGGGGCGGACCTCGGTCTCCTTGTTGAGCCGGAACTCGATGGTGCAGCGCAGGGTGCTGCCCGGGGTGGCGGTCGGTGCCACGGTGAACTTCTCGGCGAACGTGAAGTCCTGACCGCTGGGCCCCCCGGCCGGGCCGGGCGGGGTGAGCTCGACGCCGAGCCCGGTGTCGCACCTGGGCACCGGTGTGACGGTGACGTCGAGGTCCTTGATGCCGTCGAGGATCGCCTTGCTGATCTCCTCTTCGCCGCCCTTGACGTAGTGCTGCAGCGAGCCCTTGGGGTCCTTGATGATCTCGGTGATCTGGTTCTCCGAGTTCAGGCCGCGCTCGACGTCACCGCTGTCCACGCCGACGGTGCGGATGTTGGCGCGCTTGAGCACCGCGATGGCGTTGTTCACCGTGTCCTCACCCGTCATCAGCCCCTCCGCGGTCGGCTCGTCACCGATGACCACGAAGACCTTGCTGGCGTCGGGGCGGAACGCGAACTCGCCGGTGGCGGACTTGATCAGCGCGTGAGCCCAGACCTCCGTGGAGTTGGCGTCCTTGACCAGCTCGATCTTCCCGACGGCCGCGACGGCCTCCGCGACCTTGTCGGTCAGCACCTGGTGGCGGGTGAACACCTTGTCGCCGTTCTCGCTGCCCGCGTAGGTGGCGACGCCGAACCGGGTGTCCGGCTGGACCTTCTTGACCTCCTCCATGATCTTTCCCAGCTGTCCCTGGACGCCTTCCAGCTCGTCGCGCATCGAGCGGCTGATGTCGATGAGCAGCACGATGTCCGGCTTCGGCGGGAAGCGCGGCGTGTGCACGACCTGGGAGAGGTCGAACGTGCTGCCCTGGCGGGCCGGGAGCTCGGTGTCGGGCTCGGGGACCGGTGGCGGCGGCACGACGATGTTGCTGGAGCGCCTGGTGATCGCGATGGTCTTGCCGTCCGGTGACCAGTCTGGCTGGCTGTCGTCCGCGTCGAGGTGCTTCGGGATCGGGATCCCACCGGTCCTCGCACCGTCGGACACGCGGTAGATGTCGATCACCGACCTGGAGCCGTCGCCGTCCGGGATCCGGGTGACGACCGCGATCATCGTACCGTCCGGGGACCACGCGGGCTGCGTCTGCGCGCGGGTCTCGTTGGTGAGCCGCTTGGGGTTCGTGCCGTCGGCGTTGGCGATCATGACGCGGCCGTTGTCGACGTACGCGAGCCTGGTGCCGTCGAGCGAGAACGCCGGCTCCTGCTGGAAGCCGGGGCTCTTCGTGAGGTTCGTACGCGCGCTTCCGAAGCTGTCGACGGTGAAGATGTTGTAGTCGTCGTTCTCCAAGCTGGAGAAACCGATCTTGAAAGGCTCGGGTTCTGGTGCCGGTTGGGCCGATGCCGGTACGGGAACCAGCAGCAACGCCACGAGCAGCAACGGAAGTGCGCGCACGGTCAACTCACCTGCTTCTCGAACAGCTCGATCTCGCTGATCACCGTGTCGGTGCTCTCCGAGGACGGGTAGACATCGGCGATGAGCACCTGGACCTCCCTGATGCCGTCGCCGCCCTCGATGGCGTGCTCCTGCTGGTCGGGCTTGTCGGTGAGCGTGATGTCGTCGGTCTTCCCGGTGTCGAACACCAGCGTCAGGCGCCGGGGCCGCTGGGAACCCAGGTACTTCTTGCCGTCGCCGCTGTAGACGATCATTCGCCGCAGGTCGGTGACGTGGTCGAAGTGGATGGTCAGCGCCGCGGTCTTCGAGTCGGTCGGGGCCGCCCAGAAGGTGCCGTAGTCGTTGTCCATCGCGAGCTTGGCCGGGTGGCCGGGCAGCTCCCGCCCGGCCGAGATCGAGCTCTGCCGCACCGGCACCAACTGCTGGGAGAAGACACTCGCGACCTTGTTCTTGACCGAGATCGCGCGAGTGTTGACGTCGCTGCGGAACGGCTGTGAAAGCCCGTAGAGGCCGGCGAACAGCAGGACCGCGATCGCCAGCGTCCACCGGAACGCCTTGCCGGCGCCCTGACGGACCTTGGCGGCCCGCCTGACCCGGCGCGGGCGGCTGCCGCGTTCCCTGACCTTCGGGCCCTTGGACGGCAACCAGCGCTTCCACCACGGCTGCTTCTGGGTGACGGCGTCGATCAGCGAGTGGCCGCAGACGGCGCAGAACCTGCGGGTCGGGACGTTGCCGGACCCGCACTGCCCGCAGATCAGGTCGCCGGGCTGCGCCTCGCGTATCAGCGTCTGCTGTGGACGGTGGTGGGGCTGCGGGTGCTGGGGTGCGTCCGGGCGGACCGGCCCCGCCTGCACCTGGGCGCCCGTCCACTTCAGGAAGTCGCCGCAGTTGCCGCAGAACTCGGCGTTGGGCGCGTTGTGCTCCCCGCAGGTCTGGCAGACGATCATGTGGTCACCTCGATGGTCGTGGCGACGTGGGCGGGCACCATCCGGCGCACCGCCGCCGTGATCCGCGCCCGGTCGACCGCGTCCGGGTTCGTCACCCGGATGCGGATCAGCACGTGCGCGGGGGAACTCCCCGGGATCGGTCCCCCTGGGCGCTGGGAGACCGCGGTTCCGCCGCTGTCCGCGATGTCGACGCGGCCACCGGTGAGGAGCCAGACGTGCTCGGCCAGGCCCCTTCTGGTGCCGCGGAACCGGTGCAGCCGGACGGCTCTGGCGACGAGCTCACGGCGTTGGGGGGCCGACCAGCTCTCGTCGAGGTCGAGCGCCACCCACTGCGCGAGCCAGTCGACGAAGTCCGCCGGGGCCAGCCGCGGGTCGAGGTAGGCGGCGAAGCAGTCGAGCACCGTGAAGATCGGGGCGACGACCTCGTCGAGGGCCTGGGTGAAGCGCTGGGTGAAGTCGTCGTCGGTGTAGACCGACGGCATCCGCTCGCCGAGGGGATGCGGAGAGATGAGGTCGTCGACGGCACTGCGCATCTCAGCTCCTCACCACTCTCACCTGGTGCCCGTAGGAGAAGGCCAGTCCGTTCGGCGGCAGGTCGACCCGCTGCACCGCCTGTCCTCTCTCACCGGTCAGCAGATTGGCCGCGAACAGCCGCACGTCCTCGACCAGTTCCACGCCCTGGATCCGTTGCAGCACGGCGTAAACCTCGCCCGAGTGCACCGGCCGCCCGAACGGCCACCCGTCCCCGTCCGCCCCTCCGCGAATGGGATCCAGGTAGTCGCCCAACGCGTCCATCGCCCGCGCCCGGACCGCTTCGGCCGGCGTTCCTGTGCGAGCCTTGAGGTCCGCGACGACCGTGACCCCCTGGTAGAACGGCGGTTCCACGCTCACCCGCGCCCCGACGCACCTTCGCGCGTCGAGGTGGTGCGCTATCCGTTCGAGCGTCTCCTGGTCGACTTGGAAGGCCGCGAAGTTCGGTTCCTCGTGCTCTGGAACAGCCGGCACGACGAGCACCCGCACCCCGTCATCACCCGGCGCGCACCGCACCCGTGCGACCTCCGGAGCGGCCTCCCTCGCGAGAATCTCGTAGTCCTCGGCCGTCACCGCGCGGTCGCGTGTCCGCAACGACAGCGGGCCTCGCAGCGCCGCGTCCTCGACCGACTCCCCCGCCACACCGCCCCTGCCGGGCTTGCGGTTGGTCACGTTGCTCACGAACGGCACAGGATCGCGTTGCACGGTCACGAGGTTGCGCGCGACGTTGCCCCGCAGCCCGCCACCGGTGCGGTACTCGGGCACGCGGATCGCCGCCGACTTCATGGGCACCGCGCCGTAGTGGCGCAGAGTTCCGTCCTGCTGGCGCACCGCCGGGCCGAAGATGATCTGGCCCTCGATGTTGTCCAGCAGGAAGTGCCGGTCCTCCGGCCCCGACTCGACGAACGTCGGCACCTCGGTCCACTCGTCCCAGCCGTCGGTGGTCGCGACCTCGACGGTGATCGGCGGGCCCGCGACGACCGGCGTGCGGGCGAGCGGGAACCGTTGTCCGGCAACGCCTTCCGAGACACCGAGGGTCTCGGCCCGCACCACGTCGGCGTGCACGGCCTCGGTGGTGCCGCCGATCGTGACCGCGGTGACGTCGCGGATCTTCGGTGAGCGCTGGTAGAACGGCTGGCCCTGCCAGACTTCGGCGGCACGGCACCGCAGCCAGCCCGCGCGTTGCCGGACCATGATCGACGTGGTGTGCTCGCGTGGGACGTGCACGACGACGTCGCCGGAGGAGTTGAAGCCTCCGTTGGTGAAGTGGTCGACCTCGCAGGCGGTCCAGCCGTCGCTCGTCCAGGCCTCCCACACCCACGGCGGGTCGGCCGGGTTGATGCCGGAGCCCATCGGCTCGCAGTCGAACCTGAGCAGCACCGCGCAGCCCGGCACCGCGGCGGAGAGCCCGAACAGCACGGCGTCGCCCGCTTCCGGCTGCTCGCTGAACGCCTGCGGTTCCTTGGCGGCCTTGAGGTCGTCGGTGCGGTCGACGGGCTGGCCGTTCGCGGCGGCCGTGGCCAGGTGCGAGAGCTCGCAGGGCACGATCGTGAGCGGGCGGTCGACCGTGAAGACGACCGGATCCTCGAGGCCTTTTCGTTGCGTCGCGATCTGGTTGCCCTGCGGCACTTCGACAGGTGCGGGCTGCGGTGCGGAGAGCCAGTAGGTGACGTCCACGCGCGCGGCGGTCGGCGCGAACAGCTCGACGCCGATGAGGTCCAGGAACTTGAGGTAGTGCAGCTTCGGTACGCGGTTGAGCCGGTACATCAGCTCGTCGACCATGTGCGCGAAGGCCTCGATCAACGTGACGCCGGGGTCGGAAACGTTGTGGTCGGTCCACTCCGGACAGTGCTGCTGGACGCGGCGCTTGGCCTCGTCGACGAGCTGCTGGAACCGGCGGTCGTCCAGGTTCGGCAAGGGAAGCGGCATCACGCACCGTCCTCGTGCGGCGGAATGACGTAGAACGGGAACACGAGGTTGCGCGGGTCGTTGGTGTTGCGCAGGACGTAGCGGATGTCGATCAGCAGGGTGCCGTTGTCAGCCTCGGCGAAGTCGACGATGACGTCGGTGAGGTCGATGCGCGGCTCCCACCGCTCCAGCGACTGCCGCACCTCGTAGGCCATCTGCCCGGCCGTCGAGGAGTCGGCGGGCGCGAACACCAGGTCGTGGATCGCGCAGCCGAACTCGGGCCGCATCGGGCGTTCTCCGGGAGCGGTCGCGAGGATCAGCCGGATGCTCTCCACGATCTCGCGGTCGCCGTCGACGAGCGCCACCGAACCCGTCGCGTCGGTGCGGACGGGAAAGCTCAGTCCCCTGCCGATGAAGTCCACCGCTCACCCTCCGATCAGGACGGTCGGGCAGCCGGGCGGCAGGATCGGCGCGCCGCAGCCGCTCATGTCACCCACGCGGGCCGCGGGCCTGCCGCCGATCAGCACCGTCGGGCAGCCCGGCGGGATGATCGGCGTCGGCGGGTGCACGGCGGGCGGCGGGAACGAGCAGGTGTGCATGTTCCCGACCGTCGCGGCCGGCAGTCCGCCGATGAGCACGGTCGGGACACCGGGCGGCATGATGACGCCGGGATGCCCGGTCATGTCTCCGACTCTTGCTGCGGGTGGCATGTGCGCTTCCTCAGTTGATCTTGACGATGGAGCCCTTGACGGTGAGGACACCGCTGGAGGTCACCTCGGTCTGCGCCTGGCCCGCGATCTTGACCTGGGCGCCTTCGGCTTTCAGTTCGGTCTGCGCTGTGACGGTGACCTTCTGGCCCTTGAGCTCCAGTGGCCCGGTGCCGGCGTCGACGGTGATGCCGTTCTGCGCCTTGACGTTGATGGTCTTGCCGCTGGTGATCTCGATGTTCTGCGACTTCTGGTCGAGCTTGACGACGAACTTCCCGTCACCGCTGGAGATCACGATGCCGTCGTCCTCGACGAACTCGACCTTGTGGCCTTTGCGGCTCACGAACCCCCTGGCCGCGATCTGGCCGTTGCCGCCGTCGACCGGTGGCTTGCCGAGCTTGGGCGGTTTGTCCTTGCCGTTGTAGAGGCCGCCGAGCACGTACGGCGCGTCGAAGTCGCCGTGTTCGAAGCCGACCAGCACCTCGTCGCCGACCTCCGGCAGGATCACCGTGCCGCGGCCGGCCCCGGCTCCCTGTTGCACCGTCCTGGCCCAGACGCTGGTGAGATCCGGTGACAGCCAGGGGAACTTGACCTGGACGCGGCCGATCTCCAGCGGGTCCTTGGCGTTCGTGACGACCGCGGGCACAAGACCGTTGAGCGGCTTGGTGGCGGTGCTGTGGACCAGGCCGTAGAGCGAGCGTTCCTGCTTGCCCGACACCGTGAACTCGGTGGTGTAGCCGGTGTGCTCGGCGAACAGATGCCTGGTGCTGGTCAGCGTGTACTTGCCCTGGAACGGCTCGCCGACGTTGGCCAGCGCCACCGCCACTCCTGCCTTCAGCTCCGGGTTTCCCCGTGCCACGCCGGTGAGTTCCGCGCACGAGCCGCCGAGCTGTGCCGCCAGCGCCTCCGCCGCCGTCTTGGCCTCGGCGTGCGTCCGGTAGGGCAGGCCGGCCTCGAGGTGAGGTGGCGCCTGGAACTTGCCCGCGAGCGCGACGGGATCCGCCTGCGGTACCTCGACTCCCGCGGTGGTCGGCTTGGCCGTGGCCAGGACCTCCTGCTTGTTCTCGAAGTCCCAGCCCCTGACCTGGACCTCGGGCACCTGGCCCGCGGTCGTGATGCCGGCCCTGAGTGCGACCAGGGTGCTGTGCATCTCGAGGACGAGCGGGTTGGACTTGGCTTTGGCGTTGGGTTGCGGGGCTTTGGCCGGTGACTCGGGCAGCTTGAAGTCGAGCTTGCCGTCCCTGACCGCGATCTGCGCGCCGACCGTTCTGGCGAGCCGGCTCAGGAACTCCCAGTCGCTGACGTTGTCCTGGCTGAGCTGGGTGTCCGGCCGGCCGCCGAAGCCCGGCACGTTGTCGATCGCGCCCGTTTTGATCTTCGCGCGTTCGGCGACCTTCTTGACGACGTCGCTGACCGTCATGCCGGGGTAGACCGCGACGCGCTTGCCCCGGAACAGCCGGTGCGCCTCGTCGTAGCCTCTGACCTCGGTGAACGTGCCCTGTCCGTCGAGCTCGATCCCCACGGCCGTGATCTCGCCGCTCATCAACGGTTTCGGGCCGCCGGGGTCCGCGGTCTGGACTTTCAGCGTGGCCTTCGCGCCGATCGTGAAGTGGCCCTTGGTGAGCACGACGTGGCCGGGGTCGCGGAACTTGAGCACGAACATGTCCGGCAGGTTCCGGCTGTCGTCGACGTAGGCGTAGGTGAGCAGCAGCTTGACGTCTTGTGGCAGTGGCTGCCCTTCGACCTCTACGACGAGGTTGTTGGCGAAGCTCTCGTTAGCCATGCTGGATCTCCTCCAACGCCGGAACGAGGACGGCCGAGCCGAGCTTGAGCCGCATCGGGTCGTCGATGTCGTTGGCCTCGGCGATGTGCCGCCACAGCTCGGGGTTGCCGTACGCCTTGTAGGCCAAGCTTTGGAGGCTGTCTCCTGCCGTGAGCGTGTGCGAGTCTCGTGCGGCCAGTGCGCCACTGGTCGGGTTCTGGCCGCCGGGTTCGCCGCTGACCTCTTCGAGGTTGACCGTGCAGACCGCCCGGACCGGCATGCCGCCGGGCGTGAAGAGCGTGTACTTGGCCGTGACGCTGGAGACGTAGCTCGCGAAGCCCGTCGTCGTGCCCCACTTGAAGATGACCCACGGCGGACTGCCTTTGCCGTGCGTACGACTGTCCCTTGTGGGCACGGTGAGGTTGAACAGGTGCTCGACCATCTTGACGGTCGCGTCGCCCATGTCCTTGGTGGAGTCGAGGAAGACCTCGAGGCTCAGCTTCGCGGGTTCGGCGCCCTTGAACTCCGGCACGCCCGCCTTGGCCGCGTTCGGTTGCGTCTGCCGCTGCCACTTGGCGTTCTTGGCGAGCGTCAGTTCCTTGGGGTTGAACTGAAACTCGATCTTGAACAGCTCGGCGCCCGGCTTCTGGAGCCCACCTGGCTTGGGCGGCTCGTGCGCGATGAGGACGGCGTGCACCATCTTCGTGGCCGCGGCGCCTACCCCGGCGCTCGTGAAGGTGACGGTCATCGCGCGTCCAGGAATCCGTGGTGTGCCAGCTCGAGCGTCTCCGTCGCGACCTTGGCCTGCTCCGCGCTCAACTGCGGCCCCGTCCACCTGACCGGGACGACCTCGGCCAGCGACCACCTGGCGATCGTCTTGCCTTCGAGGGTTTTCGCCTCGATGACGGCTGTTCTGCGCTTGATCCCCGCCGCCATGCCCGCGATCCAGCTGGTGATCTTCTGGCTGTCCCGAGTGACCGGCCTGCTGAGCTTCACGTTGGGGTACTTGATGCGCGTGGGCAACTGCCACACCATCCCGTTGTTGCCGCCCTCTTCCCGCTGCTCGATGACGAACTCGCACCCGAGCCCCTCACAGCTGTTGAACGACCCCAGGTCGTCCTTGTCCACCGACACGCTGAAGCAGACGGCGACGGCTTCCTCTGGTGCGGTCATGGCATGTCCTCACAGGTCGGTGAGCGCCCCACGACGCTCACGGTCGAGCCACAGGTCGGCCTTGAGCCGGCGCAGCAGTGGGTCGTACAACTTGCGCAGCAACTCCTCAGCGTTCTGCTGCCCTTGCGGCTGCGCTACGGGCTGCGGCGCTTCTGGAGGCGGCGCTTCGGCCCGTTGCACCACCGGCACTTCGACGGTCCGCTGCACCGGTTCGGGTGCGGGGGTGCGCTCCACCACCTGCTCCGCGGGCGGGGCCACCGCGACCGGCATGGCCGCGGCCGGTTGCGCTTGAGCAGGTGGCGCCGCGAGTACCCGCTGGACCACCGGGGCTTCACTTCTGCGACCTGCGCCCGTGCCGTACTGGAACGCCGGACTGAATTTGTCGACGGCCCGGTGGACGATCGGCGGCGCGGAGCCGACGAGCGCTACCTGCCTCGCCACTCCCTGGCTGTGATCGACGGACCGCTGAAGGACATCGGCCTGCGCAATCGCTTGCGAGTCGTCTGCGACCGCCCCACCGAAGTCGATGACGGGCAGTTGCTCCGCATAGCCGGCAAGTGGGGCCGAGGCGCTGACGTGGTCGGCCGGGGCTGGTCGCGCGTGACCGGACTCGGCGGGTGGCCTCACGACGGGCATGCCTGGTCCCGTGGCCCGCTGCACCGCGGGCGCGTCCGGACCAACAACCCTCTGCACGGCCGAAACCTCAGGCCCAGCGAAGGGTGCCGCACCACCGGTTCCGGAGTCGGTGGACGCCTCCGCCCCCACAAGCGGCGCCACAACACTCGTCCCCGAGCTCACAGGCGAGTCGGTGCCGACAGCTCGCTGCACCGCGGACACGCTCGATCCAGCGGATGGCTCGGCGGTTCGCTGCACGACAGGCGCCGGCACATCCTGGCCGACGGTCCGCTGCACCACACGGGCTGGCACATCCTGGCCGGCGGTGCGCTGCACAAGGGGTGGACCCGACCCCGCGAGTGGCGCCACCGCGGCGGTTCCAGCGTCACCGGACACCTCCGGTTCCAAGGCCGACGGTGCCGCCCCGATGAGCGGCCGCATCGCCGACTCCGCACCTGGATCGGGGCCGATGTCACGTTGCGCCACCGACTCGCTGACTCCAGCCGATGGCGCCTCACCGGAGTCAGCTGCCCGCTGCACCATCGCCCCACTGGAATCAGTTGCTCGCTGCACCACTGGCCCCGCCGGCGACGCGGTGGCAGAACTGGCGGGCTCGGTGGATCGCTGCAGCACCGACGAGATCGGCTCGCCGAGTCCCAGCCTCCGCGGCCTGACAGGGCGCGGATCCTCCGGCACCGACCGCTGCACCGCAGGAGCCGACCCACTCACAACTGGAGCCGGCCCGCTCACAGCTGGAGCCGGCCCGCGCAGGGCGGCGTCCGCTCCAAGGGTGGGCACCGACTCGCTGATCGCGACCATCTCGGTGTGCGCTTGAGGCACGGCCCCCTCGCCGTCAGACGCCAGGGCCTCGGGCAGCGGGTTCTCGGCGAGTGGCATCGGTACCGGAGCGTCCGGTGGTGCAGTCTCGGCTTCCGCGACACTCCGCGACACCACAACGGACTCCGCACCACCCCGCAACGGCATCTCCGGCCCCGCACCACTCCGCGGCGTCACCTCGGGCTCTACGACACGCTGCGACACCGCCTCAGGCCTCGCGATACTCCGCGACGCCACCACGGGCTCCACGACGCTCCGCAGCGGTGTCAGAGGCTCGCCAACACTCCGCGAAACCGCTACCGGCTCCACAACACCCCGCGATGTCACCTCAGGCTCGGCAACACTCCGCGACACCGCCACGGGCTCCACACCACCCCGCGACACCACCTCGGGTTCCACAGCCCCTCGTGACGTCACCTCGCGCTCCGCAAAAACCTGCGGCGTCACCTCGGGCTTCACGACATCCGGGGGCGACGCCATCTCGGGCTCCGCAACAGCCCGCTGCGCGACCACGGGCTTCGCAACACTTCGCGGCGCCACCTCAGGCTCCGCAAAAACCCGCGACACCATCACAGGCTCCGCAACACCTCGCGGTGCCACCTCAGGCTCCACAGCACCTCGCGGCACCGTCTCGGGCCCCGCAGCACTTCGCGGCGCCACCTCAGGCTCCGCGACACTCTCCAACGCCGCCGGCCCCTCCGCGACACTCCGCGACACCACAACGGGTTCAGGACCTGACGACGCGACCGCACGAGAACCCGACGGACCCCACACCGACTTCCATCCGGAAGGCTCAGGCGCCGCGGGAGCCGCCACGTCCGAGATCGACCCGGACGGCTCGGCAGGCCCCACCGCGTGCGCCAGAGGTGCGAGAAACGACGGGTTCTGCCAGGAGGTCAACCCACCGGAGAACGACGACACGGGGTTGATCAACGGATGCGGCGCGACGACCCGCTGCAGAGGCGGCAACGTCCGCCAGTCGGCCCGGACAACGGGCAATGAAGGCGCGGCAGCACGCCGCCGAAAGGGCCACACAGCAAGTCACCTCCCCGAACCGGAACTGAACCCCAAACCCGAACCGAACCCAGAACCCGACCGCGAGCCCGAGCCCGAACCCGCACCCGACCCGGCGGAAATCCGCGTGTTGATGCGGCCGATCTCCTCCACGTACCGCAACCGCTCCCCGTGCTCCAGGTCCAAAATGGAGTCGAGCGACCAGTGGAAGTGGTAGGCGACGTACGCGACCTCCGAGTACAGCTGCGACGGCGCGTACGTCACGATTCCCCCAGGCGCCCGCCCGAGATGTCGACCTCGAACCCGTGTCCGCACGAGGGGCACGCGACAGCGGACCGCGTGTGCCCCTCGCTGTTGATCCGGCGGTACATGTCCTGCAGGAACGCGAGATCCGAGGCGAACAGGTTCTCGATGATCCCGGCGTGCACATCGACAACCGACCCGATGCGCACCACCACCCGGCCCAGCAGCACGACCGTCAGGAACGCGGAGTTCTCGCGAACCCGGTCGTCCCGCAACGGGATCAGCTCGTCGCGAGCCGTCGCCAGCCGCATCACGCCGTCGCGGTGAACGACACCCGAGTCGTCCACGTACCCGCGCGGCAGCGAGAACGCGAACTCGGTCTGCATGACAGGAGCAGCAGCGACAGCAGTCGTAGAAGAAGAGCGCTTCACTCGACTTCCATCTCCTCGTAGGTGACCGTGAGCTTCTCGGTCAGCACGGAGGTGTCGCCGGCCTTCAACGAGCCGATCTCCAGCGACTTCGGCCAGCAGCGCACGATCTTGTAGCGCTTGATGGCGTGGCCCTCGTAGTCGTAGACGACGACCACGCCGTTCTTGCGGGCGTTGCCCATCTTGCCGAAGCGGGCGTCCTTCACCCACTTCTCGAACGAGTTGTCGCCCGTCAGGCCACGCGTGAAGACGACCTCGCCCGCCTTCTGGCGGCCGGGGAGCTTCTTGATGACGTACTTGCCGTCGGCCATGTTCTGCTTGAGCTCGATGACGTCCTGTTCCATCTTCAGGCCGGTCACCTCGGAGATCTGCTTGATCGTGATGCCGTCGACTTCGAGGCCGAACGAGTGGCCTACCGACGTGTCGAGATCGGGGAGTGCCATGTCGATGAACCGCCTCTACTCGTTGACCAGACTGGTGCCGCCCTGAAGCTGGGCGAGCCGGAAGATGACGAACTCCGCGGGCTTCACGGGTGCGATGCCGACCTCGCACACGACCTGGCCGAGGTCGATGCCCTCCGCCGGGTTGGTCTCGCGGTCGCACTTGACGTAGAACGCCTCGTCGGGCGTCAGGCCGAACAGCGCGCCCTTGCGCCACTCCATCACCAGGAACGCCGAGATCGTCCGGCGAATCCGGGCCCACAGAGCGTCGTCGTTGGGCTCGAAGACGACCCACTGCGTTCCGTCCAGAATGGACTCTTCCAGGTAGTTGAAGAGCCGCCGGACGTTCAGGTAGCGCCACGCCGGGTCGGACGACAACGTGCGGGCACCCCAGACGCGGATGCCGCGACCGGTGAACGCGCGGATGCAGTTCACGCCGATCGGGTTCAGCAGCTCCTGCTCGGCCTTCGTCAACTGGGTCTGCAACGCGACCGCACCGCGCACGGTCTCGTTCGCCGGAGCCTTGTGCACGCCGCGGGAAGCGTCGTTGCGCGCCCACACACCGGCCATGTGACCCGACGGCGGCACGAAGATGTTGTCCGAAGTGGACGGGTCGTAGACCTTGATCCACGGGTAGTACAGCGTCGCGTACTTGGAGTCGTAGCCCGCCTCGGTCTGCTTCCAGTTCTTCACCTGGTCCGGCGAGAGGTCCGGCGGCGGGTCGAGGATCGCCATGCGGTCGCCCATGAGCTCGCAGTGCGAGATGATCGCCGACTGCACGGTCTTGACGGCCTCCAGCGTGATCAGCCCGCGCTGGTAGGAGCTCATCAGGTCGGGCACCGCGACCATCGTGACCTCGTCGATCGCCTCCAGGCCACCGAACCCGGTGCGGTCGGCGACATCGCCCACGTAGTCGTCGGGCACCACCTTGCGCGGCACCGGCGGCGGCGCGGGAGCCTCGCGCAGCGCCGCGGAGGCCTTGTCGGGACGAGCCAGCGACGCCCCGGCGACCTCCTCGATCGTGATCAGCTTCGAGGCCGCGTTCACGACGGTGACCACGTTCTCCTTGCCGCGCTTGGCGGACACCTGGTGCGTCTCGACGACCTTGCCGTTGTCCTTGACCGTCAACGAGAAGCGGTCGTCCGGCTGGTTCTCCCCCGCCGGCTCGCCGACCTCGACGACCAGCGAACCCGCGCCGAGCTCGCGAGACGAGACCCGATATCCACCCAGCTGGGCCTGCGGACCCGCGGGCAGCGCGGCGGTGGACTTGGAGCCGCCCACGCGGACGACGTAGCAGTTGGTGCCACCGTTGAGGAAGTAGCCGTAGACGGCCAGCGGCAGGTAGCAGCCCTCGGCGAAGTCGCCGAACTTCTCGGTGTACTGCGCCCAGTTCGAGACCAGCGTCGGGGTGTTGTAGTCACCCTTGGCCGCGAATCCGACGAACGCGGCGACGGCGGTGCCCACGCCCTCGATCGGGCGGGCACCTGCCTCCACCTCCTCGACGTACACGCCCGGCGAGAGATAGGTGGGCATCGACGGCCTCCCATGTCGTACGGAACCCTGTACGACACATGCTGCGGCGACCGCACAAAACCCGACACGACCCCGCGACGGTGCTGGAGGGAGCCGGTGGCTGCCCGAAAGGGCAACCACCCCACAGGGGGATTTCCCGCCCGTTCACCAAACTGCCGCCGAACGATCACCGCACAGGTCTCATTTGAGCCCTACCCTTCGCGACGGTCCATGTCCGCCAACAAGGAAGTGCGCTGGCATGAAACGTCGCAGGGCTCCCTTAGCCGTGCTCACCACCGTCGTCGTCACGGCGGCCACCCTCACCGCCTCGACCGCGGCTCACGCTGCCACCACCACGTTCACGCCCACCGCCGACACCTACGTCGACAACTCCGCCACCGGCACGAACTACGGCACGTCCGGCCAGCTCGGCGCCGACAACTCGCCGGTCAAGCGGACGTTCCTCAAGTTCGCCGTCTCCGGTATCAGCGGCAGTGTCGCCAACGCCAAGCTGCGCGTCCACACCGACGACGTCGCCGGTGCGGAAAGCCCGAGCGGCGGCACGTTCCGGTCCACGTCCAACGTCAGCTGGACCGAGACCGGTGTCACCTGGAACAACCAGCCCGCCGTCGACGGCGCCACGCTCGGCTCCCTCGGGGCGGTCGCCCGCAACGCCTGGTACGAGATCGACGTGACCAGCTACGTCACGGGCAACGGCACGTTCAGCATCGCGATCACGTCCACCAGCTCGGACGGCGCCGACTACGACTCGCGGGAGAGCGGTGCCACGGCTCCGCAGCTCGTGGTCACCGACGGCACGACGCCACCACCCGGCGACCCGGTGTGGGTCGGTGCCGGTGACATCGCGGACTCCGGTTCGGGCGACACCGCGACCGCCGCGCTGCTGGACAACATCCAGGGCACGGTGTTCACCGCGGGCGACAACGTCTACAACAGCGGTACCGCGTCGGAGTTCACCAGCTACTACGAGCCCACGTGGGGCCGGCACAAGGCGCGCACCAAGCCCTCGCCCGGCAACCACGACTACGTCACCAGTGGCGCCACGGGGTACTACAACTACTTCGGTGCGCTGGCCGGTCCGTCGGGGCGGGGTTACTACTCCTACGACCTCGGCAACTGGCACATCGTGTCGCTGAACTCCAACGTCAGCATGTCGGCCGGAAGCGCGCAGGAGCAGTGGCTGCGGCAGGACCTGGCGGCGAGCACGAAGCCGTGCACCGCGGCGTACTGGCACCACCCGCTGTTCACCAGCGGTGCCAACCACGCCCCGGAAACGGCCACCAGGCCGTTGTTCCAGGCGCTGTACGACGCCAACGCCGACCTCGTGGTCACCGGGCACAACCACCAGTACGAGCGGTTCGCCCCGCAGAACCCCACCGGCGGACTGGACAACGCACGCGGCATCCGCGAGTTCGTCGTGGGCATGGGCGGCGCCGGTGCCTACAGCTTCGGCACGATCAAGCCGAACAGCGAGGCGCGCAACACCGGTACCCGCGGCGTGCTGAAGTTCACGTTGCACAGCAACAGCTTCGACTGGCAGTTCGTCCCCGAAGCCGGCAAGACCTACACCGACAGCGGCACCACGAACTGCCACTGACGGGCTGCTGGAGGCCGATGTGTACCTGTCCACGATAGACAAGCCCAAGTCGGCGAACTGGAAAGGGCTGAGCGGCAACGTCTTCGCGCTCGGTGCGGTCAGCCTCATCACCGACGTCTCGTCGGAGATGGTGGCCGCGATCCTGCCGCTGTACCTGGTCATCGGTCTCCAGCTCAGCCCGGCCGCGTACGGGCTGATCGACGGCGTCTACACGGGCGCCACCACACTGCTCAGGCTCGCCGGCGGGTACCTCGCCGACCGGACGAACCGGCGCAAGGCGGTCGCGGGCTTCGGTTACGGCATCTCCGCCGTGGCCAAGCTCGGGCTGCTGGCCGCGGGCAGCTCCCTGACCGCGCTCGGCTTCGTGATCACCGCGGACCGCGCGGGCAAGGGCCTGCGCACCGCACCACGCGACGCGCTGATCACGTTGTCCACCCCCAGCGGTGACCTGGGCCGGGCGTTCGGCGTGCACCGGGCGATGGACGGAATCGGCGCCTTCGCCGGGCCGCTCGTCGCCATGGCCGTCCTCGCGGCGTCAGCGCAGTCGTTCGACGCCGTGTTCGTCACCAGCTTCTGCATCGCCGCGTTCGGCGTGCTGGTCCTCGTGCTCTACGTGCGCGACCGGCCAGAACCGCTGGAGCGCAAGGAACCCCTCAAGCTCGCTCTGCTCAAGGACCCGGCCGTCCGCAGGATCGTGCTGGCCGCGTCACTGCTCGGCCTCGTCACGATCGGCGACGGGTTCGTGTACCTGCTGCTGCAGAAACGGGAAGGGCTGGCGTTCGGCTGGTTCCCGCTGCTCGCCGTCGGCACGAGCCTGGTCTACCTGCTGCTCGCCGCACCGCTGGGCGCACTGGCGGACCGCGTCGGACGACTCAAGGTGATGCTGTCCGGGTACGGCGCGCTGACCGTCGTCTACCTGCTGCTCTTCGGCCCACTCGGCGGCTGGCCGCTGATGGTGCTGGTCGTGGCGCTGTACGGCGTCTTCTACGCCTGCACCGACGGCGTGCTGATGGCGCTCGCGGGCCCGGTCCTGCCGGAACGCCTGCGCACCACCGGAATCGCGCTGATCCAAAGTGGACAGGCGCTCGCCTACCTCGGCTCCTCCGTGCTGTTCGGCCTGGCCTGGCAGTTCTGGAGCCCCGAAGCCGCCACCAGGACCGCCGCCGTCGCGGTCGTCCTCGCCCTGATCACCACCGCCGCACTGCTGGGACGTCGCACCCCGTGAAGAACCGCCTGCTGATCACCGTCATCGCCGCCGTGCTGCTCGCCGGCGTCGCCATCGGCTACACCGTGCTGTCCGGCGCGTCTCCCGGCGAGGCGGCGAACTCGATCGCCGTCAACTCCGGCCCGCGGCTGATGGTGCTCAGCAACGGCAGGCTCTCCACCGTGTCCCGCCAGGATCCGGCCGGGTCGCGCGAGGTCACCGAGCAGCGCTGCGACCGCGTGTACTCCGCGGCCGGAACCATCTCCTGCCTGCGTCCGGTCGGCGCTCTCAAAGCAGGTGAGCTCGTCGTGCTGGACAACCAGCTCAAGGAGCTCCGAACCGTCGCGCTGACCGGCTTCCCGAACCGCACCCGCGTGTCCTCGAGCGGCCGGATGGTGGGCTGGACGCTGTTCGTCGACGGGCATTCCTACGCCGCCAACGGTTTCTCGACG
The DNA here is from genome assembly GCF_040629405.1 of Lentzea sp. NPDC005914. Classification (NCBI taxonomy): domain Bacteria; kingdom Bacillati; phylum Actinomycetota; class Actinomycetes; order Pseudonocardiales; family Pseudonocardiaceae; genus Lentzea; species Lentzea sp. NPDC005914. The sequence goes on along the minus strand of NZ_JBEXVQ010000017.1, from coordinate 74,482 downwards.
AGCACGGGCATCCTCGACACGGTGACAGGGACGGTCGTGCAGTCGCTGGAGGAGTTCGCCGTCGAGGGCATGCCACAACGGCCCGCCGACTCGAACTTCTGGGGCGTCACGTTCACCGCCGACGGCAACCGCTTCTACGCCACCATGTCCACCGGCCCGCACCGCTACCTGATCGAGGGCGACTTCGCGGCCAGGCACCTCAAGCCGCTGACGGACCTGGACAACGTCGAGTGCCCATCGCTGTCCCCGGACGGCACCCGCATCGCCTACAAGAAGGCTGTCGACGGCGACCCGCAGAAGGGCTGGCGTGTCTCGGTGCTCGACCTCGCCACGAAGAAGATCACGCAGCTCGCCGAGACCCGCAGCGTCGACGACCAGCCGGCCTGGATCGACGACAGGACCGTCGCCTACGGGATCCAGCGCGACGACGGCCTCAACGACGTGTGGTCCGTGCCCGCCGACGGCACCGGCACACCAGCGATTCTGGTACCCGAAGCCAGCTCGCCCGCACCGATCAGCTGACTATTCGGCGGCCTCTTCCTCCTCCTCGGCCCGCTGCACGAACGTCTGCGCGGTCTCCTCTTCCTCGGCAGGCGCCTCTTCGCGCTGCACATGAGCCTCGTCGCCGTGACTGCCGTGGTCCTCGCACCGCTGCACGGGAGCGGCCGGAGCAGCCATGACCCGATCCGCGTTCGCCACCGCGTCCCGCTCGAACCGGTCGGACGGATCGCTCACCTTCACCCCGCCACCGGTGTCGGTGCCGTCGACGGGCCCGGACCGCTGCTGCACCACGTGCGTGAGCTCGTGCGCCAGCATGTGCTTGCCGGAGTCCGAGCCGGGATCGAACTTGTCGCGCTGGAACACGATGTTCGAGCCGACGGTGTACGCCTGCGCGTTCACCGACTTCGCCGAGTCGTGCGCGGCCGAGTCGGTGTGCACGCGGACGTCCGAGAAGTCCTGCCCGAAGCGGCCCTCCATGTCGGAACGCACGTCGGCGCCCAAAGGCGTGCCTCCCGAGGTGATGACATCATGCACCGGCGAGCGTTCCTCTTCCACGACGGCAGCGACACCCGCGTTGCCCACGGCGCGTTGCAGGCCGAGCATTCCGGCCGGGCCCAGGACGTCGGGGCGGCCGGCAGCGGCCGCGCGGCCCATCAGGTCCGTTTCCTCGTGCTGGATCCTGTCGCCCTTGGGGCGGAAGGAAGTCTCGGAGTCGTGTTCGTGTCCGTGCATCTCCTGCTCCTTGGTCCCTAACCCACCAGACGTTCGGTGGCCAGTTCGAAGTACCGGCCGAACTCGCGTTCTCCCACCAGGCGGCCGAGCTTGCGATATTCACGGGCGACCGCGCCGATCAGCTCGACCATGCCGATGACGTGCCCGGCCGCAGCAGCCAGGTAGGCCGCCGTCACCGCCGCCGACCGGATGTGGCCGCCCGCCAGTTCGAACGACGCCGCCATGAAGTCCAGGTCCACATCGGACGATCGAGGCACCGCACCGCCGAGGCACCGGTCCCACAGCCCGCGGCGCAGATCCGCGTCGGGCAGCGGGAAGTCCACGATCACGTCGATCCGCCGCGTGAAAGCGTCGTCGAGGTTCGCGCGCAGGTTGGTCGCGAGCACCGCGATGCCGTCGAAGGACTCCATGCGCTGCAACAGGTACGCGCTCTCGATGTTGGCGTACCGGTCGTGTGCGTCACGAACCTCCGACCGCTTGCCGAAGATCGCGTCGGCCTCGTCGAACAGCAGCACCCCGTTGACACCCGCGGCCTCGACGAAGATCCGCTCCAGGTTCTTCTCGGTCTCGCCGACGTACTTGTCCACGACCGTCGCGAGGTTCACCGTGTACAGGTCCAGTCCGAGCGACGCGGCGATCACCTCGGCCGACATCGTCTTGCCGGTGCCGGAGTCGCCCGCGAACAACGCCGTGACGCCCCGGCCACGACCACCGCCGGGCCGCATGCGCCACTCGTCGATCACCCGGTCGCGGTGCTTCGCGCGAGCAGCCAACTCGCGCAGCAGGGACGTGATGGGCGCGGGCAGAACGAGATCCGGCCACGACACCGCGGGTTCGATGCGCCGGGCCAGCCGTTGCAGGCCGCCCGCGTTCTGGCTGCGCGCGCCGGACCGCAGGTGCGCCGCGTCGACCAGCCCGTCGTCGGCCAGCGCGGACACCGTGGCGGCATGAGCGGCTCTGCTGATCTGGGTCGGGCCGAGCACGAAGTGCGCGGTCACCTCGGCCGGGTCGATGCCCCGCGCCAGCTTGCCGTCGAGCTCCGTGCGCCACAACGAGACCCGCACGTCGAACGGCACCTGCACCGCGTCGTGCTGCAACGGCGGCATCCGCGTCCAGCGCGGCTCCCACGCGCCCGGCCCGTACGCGATGACCGGAATCTCGTCGTGCAGCAACGGGTCCAGCGTGAAGTTCGAGTCGACCGGGCCGATCGTGACCCCCGCGCCTCGCAGCAGCGCCTCGCGAGTGACCGCCAGCGCGTCCGTCATCCGTGCCGCGTCCACCAGCAACGCCGGGAAACCCGCCCGTGCCAGCGCGGAGACGGCCAGCTCCGCCGCACCACCGCCGGGGTGCTCGCGCAGGTAGACGAGCTTGACGCCGCGTTCGATGCCGCGCGCCAGCCTCTCCGCGCCCGGCATCGGCACCGGATCTCCTGACAGCGTCACGAAATCCGTGAGCGACGGGTCCGGCCTGTCGTCACCGAGCAGGTGCGCGCCGACCCGGTCCGGCACCCTCAGCGACCGGCTCAGCAGCGGCCGTTCCGAGTCCTCCACGGTGATCAGCCCGCACCTGACCAGCGGACTGCCCTGGTCGAGCCTCGCCCTGCCCTGCGACGAGGCCTCGGCGAGCCCGCACAACCGCAACGCCAGGCCGACCGTGGCCCGGCGCCGCGTCACGTCGTCGTTCAGGTACCCGTAGAACTGCTCGAACCTGCTGTCCACGTCCGGTGCCAGCGCGACCAGCAGCAGCTCCACGTCCGCTTCGGACAGATGGGCCTTGCGGGCGAGCCGCCCGAGCCGACCGTCCGCCGTCGTCTCGACGAACGGCGCGAACGGCTCCCTGCCGCTGTCCAGCAACGCCTCGATGACCTCGTCCGACAGGTAGAGTCCGCGAAACGGGTCGTCCGGGTTCGGGTCCGTGGCCCGGCGCGCCGACACCGCCGCCCGGATGCGCCGCTCCAGCCCTGCCATCCGCTCGAAGATCATCGCGCCACCCTGCGCATCCCCACACCGTCCGCGGAGACGTTGTGCCGCACCCGTTCCTCGCCGGTGTGCAGCTGCACGCCCTCACGCGCGGGCGGCCCGGCCGCGATCCTGCGCCCGGTCGACACCGGCGCCGACACCACGACGTCCAGCGACGGCTTCAGCTCGCCGCCCAGCGCACTCCACACGTCCGCGAACGCCCGGTCCTCCGGCGGCGGCAGGGCGACGGTCATCGGCACCGGCAGTGCCAGCTCCTGCAGCGACCCGCCCAGCAACGCCGGCGGCACCGCGTCGTACCCGAGGAACCCGACCAGCAGGTCCGACAGCAGCCGGTGCTCGTCCTCCGGCCGCTGCGTCCACGCCGTGACCAGGTACGACAGCTTCATGTGCCGCGGCGGCAGATGACGCGCCGCCACCTGTCCCTGCGCGTCGTACTCGTTGAGCAGACCTCGCTGCCGACGCCGCATGTCCTCGCGGATGTCGTAGAGGTAGATGTTGACCGTGGGCGCGTTCCGCCGCGCCGCCCAGTCCTTGGTCGGCGCGTCGAACGCGACGTCCAGATCGGAACCGCGCAGCGCCTCGTCGCGGACCAGGCGGCGCAAAGCCTCGTCAACCTCGTGGATCACGCCGTCCACGATCGTCCGTCAGGCGCCGCTGGACGACCAGCGCGGTGACGTCCCGGAGGACACGATCGGCTGCCCCAACGGGCAGCCGGCCAGGACTTCAGACCGGTAGCGGCCTCATCCGGTCCGGCATGTGCGCCCGTAACGTGTCGTGCAGGAGGGTGACGTCCTCGGCGTCCAGGACGACCGTCCCGGTCGCACACGCCAGCACAGCCTCACCGGTGCGCTGGTCGGGCACGTACCGGAGTGCCACATCAGGCACAGCGCACGACTCCGCCTGACGAATCGCGGTCAGCAGCTCCGACACCCGTTCGTACCCCAGCCGCGCGCTCCACCGCAGCGCGGCCGGGGGACGAACGAACAACCTGAGGCCTCCTGCGGCTCGGCGAACCTCGACGCACGTCAACACCGCACAACCTCCTACAACGTCCTCACCAGCGAGACTAGCCAGAAACCCCGGGCATCAGCGGTGCGTGTCACCCGTTCGGTTCACTGGTAGCAGGGCTTCTCGAACTTGAAATCTTTTGCTGTCGAGCCGGTGAAAAAGTCCTCTACCAGCGTCACTCCGGTCGGAGCGGCGTCGTCCGGGCGGTAGATGAGTGACTGACGGAACAGTGCATCCTGCGCAGAAGCGGAGAAATTGCCTGCACCCGAAGGAAGCATGCCTTCGTAGTCCACCGAGGTGAGCTGGCGCACCGCGGCGAGCAGTCCGGCACGCGTCAGGTCCTTGTTCGACGCGGCCTTGTCGAGCGCCGCCTTCAACGGGTACGCCCACACCCAACCGGCCGTGTAGCCGTCGTTCGGCGTGACGCCGGGCAGCGCCGCACGCATCGCGGTGTGGCCGACGGACTCGGTCGCCCACGCCTTCCACGGCGCCGACTGCATGTACAGCGCCTTGATCGCGGGAGCGGCCGGCGACTTCAGCAGACCGGGGTTCCACGTCGGCGAGGTGCCGATGAACTTGCCCTTGTACCCGCGCGCCGCGGCCTGTCCGACGATCACGGCCGCATCCGTCGGGCCGGTCGTCAGGATCACGAGATCGGGCTTCTTCGACGCCACGGCGTCGATCGCGCCGCCCTGGTTGTCCTGGCCGCTCTGGGTGGTCACGTTCTCGAACGAGAGCCCGCGCTTCTCGGCGGCGATCTTCGCTCCGGCGGCCGCGTCGTCGCCGTAGTCACCGGCGAGGTGCACGGCCATCACGGACTTCACGCCGAGCTTCTCGACGGCGTAGTCGACGCTGTTCATCGACTCGACGCAGTAGTTCGTGCCGGACTCCAGCACCACTTCCTCGAAGCCCCACAACGAGGTCCACGACGCCGGCACCGACACCATCTGCGTGTTCTCGAGGTCCGGCAGGATCGCCACGGTCGTGGGCGAGCCCAGCGTCTGGGTCAGCGCCAGGATCTTGCCCTTGATCTCCTGGTAGACCTGGTTGTGGATCTGCGGGTTGTACTTGTTGTCCTTCACGTACGTCGTCACGTCGATCTCGTAGCCGCCGATGCCGCCGCGGTCGTTCACGCGCTTCCAGAACGCCTTCTGCGCGTCGGTGATCGGCACGGCCAGCGTCTTGAACGGGCCCTCGGTGAGGTCCGAGATGGTGCCCAGGTAGATGCAGCCCTTGGCCTTGTCGACGGCCTGCGGGCACGCCTCCTTGGTGACGCCGAAGTCGACCTTGATCCCGCCCGCGCCCTCCTGCGGCGCGGCGCCGTCCCCGCCCCGGCACGCTGCCAGAAAAAGAACCAGTACCCCGACTGACAGTGTCGATTTTTTGGAGCAGCTCAATCGCTTACCAGACATGGGGATTCTCCTCAGTACGAGAACGGCCAGGTGCGCCAGTAGTTGCGGACGCGCACCCAGATGCCGAACAACCCGCGTGGCTCGACGATCAGGAACACGATGATGAGCACGCCGTAGAGCACGGCCTCCACCTGGAAGACCGTGACCACACCGGTGGCGTCACCACTGATGAACGGCAGCACCGCGGGCAGTTCCCTGGTGATGCGTGGCAGCAGCGTGATGAACAGCGCGCCCATGATCGCGCCGGAGATGGTGCCCGCGCCGCCGATGAGCACCATCGCGATGTACTGCACTGACAACAGCAGGCTGAACGAGCCGGGGTCGAAGAACCCGTTCATCACGAACAGCAGCGCGCCCGCGACACCCGCGTAGAACGAGGACACCGCGAACGCCAGGACCTTGTACTTCGTCAGGTCCACGCCGATCACCGACGCGGCCAGGTCCCGGTCCCGCACCGCCGCGAACGCCCGCCCCACGCGTGAGCGCACCAGATTCCGTGCCAGCACACCGAAAATCACCAGCAGCACGAACATCACGAGATACAACTGCTGTGCCGCCGTGAACACCGCGTTGTCCCGGTCCAGCCGCACCCCGAACAGCTCGGGCACGGCAGCGGGCCGCCCGACTCCCGGCCCGCCGGTCAGCGACGTCCACTCCCGGAACACGTGCTCTCCCAGGAAGACCAGCCCCAAAGTCACGATCGCGAGGTACAACCCGCGCAACCGCACCGCCACCGGCGCGACCAGCACGCCGAAGAACGCGGCCACCAGCCCCGAGGCCAGCAACCAGATCGGCAGCGACGTGATGCCGAACCCGATCACCCGCCCGGTCTCGGGCCCGCTCAAAGCCGCACCCGTGTACGCACCGATCGCGAGGAAGAACGCGTGCCCCAACGACACCTGGCCCGCGTAGCCCGTCACGATGTTCAGCCCGATCGCCCCGATCGCAGCCACGAACCCGGTCGCGAGCAGCTGCAGCAGGTCGTCCGTGATGGCGAACGGCAGTACCAACGCCAGGACGACGAGTCCGCCGGTCCAGGCACGCTTCGGACGCGTGTTCAGGAACGCCATGTCTTGGGCGTAAGAGGTGTACAGCTCAGGACGACCCTTCACAGCCGTTCCACCTCCCGCTTGCCGAACAACCCGTAAGGTCTGACGAGCAACACCAGCAGCATCAACGCGTACGGCGCGACCAGCCCGAAGTTCGGCCCGAGCCACGGCGCGAAATCACCCTGGTAGGTCCCGAAAAGCGACTCGACAACGCCGACCGCGAGCCCACCGACGACCGCGCCGCCCAACGACTCCAGGCCGCCGAGGATGATCGCGGGCAACGCCTTCAACGCCACGATCCACAGTTGCTGGTCAACGCCCGCGCCCGTCGCCACGAACACACCCGCCAGCGCGGCCAGTCCACCGGCCAGTGCCCACGACAACGCGAACACCGACCCGACCGAAATCCCCTGGGCCAGCGCGACTTCCTGGTCGTACGCGACCGCGCGCATCGCGAGCCCGATCCGCGAGTACCGGAAGAACGCGAACAACGCGACCGTCACGACAGCGGTCGTCCCGATCATCACGAGATACCGCTGCTGCACCTCGGCGCCCAGGAAGTTCATCGTCGTCAGGCCCCACGGATCGCCGACCTGCCGCACCTCCAGCCCGATGAACGCGTTCGTCACCACCCTGACCACGACGTCCACGCCGATCGTGATGATCGCGACCACGAACACGGGTTTGCCGACCATCGGCCGCAGCACAGTGCGTTCGACACCCAACGCCAGCACCGCGATCACCACGGCCGCCACCAGAACAGCGCCGAAGAACGACACCTGCGGGGCCAGGTACGAGACCAGCACGGCGCCTGCCAGCATGAACGCGGGCTGCGCGAAGCTGATCACCTGCGTCGACTTGTAGATGATCACGAAGCCGAGCGCGAGCAGGGAGTAGATCGATCCGGTGCCGAGGCCGCGGATCAACGACTGCAGGAACTCATCCATACATCGACTCCACGAGGTCGTCGAACATCTTGCCCAGCGCGGATCTCTTGACCTTCTGCGTCGCGGTCAGCTCGCCGTCCTCGTGGTCGAGCTCCTTGGGGAACATGCGGAACTTCTTGATCTGCTCGACGGAAGCGAACTTCGCGTTCACCTCGGTCACGATCTTCTGCACCAGTTCGAGGACCTCGGGCTTCTCCGACAGGTCCCGGTAGGTGGTGTAGGGCAGCTTTCGTTGCTGGGCCCAGTGCCCGACCGTCTCGTACTCGATGCCGATCAACGCCACCAGGTACGCCCGCTGGTCGCCGATCACCACGGCTTCCTTGATGTACGGCGAGGTCTTCAGCGCGTTCTCCAGCTCGGACGGCGCGATGTTCTTGCCGCCCGCGGTGATGATGATGTCCTTCATCCGGTCGGTGATCTTCACGTGCGTGCCGTCGACCCACTCGCCGACGTCGCCGGTGTGCAGCCAGCCGTCGGTCACCACCTGAGCGGTGGACTCGGGATCACGCCAGTAGCCCGCGAACGTCCCGCCATGACGAGTGAGGATCTCGCCGGTCTCCTCGTCGATCCGCAGCTCGATACCGGGCTGTGGTTCGCCGACAGTCCCGACCTTGACTCGACCGGGACGGTTTCCCGTTGCCACGGCGGTGTTCTCGGTCATGCCGTAGACCTCGTGCATCGGAACTCCGATGCCCATGAAGAACTTCAGCACGTCCGGCGCGATCGGCGCGGCACCGGACGAGGCGTACCTGACGTGCCGCATGCCGATCCGGGCCTTCAACGCCCGGAAGCAGAACAGCCATCCCAGCGCGTACATAGCCCGGCTGGAACCCGTGTGCCTGCCGCCCGTCGCCACCAGCGTCGAACCGATGGACTCCGCGCGACGAAGCCAGAACCGCGTGACCGTGCGCTTGAGCCAGGAAGCTGACGACACCCCGATCGTGACGCCCGCCAGCACCTTCTCCCAGATGCGCGGCACTCCGAACAGGATCGTCGGCTGCACCTCGCGCAGGTTCGCCTGCACGGTCTCGATGGACTCCGCGAAGTGCACCTGCACGCCGGAAGCCGCGCTGAACCACGTCGTGAAGATGCGTTCGGCAACGTGGCACAACGGCAGGTACGACAGCGTGACATCGGTGGAGGACGGTGGCGGCGAAGTGAAGCCACCGCCCTCCACCAGCACGTGGACGGCGAACTCGACGTTCGCCACCGTGAGCATCGCGCCCTTGGGCGGTCCGGTGGTGCCGGACGTGTAGATCAACGTCATCACGTCGTCCGGCGACGTCTGCGCCATCCGTGACGCCAGCTCGTCGCCGTGCGAGTCCCGGTACCGCGCCCCCATCGCGAGGAAGTCGTCCCACCACACGAGTTTCGGGTTGTCGTAGCGCCCCCGGATGCCGCGTGGTTCGAGGTAGACGATCCACTCGAGGTCCGGGGTGTCCTCCAGGACCAGCAACGCCTTGTCGACCTGTTCCTGGTCCTCGGCGATGAGGATCCGCGCACCTGAATGCGACAGCAGGTAGGCGACTTCGGACGCCGGGTTCGTCGGGTACAGCCCGACCGTGATGCCGCGCGCCGCGACCACTCCCAGATCGGCGTAGAGCCACTCGCGACGGTTCTCGGAGTGGATCGCCACCCGGTCGCCGGGCTCCAGGCCCAGTGACAGCAGCGCGTCGCCGACCAGTTCGACGTTCGCCCAGTACTGCGCCCACGAGACTTCCTGCCAGATGCCGAAGTCCTTGGCGCGCATGGCGATCTGGTCCGGCGTGTTGGTCGCTCGGTCCCTCACGCGGGTAACGACGGTGGTGGTCATGTCGTCACGCTCTTGTGCTGCTCGCCGAGGTAGGCGCGGATGACGTCCGGATCGGCCTGCACCTCGGCCGGCGTGCCGGTGCGGATCGGGCGGCCGAAGTCCATCACCATCACGCGGTCGGCGAGATCCATCACGAGGCCCATGTCGTGCTCGACCATGATCATCGGGATGGACAGCTCCTCGCGGACGTCGAGGATGTACCGGGCCATGTCCTCGGTCTCCTCGACGTTCATGCCCGCGACCGGCTCGTCGAGCAGCAACAACTTGGGTTCCATCGCGAGCGCACGGCCCAGCTCGACGCGCTTCTGCACGCCGTAGGGCAGCAGACCTACCGGGAAGCGGCGCCACTGCTCCAGCTCCAGGAAGTCGATCACGTCCTCGACCGCCGACCGGTTCTTCAGCTCCTCGTTGCGGGCTTTACCGAGCCAGAGGAACGCGGACAGCGCGCCGTAACGCATGTGGTTGTGGCGGCCCAGCATGAGGTTGTCGACGACGGTGAGGTGCGAGAACAGCTCGATGTTCTGGAACGTGCGGGACATCCCGCGAGCGGCGATCCGGTGCGGCCGCATACCCAGCAGGTCCTCGCCGTTGAACCGCACAGAGCCCCCTTGCGGCCGGTAGACGCCGCTCAGGACGTTGAAGATAGACGTCTTGCCGGCGCCGTTCGGGCCGATGATCGCGAAGAGTTCGCTCTCCCCGACCTCGAACGACACCCCGTCGACGGCCACGACGCCGTCGAACGCCAGGCGGATCCCGTCGACGCTCAGGACAGCCATCGTTTCCTCCGCTTGTAGTGCTTGACCGCGCGGAACGAGGAGGTGCCGAGGCCGAGGTAGAACTCGCGGATGTCGTCGTCGGCGAGGAGCGCCGCGGCGGGCTTGTCCATGACGACCTTGCCGGTCTCCAGGACGTAGCCGTGGTCGGCGATGGACAGCGCCATGCTGGCGTTCTGCTCGACCAGCAGGACCGTGGTGCCCTGTTCGTTGATCTTCACGACGAGGTCGCGGATCTGCTGGACGAGCAGCGGTGCGAGCCCGAGGCTGGGTTCGTCGAGCAGCAGGTATTCGGGTTCGGACATCAACGCCCGGCCGATCGACAGCATCTGCTGCTCGCCGCCGGACAGATAGCCCGCACTCCGTCTTCGCCGCTCGAGAAGCCGCGGGAAGAGCTCGTAGCAGCGCTCGAGGTTGCTCTTGAGGCTCCTGGGGCGGGCGTGGCCACCGACCTTGAGGTTCTCCTCGACGGTGAGCTCGGCGAGGATTCTGCGGCCTTCCAGCGCCTGCTTGATGCCCCGGTCCGCGATTTTCGCTGGTGAGAGCTTGTGGATCGGTTCACCGTCGAGCGTGATCGAGCCCTTGGTGACCTTGCCGTCGTGCACGTCCAGCAGGCCGCTGAAGGCCCTCATCAGCGTTGTTTTCCCAGCTCCGTTGGCTCCGAGCAGGGCCACTACCTGGCCTTTGGGCACCGTGAGGCTCACGCCGCGGAGCACCAGCATCACGTCGTCGTAGACAACCTCAAGGTTGTTCGCCTCGAGCACCGGCGCCTCCTAGGGCCTGCGATGCCGATCAGTATGACGTGGATCACAGTCAGTTTGACCACTCTGGGCGATTTCGTGATGCGCAGATCGCGAGTGGTCCACCACTCTCCGTGTCTGTCCAGAATGGACCGAACACGATGTGTAACAGCGCGTGTCACGGGTACTCACCTGGTGCAAGCAACTTCATGAGGAGGAGGTTTCGTGACCACCATTGAGAAGTCGGTGGACGTCCACGTGCCGGTGAGCACGGCGTACAACCAGTGGACCCAGTTCGAATCCTTCCCGGCGTTCATGGACGGCGTCGAGAAGATCGACCAGGTCACGCCGACCAGGACCCACTGGACCACGAAGATCGGCGGTGTCGTGCGCGAGTTCGACGCCGAGATCACCGAGCAGCACGCCGACGAGCGCGTCGCTTGGACCACGGTCGACGGGCCGCCACAGGGTGGCGTGGTGACGTTCCACCGTCTCGACAACGACACGACTCGGGTGCACCTCCAGATGGAGTACGACCCCGAGACCTTCACCGAGAAGGCCGGTGCCGCGCTCGGCGTGGTCGGGCATCGCATCGAGGGTGACCTGAAGCGGTTCAAGGAGTTCATCGAGAACCGCGGCGTCGAGACCGGCGCCTGGCGGGGCGACGTCACGCCTCCGCCCCAGGTCTGATCGCGGTGCGAGTTGACGCCAGATCAACACGCGGCGTTCGAGGAGCTCTCCCGCACCGGACGTGACTCACAGCGCTACTACGCGCTGCGAGACCTCCTGGTGCGGGAGTACCTCCCGCTCGCCCGTCACATCGCTCGCCGGTTCAGCGAACGCGGCGAGCCCATGGAAGACCTGGCACAGGTGGCCGCGGTCGGGTTGATCAACGCCATCGACCGGTTCGACGTGGGGCGGCAGACGGACTTCCTGTCCTATGCCGTCCCCACGATCACCGGCGAGGTGCGCCGGCACTTCCGCGACCAGTGCTGGGCGGTACGGGTGCCGCGCAGGTTGAAAGAGCTGTGCGACTCCATCGACGGCGCCACCGCCGAGTTGTCGCACAAGACCGGGCGATCTCCTACTCCCTCCGAGATCGCCCGGCACCTGGCGGTCCCGCTGTCCGACGTCTACGAGGGTCTGCGCGTGGAGAAGAACGTCGCCTTCGCGCCGCTGGACTCGCTGGAGTCCTCGACCGTCGACGACCCGGCGCTGGAAGGTGTCGAGATCCACGAGGCCCTGCAGCCGATGCTGCGGGGCCTCCCCCGGCGCGAACGGACCATCGTGGTGCTGCGGTTCTTCGGCCGGCTGACCCAGACGGAGATCGCGCGCCGCGTCGGGATCTCCCAGATGCACGTCTCGCGCCTGCTCACCAAGTCGCTGGAACAGCTGCGCCACGATCTTCTGGCAGAGGAATGAGAATGGGCGAGCGGGAATGTCCGGTTTTCGCGATACTCGGGGAATGAACCGGTTGCGGTGGCCCCAGAAGCTGGCGATCAGCACTGGTGCCCTGCTCGCGCTCTGGGGAGTGGCCGGGTTCTTCGTGACCGGCTTCTCGTCCTTCGCCGGCGAGTCCGACACCTCGATCCTGCTGCTGCGGGTGAACCCGCTCCAGAACACCATCCACCTCGTGTTCGGTGTCGCGCTGGCGCTGGCGGCCTTCCGGCTCAAGGCGCTGAGCGGCGTCGGGCTGCTGACGGCGATCATGTTCCTGGTGATCTTCGGGCTCGGGCTGGCCCGCTACGACGACCAGGTCGTCAACTTCCTCAACGTCAACCCCGGCAGCAACGCGCTGCACCTGTTCGCCGGGTTCGCTGCCCTGGCGGCGGCTCAGGGCGCCGCGTGGTGCCGGCAGTGCGACCGGGTGGCGGCGCTCAAGACTTCTTGAGCAGCTTGCGCACCGCCCGTTCCGGATCTCCGTTGCCGATGACCTCGCCGCTCTCGAACGCCTCGACCAGGTGTGGGTCCACGTAGGACTTCCGCGCGACCGCCGCCGTGTTGCCCAGGCTTTCCGCCACTTCCTTCATCACCGCGCTGATGGCGCGCTTCGACGGTTTGCCGCGTTCCTTCAACGCGTGCGCGAACGCCTGGGCCGCTCGGACCGTCGCGTGCCACGTGCGGAGGTCCTTCACGCTGAACTCGTCGCCGACCAGTTCGCGGAAGCGTTCGTTGATGTCGTCGGCGGTGAGGTCGAAGACGCGGCAGTCCGGGGTCTGGTCCTTGAGCAGCGAGCGGACGGCCCGCGCGAGCTTCGGGTCGGTGATCTCCTCGTCCACCTCGACGCCGTGCTTGGCGGGAAACCGGAACCTGACGCGGTCGCCGCGCACGCTGAGGTGCTCGCACAGCAGGGTCGCGACGCCGTGGGTGCCGTTGTCCTCGGCGTACTCCTCGTGGCCGACGCGGAAGACGCCGAGGTCGAGCATGCGCAGGGCAATGGCCAGCAACCGCTTGCGGCCGCGCGACCTCATGTCCTTCTCGATCTGCTCGCGGAAGCCCCGCAGGCGTGGGGCGAGCGTGAGCACGCGGTCGAACTTCTCGGCGTCGCGGTCGGTGCGCCACTTCTCGTGGTAGAGGTACTGGCGGCGTCCCGCGTCGTCGTAGCCGATGGCCTGGATGTGACCGTTGGGGTGCGGGGAGATCCAGACTTCCTGCCACGCGGGTGGGATGACCAGGGCTTTCACCCTCTTCACGTCGTCCGCGGTGAGGGTCTTCCCCTGTGCGTCGACGTAGCGGAACCCGCTGCCGTGACGCTTGCGGGTCCAGCCCGGTCCCGCCGGGTCGCTGCGGCGCAGTCTCATTCGGCCACCTCGTGGTTGATCAGCACGAAAGGCGGGTACCCGCTCGCCGATGAATGACTACACGGTCGGTGTGGAACAAGAGTTCCTCCTCGTTGATCCCGAGTCGCGGCGGCCGGTAGCACTGGCACCCCGAGTCCGGGAACTCTCCCGCGCGCCCGGTGATCTCGACGTCCAGGGTGAGCTGACCCCGTTCCAGATCGAGATCGCCACCGGGATCACGCACAGCTTCGAGGAACTCGGCGAGCAGGTGAGGCGCGGCCGGCAGGTGTTGGTCGAGGCCGCCGACAAGGCCGGGTGCCGGTTGGTGGCCACAGGCATGCCGCCGATCGGGAAGGCCGGTCCCCCTCCCGGAACCGATGACCCCAGATATCACCAGATCGAGTACTCGCACCGAAGACTCGTGATCGGGCAGGGTGCGTGCGGGCTGCACGTGCACGTGGGTGTGGAGAACAAGGGCGAAGCGCTGGCGGCGTCGAACAAGCTGCGGGCGTGGCTGCCGACGCTGCTGGCGTTGAGCGCGAACTCCGCGATCTACGAAGGGGAAGACACCGGGTACGCGAGCTGGCGGTCGATGGTGTGGTCGCGCTGGCCGGTGAGCGGGCCGCCGCCGTCGTGGGAGGGTCCCGAGCACTACGACCGGACCGTCGAGGCGATCATCTCGACGCAGGCGTTGCTGGACCGGGCGATGGTGTACTGGGACGTGCGCCCGTCGGCCGATCATCCGACGGTTGAAGTGCGCGTTGCGGACATTCCGCAGCTGGCAACGGAAGTAGTCGTTCTCGCGGAGCTGATCCGGGCCCTCGTCGTGACGGAACCCTCCGAACAGCGGGTGGACGATTCCGTGCTGCGGGCGGCATATTGGCGGGCGTCGCGCGACGGGGTCGACGGACTGGCCGCCGATCCACACACCGGAAAACTCTCCCCCGCGTTCGACCGGGCAGAACAGCTCGTTGAGCACGTTGCGGTCGCGCTGCGCGATCGCGGCACTCTGTCTACTGTGGAGCAGCAGTTGGACTGGTTGCGCCACAACGGCTGCGGTGCCGCTCGGCAACGACGCTGCCCGGACCCCGAGTCCCTTGTGGACATGCTGATCGCCCGAACGCGTGAGGAAACCTGATGCGCCTCCCCGCACCCCGCGGCCACATGAGCTCCGCCCTGGTCGCCGCACTCAGTGAACCGCCGGTCCCGCGCCCGGCGTTGCTCGTCAGCGGGGGCACGAGGGAGGCTTTTCTCGACGACGACCTGCAGCTGTCGTTGTGGATCTGCTACGAGCTGCGGATGCGCGGCTTCGACGACGTCGCCCCCGGCTGGGAGGACAACGCGGTCCTGGCCCAGTTCCACGCGGCCCTGGAGGCGCGCTGGGAGGAGGCGCTGCGGACGTTGTCGGAGGTGACGCAGCCCGCGGTCATGTCCACCGACGGCCTCGACGAGCTGCGCAGGCACCACGCGTTCTGGCAGCCGCGCCGTGAGATGCGCTCGGTGCTGCGCGACATCCAGGGCGACGCCTACGGCACCCGCTCGGAGCGCGCCCACTCGGTGCTCTTCGCCGTGACGCTGCGCGACGCCGACCCGGCCGGCGTGGACGAGATGCCCGCCCTGACCCTGTCCCTGGTGAACGCCCTGTCGTTGTTCGGCCTGCACCAACGGCTGGTGGGCTGCCTGGTCGGCTTCCTGACCGCCGTGGACACGATCGGCGGCGACCCGTTCGCCCAGCTGCTGCCCGTCCAGTGCCCGCCGGACGACGTCCGCCTCGGCTTCACCGTGTGCCACGAGCTGCACGCCCGCCTGACCCAGCACGTCGACGTCTGCCTCGCTCAGGGCCGCACCTCGCTGAGGGGGCGTTGGCTGGTGTCGCAGGACAGGGTTAACGTGGGCTGTTGAATTTTGCTCTGAAGGGAGAACCGTGCCCGACCCCACCGCTCTGGCCTCCGTGGTCGTCGACCGGATCGCACCGGACGTCGTGGTGCTGCACGTGTCCGGCGAGCTCGACACCACGAGCAGCAGCGAGCTGACCACGCCCCTGGACAGTCACGTGGTGTCCGCGAACCGGGCAGTCGTGGTCGATCTCGGGGGCGTGAAGTTCCTCGGGTCCGCCGGGCTGGAGGCGCTCGTGCTGGGGCAGCAACGGGCAACCGCTGCCGGCGTGGACTTCGTGGTGGTGGCTTCCGCCCGCGCGGCGTTGCGGCCGATCGAGGCGACCGGGCTGAACTCGGTGTTCACGATCCTGGGGACGATGGACGAGGCGGCGGAGCGCTACGCGTAGCCGTTACCAGGGAAGCGTGCCCTCGGCGTCGAAGTAGCCGCCGGTCGGTCCGTCCTGCCCGATCTGCGCCATCCGCACGATGATCTCGGCACCCTGTTCGACGGTCTGCCGCCCGCTGCCTCGGTTCAGGTCAGTGGCGGTGAAGCCGGGCTCGACGGCGTTGATGCGCATCCGCGGGAACGCCTTCGCGTACTGCACCGTGACCATGTTGACCGCGGCCTTCGACACCGGATACGCGACACCGGGATAGCCGCTGCCCTCGGCGGCCGTGGCCAGCGAGGCGAGCCGGCTGCTGACGTTCACCACGACCGGCGACGACGACCGTTCCAGCAGCGGCAGGAAGGCGTGCAGCACCCGGACGATGCCGAAGAGGTTGACCTCGAACGTCTCCCGCATCAGTTCGGCCGTGACCTCACCGGCCCCCACCACACCCTGCTCGGTCCACTCCGGAGCGATGCCGGCGTTGTTGACCAGCACGTCCAGCTCCCCCACGACCTTCGCCGCCGCGGCGACCGACTCGTCCGAGGTGACGTCGAGCTGCACGAACCGGGCGCCCACCTCGGACGCGGCCGCCTCCCCTCGCGAGGAGTCGCGGCTGCCCAGCCACACGGTGTGGCCTGCGAGGACGAGCTGGCGGGCGGTCTCCAGGCCGAGGCCCTTGTTCGCGCCGGTGATGAGCACAGAAGCCATGCCGTCACGCTACGACCTGGAGCGCGCTCCAGCGCAAAGCATTAATCCTGGCCGATGTCCTCGTACCAGAGCTCGGGGTGCTGGGCGATGAACGACGTCATCATCTCGACGCATTCGGCGTTGTCGGCGATCGTGATGCCGACCCCGTGCTCGGCCAGCCAGTCGTGGCCGCCGTAGAACGTCGTGGCCTCGCCGATCAGCACGTTCGAGATGCCGAACTGGCGCACCAGGCCGCTGCAGTACCAGCACGGCGACAGCGTCGTGACCATCGTCGTGCCGCGATAGCTGCGCTGACGGCCGGCGTTGCGGAAGGCCGAGGTCTCCGCGTGCATGGAGGCGTCGTTGTCCTGCACGCGCCGGTTGTGGCCCCGGCCCAGCAGACGGCCGTCGCCGTCGAAGAGCGCGGCGCCGATGGGGATTCCGCCTTCGGCGAGTCCCATCCGCGCCTCTTCAACGGCGACGGCCAGCATTTCTTCAGCGGTCATGCGGCTGAAGTTACTTCGTCTTGAACAGCTTCACGGTCATCGACGTGCCGCTCTGACGCAGAACCTTCAGGCCGACACCGACGGCGGGCAGCTTCACGCCCGCGTTCGGCTGCTCGGCGAACCAGAACTGCTTGGTGTCGTCGAACGTCGGCTGGGCCGCGGCGCCGCGGATGTAGGAGGCCTTGCCGTTGACGTGCAACGTGAAGGAGTCCGACTTCTGCAACCCGAACGGCGCGTCGTAGCCGCCGACGGTCGGCGACCAGCGCTGGCCCTCGAGGTTGTAGATCGGCGCCGGGTTGGCGTCGATCGGGAGGATCAGGCCCTCACCGGGGTGCTCGCTGACGTTGTTGTCGAGGAAGCTCGTGTTCCACAACGACACCAGCAGACCGTCCTGGTACGGGAAGTGCTCCACGAAGTCGGGCTTGTCCGGGAAGCTGTACCGGTACGGGCCGGTCTTGTTGTACTTGCCGTACGACTCGTAGGTGCGGTTCGACGCGACGTAGAACTGGTCGAACGTCTTCGTCTCCTTGCCCGCGGTCGTGCGGAAACCACGCGTGGTCCACGGCGAAGCGGACTCCGCGCCGTCGGTGAGCACCGGCACGCCGTCGGCGGTCACGGTGATCTGGTCGGCGAAGAAGCCTTGCAGCGCAAGGGCACCGTCGGTGCGGTAGGCCAGGCGCAGCTTGGTGTTCCTGCCGGCGTAGGCGTTGAGGTCGACGCTCAGGTCGACCCACTGGCCACCGGACGACGCGCTGAGCGCCGGCGCGTTGGCCGAGTCGCGCTGGAACGGCTGCCCGTTCGCGACGCCGTCGAGCTGGGTCCAGCTGCCGTCCTCATTGGACGCTTCGACGTAGAGGTAGTCGTAGTCCACCTCGATGTCGTAGCGGGCCTTCATGCTCAGCGACGCCGACGTCTTGCCGCGCAGGTCCAGCGGGACCGTCATGGAGTGGTCGAGGTCGTTGCCCTTGTCGCTCCACCACATCTTGGTGCCGGCGAAGGGCGCGCCGTAGTCGAACGACTTGGAGATGTCCGGCAGCACCACGACGAGACCCTGGGCCTTGGCGGTGTTGTACTCGTGCGGGCCGAGCTCGAACACCTTCTCCTGGCCCGCCACCGCGACCTCGTAGTCGAGCCAGCCGAGCTGCAGCTTGTCCCACGCGGAGAACTCGTTGGCCCGCTCACCGGGAACCTCGCCGGGCGCGTTCACCCGGTTCTGGGCCATGATCGACCACCAGTTGACGCCGTTCGAGCCACCGGCGGTGTCGTAGTGGTCCGGCAGGCCCAGGTCGTGACCGAACTCGTGCGCGAAGACGCTGACGCCGCCGTTCTCGGGCTGCACGGTGTAGTCGCCGACCCAGATGCCGGTGTCACCGACCTGCGCACCACCGAGCTTGTTCGTGCCGGGGCCGGTCGAGTAGTTCTTGAACGCGTAACCGCGGTGGCTCCACAGCGCGTCCTCACCCTGCAACGGGTCACCGTCGGCCTGGTCACCGCCGGCGTGGACGATCTGGAAGTGGTCGATGTACCCGTCGGGCTCGTTGAAGTCGCCGTCGGAGTCGTAGTCGTAGCGGTCCCACTCGTCGTACTGCGCGAGCGCCGCCTTGATCTGCTCGGTGGTCTTGCCGGCGGCCTGCTGGTCCGCGACCCACTGCGAGACGGCGTCCTTGATGAGCTCACGCGAGTTGTTGCAGATGTTGTCGGCGCACGGGTACCCGTTGCTGCGGCCGTAGCGCGCCTCGTTGTACTTGACCTTCACCCAGTCCGAGACGGTGCCGCTGACCGTGTACCGGCCACTCGACTGCTTGTCGTAGAAGTTCGCGACCGAGTTGGCGTCCTTCTTGCGGCTGAAGTACAGGTCCTGGAAGTACTGCCGGCTGAAGTCGGGCTTCCAGATCGTGGTGTTGTCGACGGCCCGGTTCGGCTCGGGAATCTGGTTGCGCACGGGCCCGTCGAACCGCTGCGGCCCCGGCACCGCGGGGTTCGTGTCGCGATCCGGGTAGTCGGGGTGCCGCTCGTTGCCGAACTCCGCCAGGATCACGAAGATCTTGTCGGTCTTCTCCCGCTCGAGCTCGACGTACTGGTCCTTGCCCTGCTTCTTGCCGACCTTCGCGACGGTGCTGCTGCCGCGCTTCTCGGTCTTGGCCTCCCCGGTCAGCACCTCGGCCAGCGCCTGCTGCTTCAACGCGCGGCGCTTGACCTCCAGCTCGTGCGGCTGCTCGTCGGACTGCCGCGCCTCCTGCTTCTCCGGCTGCGCGGGCGGTGTGGCGGTGGCCGGCGTGACCAGGCCCGCCGTGATGAGCGTGAGCGCCGCGGCTCCCGCCAGTAGTCTTCGCACGGTTCGTTCCCCTCTCGGAATCCGGAGGGCACGCTACGTAGCCGACTTGAGACTCAACACGTCCGAAAGTCGGGACTAACCAGACAAGCCGATGTCCAGCATCGCGTCCTCGGCCGTGCCGCCGAGCTCCGGGTCGTCGAGGAGCTCCCGCAGACGGGCGACGACCTCGGGCACCACCACGCCGTCGAACATGGCCCGGCACGGCTCTGGACCTCCAGCGCGGAGCTCGTCGTGCCACCGCGCCACGCACTCGGCGATCACGATCTCGGACGATCGTGCGATCCAGTCGGCGAGGTCACCGATGACGGTCCGCCGGAGGCTCACTTCGGCGGCAGCGCTTCCACGAACTCACGGCACCGCCCCACCCAGTCGTCCAGCACTGAGTCCTCCGACACAGCGGCACCGTCCACAACAACCCAGCCCTTCATCGGCCGCCC
Organism: Lentzea sp. NPDC005914; assembly: GCF_040629405.1. Lineage (NCBI taxonomy): Bacteria > Bacillati > Actinomycetota > Actinomycetes > Pseudonocardiales > Pseudonocardiaceae > Lentzea > Lentzea sp. NPDC005914. The sequence continues at coordinate 54,517 of NZ_JBEXVQ010000017.1, read as the reverse complement.
CGTGAAGTCGAAGACCCGAGCCCCGGGCTGAGCCAGGGCGTCGGCCTGCCCCTCCGGCCCGACGCGGGCGATCAGGTCGGTGCCCATGACCCCGACCAGCATGTTTCCGTTCCACATGAACACCAGCCCGCCGAACATCTTCTTCGTGATGACGCCCGGCAGCGGTCCCAGAACATCGCCCAGCCGGTACGCCAGGCCTTCGTCGTACGCCACACGCTGAATCTTGTCTCAGCGAGTTGCCAGGCGCCTCTCAGATTCGTGTGGCTTGATGGACATACAGGACATTAGGAGGCCATCTTGTTCGGCTTGGTCGGCTTCGTGCTCTATTGGCTGCTGACGCTGTTCATCCTCGTGATGATCGGCCGGATGATCGTCGACTGGGCCGTGACGCTCGAGGCCCGCGGCGACTGGGTGTGGAAGGTGCGCAGGGTGACGCACGGGGTGACGGAGCCCGTGCTGGCGCCGGTGCGGAAGGTGTTGCCGCCGCTGCGGTTCGGCGGGTTCGGGCTGGACCTGGCGTTCACGGTGGTGTTCATCGCCGCGTTGATCCTCAGGTCGATCGTGTGGTGAGGACGCCGGGGTTCAGCACGCCGGCGGGGTCCAGCGCGGCCTTGGCGCCGGCCAGTGCCAGGGCGAAAGGAGCCGGACGCTGGCGGGTGTACCAGGGCATGTGATCGCGGCCCACTGAGTGGTGGTGAGTGATGGTGCCGCCCGCGTCGATCAACGCCTCCGACACCGCGGCCTTGATCTCGTCCCACTGCGAGGTCAGGCTGCCCCACCTGCCCGGCGCGTAGATGCCGTAGTACGGCGCCGGACCGTCTGGGTAGACGTGAGTGAAGCGGCACGTGACGACTCCGATGCCGCACACCGCGCGCAAAGCAGACGTCGCGGCTGAGACCACCGCGGCGTGCAACTCCGCGAAACGATCCCACGTGCAGGCCGTCTCGAACGTCTCGGTGATCATCCCGTGCTGGGCCATCACGTCACGCTGGTAAGGCATGCGCAGGAACGACTTCCGCCACTGCGAAGCCGCCCCTTCGACGACCTCGCCGTCCCCGCACAGCTCCAAAGCCCGTGCCAGCAACGCGTCCACCGGGTGATCAGCCGACTCGAAAGCCAGCACCAGCACCGAAGAGGCCGCACCGGCGTTCAAGAAGGCCTCCGCCGGATCGAGCAGACGGCAGTTGGCGGGATTCAGCCCGGACTGCGCGATCAACCGCGTCGCCTCGACCGCGCGCTCGAACGACGCGAACCGCACCGAAGCCCCCGCACGGAAAACGGGCGGCGACTGCAACCGCATCCACGCCTCGGTGATCACACCGAGCGTCCCCTCGGAGCCCAGGAACAACCGGTCAGGCGACGGACCGGCCCCCGATCCCGGCAACCGGCGCGACTCGGAAACGCCGGCCGGAGTCACGACGCGGAGCGACTCGGTCAGGTCGTCGATGTGCGTGTAGAGCGTCGCGTAGTGGCCACCGGCACGGGTCGCGAGCCAGCCACCGAGCGTCGAGAACTCGAACGACTGCGGGAAGTGCCGCAACGTCAACCCGAAAGGCTTCAGCTGCGCCTCCAGCGACGTCCCGAACACCCCCGCCTGGATCCGCGCGGCACGGGACACCGGGTCGACCTCCAGCACCCGGTCCAGCAACGAGAGATCCATCGTCACCACACGGTCCAGGTCCCGCGGCTCCACCCCGCCGACCACGGAAGTGCCGCCACCGAACGGAATCACCGCGACGTCATGCGAAGAACACCAGTCCAGCACGTCGACGACGTCCTGCTCGGTACGCGGCCGCGCGACAGCGTCCGGCAACGGCCCGACCACCCCGGCGAGATTCCGCGTGACATCGCGATAAGCCTGCCCACGGCCGCGCGAAAGCCGATCAACGACGTCAACGGAGTAGAGATCACCTGGTGGCACAACGCGCGGCGGCGGCACGTCCAGCGAGGAGGGATCCGGCGCGGAGTGGAACGTCAGGTCCGCGTCCGGCAGCACCGCCCGCACACGGGAGACCAGCTCACGGCGTTCATCCGGGGTGACGGCGTCCTCGACGTTGCCCCAGCCCCACCACGACCTCGTTGTCATGGCGAGCAACCATAAGCGAAACACCAAAGTTCCGGAATAGCGTGAGTAGAAGTACTCGCGCGCACAGCACGACCACAGCGCTACCGTCCGAGCTATGAAGTCCCTGGGGGTCGCACTTCTACTGCTGCTGGCGGCTGTGCTCGGCGCAGTCGGTGTCTACGTGATCAGACCTGACGGCAACAGCGACACCGACAAGACGGCGGAGAAGGTCGCGGCGCGCATCGGCTACCCGGTGCCGCGCGACGCCAACGCCTACGCCCGTGCGGCACTGGAGGGGCACACCGACCCGAAGTACTTCGCGGTCGTCGAGATCACCGACAGCCCGACGGACGACCCGCAGAAGGTCCGCGCCACGCTGGTGTTCCGCATCTACGACCCCGGCACCTCCGAGTCCCCGCCGTCCTTCCGGCTGTGGGAAGAGGACCCGGTGACCGCCTGCTACCGAGCCGACTTCAACTACTACGGCGTGCTGGGCAGCGGCCCCGAACGCGTCCGCTGCCCCGAGAACGCCAGGCCGATCACTCCCCCGCCCGTCCAGAAGACGGGCGTGCCGGACACCTACCTCGAGGCCTTCAAACAGATCCTCACCGAACTACCGCCCACCGTCACGCAGGACGAGGTGCTCGCGACCCTCCACACCAGGCTGCCGCCGGTACCGGTCGACGAGCAGACCAAGCTGCCCTGGGCCGAGCCGCGCCTCGACGCCTTCGTCAAAGACGGCCAGATCGGCGTCATCGCCGCAGGTGGCGGGTCATGCCTGAACGGCGTGCGACTGGCCGACGGAACGGTTGCCGCGTGGTACCCGCCTCGCGTGCAGACCCAGCCCGGCGAGTACGGATGTTCCGGCGAGAGCGCGCTGGCGCTCTACAAGGTGCCGCCGCCGCACTGATCAGCCCGCTCCGAAGCACACGAACCCGACGGCGGCAGCGTAAGCAGCGTCGTCGGCAGCGGCCCGTTGCACCGCGGCCAGAGCCTCGGCCGGCGCCATCCCGGCGGCCAGTTTTTGGTGCAGCTCCACCATCACCGGCGCCGTTCCGTCGGTCGGCACCGGCACCACGGGCGCGATCAACGTCCGGGTTCCCAGCCCCAACAGAGCAGCTGTGAACCCCATCAGCTCATCGCCGGGCCGGACCGCCGACTGCCCGGTGTCACAGGCCGACAGCACCACTCGCGTCGGAGGCTGGTGCAGCCGCTCGATGTCGTAGACCGTCAACGGCCCGTCGGCCAGCTCCAGAGCCGAGAACAGCGGGTTGTCGACGCGGAACGACCCGTGCGCCGCGATGTGCGCCAGCGCCGCACCGTCCATTGCGGACGCAACAGCGCTCACGGTCGCTTCCGAGTCAACGAGAACACGACCGGGAACGTGCGAGCTGATCGCCTTGATCTCGGCAGGCGCGGCCGCCATCCGCGGCCCGGCCGCCAGAACAGCCTCTCCGGAAGCATCGGCAACGGAACAGGCCCGCAACCACACCGAAGCCGACGGCGCGACCGTCACCTGACGCTCCAGCACCGCCCAAGGCAACCCGTTCAACGCCCCGGTCGGCACCACGACCAGCGGCCGTCCGTCGATCCGCGAGGCCAACGGCACCATCAACCGCTGAGCCAGCAGAGAAGCCGCGTGAGCAGCAGAAGACCGCGCCACAGCCAGGTTCGGCAGCTGCGGCGGCAACGTCACCAGCCGGTGCAAAGCGAAGCGCAGCAAGCGAATCTCGCGGACCACACCCTCCGCCGACCCGAGCGGATGAAGCGTTGCCCGCCCACCTGCCAGGACGACGGCCATCAACGAGCCGTCGTACTCCACGAACTCGATCAGCGCCGCAGTCCCCAACGCGGCAGCCAGCGTCGCCACCGGCGGAGGCTTGAACACCGAGACCTCACCGGACATCTGCCGCGTGAGGTCGCGCACCCGCTGCTCGGCCCGCACCAGCTTCACCCGCAACGCACCCGCGGGCTTCCCGGCCAGCAACGCGGACTCGATGTCGGCCGAGACCGCCCGCAACGCCGCCAGCGCGTCCTCGAGCCGGGGATCGTCCGGCGGCGACACGGCCTTCATCCGCAACGCGCCCGCCCGCCAGCTCTCGGTCCACGACAGCACCCGAGCGGCGTTCCCGGACGCCACGGCCAGCCGCAGCCCCTCGAGCGCCAGCGCCTGCCCCTGCACCCCGGTGGACGCCCGCAGCTCGGCCGCCCCCAGCGAGACCCGGTACTCGTCCAGCAGCCCGATCCCCCGGCGCAGCGCGGCGGACGTTCCCCGGACATCACCGGAAAGCTTGCGCCGCAACGCTTCCGCGTACCACCCGCGCACCCGCAACCCGGCCGGGCCGCGCAACCGGGCAGCAGCGGCGGCGGACAGCTCCGACACCGCCCGCGAGCGATGACCGAGATCGGCCGCGACCAGCCCGGCGTCGATCCGGGCCTCCAGAGCCGGCAACCGCCAGTCCATCGCGTCCAGCTCGGAGGCCACCCGCGACAACGCCAGCCGCAACGGCCGGGTCCGGTCCCCGCGCAGAACGGCGGCGTGCAGCTCCAGATACCGCGCCCCGGCCGCCCACAGGAGCCGTTGCTCGCGGCGGAACCGGCGCCGCGCCTCAGCGGCGAAGCCATGAGCCGCATCCGGATCGTCGTCCAGCAAGGCGATCCGCGCGCGGAAGTACAGCGCCTCCGAGACGCCCAGCGGGTTCTTCAACGCCTTCAGCTCGATGATCGCCCGGTCGGCGGCCGCGCGCGCCTCGTCCAGCAGCGGCACCGACACCAGCAGCTCCAGCCGGTTCACCAGCAGCACGGGACGCATCACGTCCAGCCGCCGGTGCACCTCCTCGGCCTTGTCGAACAGGGTCAGCGCGGCCGGCACGTCACCGGATCGGGTGGCCATGATGCCCGCGTTCCAGTGCACGTCGGCGACACCCAGCTCCTGGCCGAGCTCGCCCAGCAACGTCGCCGCGCGCTCGAAGTCCGCCGACGCCTCACGCATGTCGCCCACGTACGCGCGCACGAGCCCGCGGTTGTTCAAGGCCCGCGCCTCGACGAGCGTGTCACCGACGCGGCGGGCTCCGGCGATCGCGGCGGTGTAGTCGCGCTGGGCGTCGTCATGACGCGTCAGGTAGTGGAAGACAACGCCGCGCTGCATCAACGCGGCCACCGCGTCGGCGCCGGCGAGCTCAGGCATCGCGTCGTCGAGCGCCTTCAACGCCTGCTTGTGCTTACCGGTGTAGACGAGCACCCACGCCAGGCTCATTTGCGCCAATGCGGACAAACGGGGCAACGAAGCGTCGCCCGCGATCTTGATCGAGCGACGCAGGTGCCGAGCCGCACCGGGGAAGTCGTGCATCTCGCGCAACGCGAGGCCGATCGCACGCTCGGCGATCGACCATTCCGAGCGATCATCCGTCGTGCGGAGCACGGCGCGGGCCATCTCCACGGCCGCGCGCGGGTTGCGCTGCCTGGCCTCCAGCGCGTCCTCCGCACAAAAGTCGGTCACGGCATCACTTTATCCGGTGTGGTAGTTTGATCAAGCTCGGTCGGGGTGCCCGTCAACGCTGCTTTAGTGAGGCCGTGGTGTCGAAAACGCCAGAAAGCGCGGAGCTTTACCAAAAAGCTTTTCTGCAGCTCATCGCCGAGGACAAGAACATCAGTTTCCACGCCGAACGCGGGCGTGAATTCCTTTACCGGCCTGGTCAGCTGCTCGTCAGCGCCGAGGATCAGCAACGCGTGATCGAAAAGCTGCGCGAAAACAACATCGTCGCCCGGCCCGGCGAGGGATTCGCCGGAATGGCCCGTTTGACGTTGCCGAACAACGCCGAGGACATTCCTCGCATCGTTCGTTTGTTGAGAGATCAACGAAATTGGCCGAACCAGCGGGTGCCGCTGGTCCAGCCGCACCACGTGATCGTCGGTCACGGCGGCCTCATCATGGGCAACCCCGGCGACCGGCCCTACCCCACCGACCCGATCTCCGCGCCCAAGTCGGACGAGCGCCTGAGGGACGTCCGGGTCGGTGTCATCGACACCGGCATCTCCTCCGGCGCCGACAGCGACCACTCCGACTGGTTCGCCGAGCGCTACGTCAAGGAGGCGGACGATGTCGACCCCGCCTTCAGCAACGGTGACGTCTTCGCGTTGCAGGGCGGGCACGGCACGTTCGTCGCGGGCGTCATCCAGAACGCGGCGCCCGGCGTCACGTTCGACCCCGAGGTCGCGCTCGACGCGAACGGCTTCGGCGACGAGGAACGGCTCTGCCGCAAGATCACCGAGCTGGGCCGCAAGAAGGTCAACGTCCTCAACCTCTCGCTGGGCTGCTTCACCGAGGACGACGTGGCGTCCGAACCGATGCGGCGCACGATCGAGGCCCTGCCGGACGACATCGTCGTGGTGGCGTCGGCGGGCAACCAGGGCACGCAGCGGCCGAGCTGGCCCGCCGCGCTGTGCCGCGTCACGGCCGTCTCCGCCGCGGAGCAGACCAAGGACGGCGCGATCATCCCCGCCTGGTACTCGAACTGGGGCCACTGGGTGGACGCGTGCGCGATCGGCAACCGGGCGTCGACCTACCTCAAGGGCGAGTGGAAGCTCCCCGGCGAGGGCTCGACGCCGTTCGCGCTGTGGGCCTACTGGTACGGCACGTCGTTCGCCGCGCCCCTGGTGACCGGACGGATCGCCGCGACGATGGCCTCGGACGGCATCACCGCAGCTCAGGCACGTGACAAACTGTTGAGCGAGCCGGAGTTCCACCCCGGCTACGGAGTTTTTGTCAAATAGTTGTATCTGGGGAGCAACCTCGGCCTCCGCCAGTTGTGACCGCAAGGAGTCGACGTGACCGCAGGATCCCCGATCGCCGTGCTCGTGAGCGCGGCGGCCGAGGGCGACCAGTCGGCGTGGAACGAGATCGTCGATCGGTACACGCCGCTGGTGGTGTCGGTGATCTACAAGCACCGGCTGCGCCCGGCGGACGCGGCCGACGTGAACCAGACGCTGTGGCTTCGGCTCGTGGAGCAGATCGGACGGCTGCGCGAGCCAGAGGCACTACCCGGCTGGATCATGACGACCACCCGCAACGAGTGTCTTCGCGTGCTGCGCGTGCAGCAGCGGACGCATCTCTACGACCCGTTGTCCGAGTCCGATGCGCTGGAGTCGGAGCAGATCGACGCGGACGTGGAGGCGGACCTGCTGGCAGTGGAGCGGCGGCAGGCGTTGCGGGACGGGTTCGCCGAGCTCACGGACCAGTGCAAGCGGTTGCTGACGAAGCTGATGACCGACCCGCCGCCGAGCTACCAGGTCGTGAGCGAAGAGCTCGCGATGCCGGTCGGCAGCATCGGCCCGACGCGGATACGTTGCCTGGAGAAGTTGCGCAAGACCCCTGCGCTCTCAGCATTCCTGGGATCGCCGGCGACGAGAGGAGGTGTGCTGGGTGCGGCACGACTGGGACAGTGACGAAGTACTGCTCGACGCCTTGCGCGACGCGTTGAGCACACCTTCGGAAGACGTACCGCCGGAGTTCGTGGAGGCCGCGAAGGCCGCCTTCACCTGGCGCAGCATCGACGAGGAACTGCTGCTGATCACGTCGTACGACTCCGTGCTGGACGACACGCTGTTCGCCCGTGCGCGGTCGACGGCGACGGCGAGGCAGCTGGTGTTCGACGCGAACGACGTGTCGTTGCAGGTCGAGGTGTCGGCCGCGGGGATCACCGGTCAGTTGATGCCGGCGGTCGGATCGGTCACGCTGGTGACGCCTTCCGGCGACCACGAGACCGCGGCGGTCGACGAACTGGGGATGTTCGTGATGGGGGTGGCACCACGCGGACCCGTGAAGTTCCGGTTCGCAAGTGGTTGCACCGATTGGTTTATCCTCTGAACACCATTCGAGTGATGGTGGAATTCATTCGTTCGGCCTACATCTGCGGCCAGTAGGGTTGTCGACGCTCAGAATTCGCTTCGCGAGAGGTGTGCTGCTGTGGTCGAACGAGTCAGCTGGGTGCCGGAAGGCGTCAACGTCGACGTGCCGAGCTCTGCCCGGATCTACGACTACCTGCTGGGCGGCGGGCACAACTTCGAAGCGGACCGCGAGACTGCCGAGGCACTGATCAAGGTGCTGCCGGTGCGGGACATGGCGCGCCGCAACCGCGCGTACCTGCGCCGCGTCGTCCTGGAACTGGCGGGTCCGGGCGTGCGGCAGTTCCTGGACCTGGGTTCCGGCATCCCGACGGTCGGCAACGTGCACGAGGTGGCGCACGAGGTCGCTCCCGACTCGAAGGTCGTGTACGTCGACTTCGAGCCGGTCGCGATCACGCACGCCGAGCTGATGCTGGCCGGCGAGCCGAACGTGACGGCGTTGCTGGGCGACCTGCGCGAGCCGGAGAAGGTCGTCGCGCAGGCACGGGAGCTGCTCGACTTCTCCCAGCCGATCGGGCTTCTCGTCGTCGGCGTCCTGCAGTTCATCCCGGACTCGGACGATCCGTGGAGCGTGCTCTCCCGTTACGTGGAATCGCTCTCGTCCGGGTCGTACCTGGCGCTGTCGCACTTCACCGCGGACAGCATGCCGGCGGCGATGGCGGCCGGTGAGGAGATCTTCGCCCGCACCGCGGAGCCGATCACGCCGCGGACGCGTGCCCAGGTGACGGACATGTTGTCAGGGCTGGAGATCGTGGAGCCCGGCATCGTGTTCACGCCCGAGTGGCGGCCCGAGACGCCGGAGGACGTCGGCTCGGACCCGTCGAAGGCCAACCTCTACGCCGCGGTGGGCCGCAAACCCTGATGGCCATCGCGCCCCTGGCACAGCGCTGGGCGGCTGTTCTGATCGAGAGCGCGTACTCGCCGATGTCACGGCGAAAGCTGACGCAGCATCTCGAGGAACACGCCGCCCGGTTGCGTGCCTCGCAGACCGGTGTCGATCAGGCTGGGCCGGCGGTCGGCGCGTGGCTGGTGCGCAAGCGTTTCACCGGCCCGGACTCGTTGCGGCGCACGCTGGAGGTCCTCGCCGCGGAGTTCCCGCCCGACGTGCTCGGCGCGCTGGCGGCCGGGTACGTGCGGGCGACGCGCGACCAGCTGTTCGCCGAGCAGGAGAAGGTCAAGAACGCGCTGCTGAAGGCCGTCGAGGACGCTCAGCGCGACCTGCACGACAGCGAGGCCCGGTTCGCCCAGGTCTTCGCGTCGACCGCGGTGGGCATCGCGATCTTCGACCTGCAGGGCACCGTCGTGGAGGCGAACGAGGCACTGGCGTCGATCCTCGGGTACGAGGAGATGCCCAAGGAGCTGTTCGCCGAGGCCGACGCGCTGGCACTGGCGTCGGCGGGCGCACGCATGATCGTGTCCTCTGTGGACACTGACCGGCGCGAGTGGGAGCTGACGCGCCGCAACGGTGACACGGTGTGGGCGAACGTCGTGCTGTCGGTGCTGCGCGGGTCGGACGGGCTGCCGAAGTTCCACGTGGCGCTGATCGAGGACGTGACCGAACAGCGGATGCTGCAGGAGTGGTTGCGGCACCAGTCGTTGACGGACCTGCTGACCGGGCTGCCGAACCGCGGGTCGTTCCTCGACAAGCTGGAGTCGGCGCTGGCGTCCGGCGAGCCGCACACGCTGGGGTACCTGGACGTCGACAGCCTGACGATCGTGAACGACGGCCTGGGTCATGTCGCCGGCGACGCGGTGCTGGTGGAGGTCGCGCGGCGGTTGCGGGTGGTGCTGCCGGACGCGGTCGTGGCGCGGGTGGGTGGCGACGAGTTCGCCGTGCTGATCCAGGGTTCGCCGGACGTCGCGGCGCTGGCGGCGACCATCGACGAGGAGCTGTCCGAGCCGGTGTACCTGGAGGGCGCGGGCGTCGCGGTGTCGACATCGATCGGGTTCGTGCACGCGGCCGGGCCCGGAGTCGATCCGATCGCGGTGCTGCGGCGGGCGCACTCGACGTTGCGGCGCGCGGAGACCGGCGGCAAGAGACAGTGGGCGATCTACGACCACGAGGCCGACGTGGCTGATCGTGGCCGGTTCGCGCGGATCGCGGCGATGCCCGGTGCCTTCGAGAACGGCGAGATCTCTGTCGAGTACGCGCCGGTGTCGTGGGTTTCGGGCTCGCTGGCCTTCGTCGAGGCGTCCCTGAGGTGGGGTGCTTCGCGGCACGACGACGTCGTGGCCTATGCGGACGCTCTCGGGCTGGCCGCGCGCGTCGGGCAGATGGTGTTGCAGGACGCGTGTTCGCGAGGGGAGCCGGTGCTGATCCGGTTGTCCCGGGACCAGTCACGGGATCCGGACCTGGCGGCGCACGTGCGGTCGAACCTGCGTGCGTGTGCTTTCCCGGCTTCGTCGTTGTTCCTGGCGCTGGACGTGCGGGCGATGCCCGACGGCGAGGAGAACCTCGAGGTGCTGCACGACATGGGTGTCCACGTGTTGCTGCACGAGTTCGGCGGCGGGTTCACCGGTTTGTCCACTGTGGACCGGAGCCCGGTGTGGGGCGTGCGGCTCGCGTCGCCGCTCTCGGAACGGCTGGCGCGGCAGGGACTGGCGCTGATGGTGCCGTTGCTGCGATCGGCGGGAGTGCACGTGATCGGCGGTCCGGGCGATCGCGACGAGCTTCAGGCGCTGGGCGTGGACCTGGCGGTAGGCCTCCCGCGATAGTTCCGCGGGAGACCTACCTTCTTCGTCAGATCAGGCAGCGTCCTCGACCGTCGCGAGGTCGGCCTTGGCAGTACCGGCGAAGTTCCGCTCGACACGGGACTTCTCCGCCGCGTTCGGGGCGACGCTCTTGCAGGGAATGCCGCCGGTGGAACCGGACATCAGGCTGGAGCACGGACCGGGCTTGATGTCCGGCAAGCCCAGGATGTGCCCGATCTCGTGGGCGGCGATGCGGATCTTGTAGTAGCCCTGGTCGACCGCCTGCTTGCCCATCCAGATCTTGCCGTTGCCGAGCGTCGTCGGCTGTGCCCGCGGCCAGCCGGGGTCGGACACGATGGTGAAGTTCGCGCGCGTCCCCGCGGCGGCCTTCCTGATCTGGACGTTCTTCACGCTCGCGTTCCAGACCTTCACGGCCTCCGTGATGTCCGACTCGTACAGAGCCGCACCGGTGGAGTCGTAAGTGATGGTGCGAGCTGCTTGTGCGGTGCCCACGACGCCGAGAGACAGGGCGGCGGCGCTGGCGAGCACAGCAATTGTTTTGCGCAGGAACACAGGAATCTCCTCGCAATGCAGGGTAATTGCATCCCGACTGTATCGCCGAAGCGTTGGCACACAAGAAGAGTCAAGTGTCAAACAGCCCTGACACGGTCCAGAACCCTGGTAGGTGAGCCCCTCCTGCGCTGCGGTTTTGCGCTCCACAGCCACGAACAGACCGCCGCCAGAAGAGGGGTATAACTGTTGACGCCCTCTGGATCTGATGGTCCAGAGGGCGTCAACGAGATGAGGCGGTTCAGGCGAACGACGGCTGGCGCAGCGCGTGCTCCACCAGCGCGATCAGGATCTGTTTCGTCGACTGCCGGTTCCGTGCGTCGCAAGGAATTATCGGCACCGAGGACGGGATCGTCAGCGCGTCCCGCACCTCCTCGGCCCGGTGGTGCATCAGGCCGTCGAAGCAGTTCACCGCGATCACGTAAGGCAGTTCGCGGTCCTCGAAGAAGTCGATGGGCGCGAAAGCCTCGTCGATCCGGCGCGTGTCGACCAGGACGACGGCACCGATCGCGCCGCGGACCAGGTCGTCCCACATGAACCAGAACCGGTGCTGTCCCGGCGTGCCGAACAGGTACAGGATCAGGTCCTTGTCCAGCGACACGCGGCCGAAGTCCATGGCCACCGTGGTGGTGACCTTGTCCGGGACCGCGGACAGGTCGTCGACGCCGACCGAGGCCTGCGTCATGACGGCCTCGGTGGTCAGCGGGGTGATCTCGGAAACCGAGCCGACGAACGTCGTTTTACCGACGCCGAACCCGCCCGCGACGACGATCTTCGCCGACGTCGCGGTCAGGTCGACCCCAGGTGACCCGGGACGACCCGGAGCACCGTTGCTCATGGGGAGCTTCTCTCTACTCAGGCGCGCATGGAAACGTGCAGCTGGGCACGGATCTCCGGCGTCAGCTGGAGTCCGACCCGTTCCACCAGGCGGGTCATCGCGTAGCCGATGAGCCCGATGTCGCAGTTGGGCGCGGCGAGCACGGCGAGGCAGGACCCGTCGCTGATGGACATCAGGAAAAGATAGCCCCGTTCCATCTCGACGACGGTCTGTTTCACCTCACCCGCCTCGAAGCAGCGCGCCGCGCCGAGGTTCAGTGAGACCAGACCAGAGGATACGGCGGCCAGCTGTTCGGCACGGTCGTGCGGGAGGCGGTCCGACGAGGCGAGCAGCAGACCGTCCGCCGAGACGACGATCGCGTGCGCGACACCGGCGACCCTGCTGACGAAGTCCTCGACCAGCCAGCTGAAGTTGTCCAGTTCCTCAGTCGCGGTGGTCACTGGTGTTCCCTTTCTGCGATCACGGGGATGCCGCCGACGGCCGAGTCGAAGAGCGAGTCACGGCCCATCTGGACACCCTTCTGGTACGTGGCGAACCTCTGCCGGAGTCGTTCCGCGGAACGGCCTCCGGTCCCGGCGGCCGCCAACTGGGGAACGGGGGACGACGGTTTAGGAGAGGAGCCCGGCACCAGGCGCGCCTTCGGGACGCGTTTGGGCAGGCCGTTCTCCGTCGTCTGCGCGGGCACGCTGCTTTCCAGCGCCCCGGCGGCACGCCAGCCCTCGTCGGCCGATCCCCAGTCGGACACGGCGAAGTCTGCGACCGCGCGCGGCACCGCCGTTGGTGCCTCGGGCTTCGAAGGTTCCGGCGAACGCTGCCGCTTGGGCAGGCCGTTCACCGTGGAAGGTTCGGACTCGTCGTGTTCCGGCTCCGCTGCCGGAACGTCCTTTGTGGAGGGAACGATAACAGTGGCCTCGCCGGCCGTGGAGACCACACCGCCGGGCCGCTGCGGTGACGCGGCCGGGGTCATGAACCACCGGGACAGGCTGTCGGCGTCGATCTCCTCGACGTCGAGCTCGTCCCTGACGGCCGGGAAGATCTCGGTCGCCGAGTCGGCGGGCTCTGCGGGCCGCTCGATCGGCGGCTCGTAGGAGTAACCGTCCTCAGAGGACCCTTCGGCCGCCTCGACGCGAGCGGTGAACAGGCCGTCCGCGGACGTCTGCTCGATGCGATGACGTCCGGAGGACTCGTCGGGCTCCTCGGCAGCGGCCGGCAGCAGGACCGGGTACTCCGGCGTCCACTTCGGCACGCCGGCGAGACCCTCGTTGGTGGTCTCGACGGGCGTGGCGACGGGCAACGGCAGCGCGGGCGCGGGTCCCTTGTGCAGCAACGAGACCGGCAGGATCACCTGGGCGGTGACGCCACCCTCGATGTCGTCGTTGTTCGCGAGCGTCACGCGGATCTCGTGGCGCTTGGCGAGCTGGCCGACCACGTACAGGCCCATCTCGCGGGCCACCGAGACGTCGACCTCCGGCGGCTCGGCGAGCTTCGCGTTGGACTCGACGATGTCCGCGTCCTGCATGCCGACGCCGCGGTCGTGGATGCGGATCGCGATCTCGCCCTTGCGGGTCTCGATCGTGCGCACGGTGACCTTGGTGGTGGGCTTGGAGAACGCGGTCGCGTTGTCCAGCAGCTCGGCGACGAGGTGCGCGAGGTCGTTGACCACGCGGCCCTGCACCATCAGGTCCGGCGTCGGCGCGATCTGGACGCGCGCGTACTTCTCGACCTCGGACACCGCGGCGCCGAGCACCTCGGCGACCGCGACCGGGCGGGTCACGCGGCGGTTGACCGTCGTGCCGGAGAGCACCAGCAGGTTCTCGCTGTTGCGGCGCATCTGCGTGGCGAGGTGGTCGAGCTCGAACAACGACGCCAGGTGGTCGGGGTCCTGCTCGTCCTGCTCGAGCCGGTCGATCACGCTGATCTGGCGTTCCACCAACGCCTGCGAGCGCCGCGACAGGTTGATGAACATGTCGTTGACGTTCGCGCGCAGTGCCACCTGCTCGACGGCGAGGCGGACGGCTTCGCGCTGCACGAGGTCGAACGCCCGCGCGACCTGGCCGACCTCTTCGGTCGTGTTGAGCGGCACCGGGACGATCGCCTCTTCCGCGGCGCGTTCGGGGTCGCGGTGCGAACGGATTCGGCGAATGGCCTCGGGCAGCTGGTTGCGGGCGACGTCGAGCGCGCTGCGGCGCAGGATGCGCAGCGGCCGCAGCATCGACTGCGCGACCATCGCCATCAGACCGAACGCGACGAGCAGCGACGCGGCGACCAGTGCGGCGTCACGCCACGCGTCGGTGCGCGCGATGCTCGCGAGGTTCGAGGTCGTGGCGTCGGCCTGGCCCTCCAGGTCCACCGCGACCTCGCGCAGCAGGTTCGCGGTGTCCTCACCGATCTTGAGGACCTCGGCGTCCGTGATGGACACCGGCTTGCCCTCGGCGTCCTGCGCCAGCGCGAGCTTCACCAGGCGGTTGCGGCCGTCGACGGAGGAACCGGACACCTTGTCCTGGAACTTCTGCTGGTTCTGCGCGGAGGCCACGTCGTTGAACTCGTTGAGCGCCGCGTCCAGCCGGGACTGCGCGGCACGCAGCTCGTCGGCGCCACCGGGCGCGAAACCCTTGCGCAGCGCGGTCGCGGTGAGGATCGAGTTCTGCTGGCCGAGCTGCTCCTGCGCCTGGTACAGCGCCTGCGCGGCGGAGACCAGCGGAACGATCGCCGGTTCGCTCAGGCTCGAGATCGCGGCACGGTGCACCTGGCCGAGCGAGGCGATGATCTGGTTGTAGGCACCGATCACGGCCATGTCCGGGTACTTCGTGCTCAAGATCGTGATGCGCAGGCTCGCCAGGCCGTCCAGCGCCTGCAGCGACTTGCCGAAAGCTTCCTTCAGGGGCGCGCTCAACGCGGTGGCCGTCGCGCCCGAGTCCCGATATCCGCCCAGTGCCGTGTCGGTGAGGCCGGTGCGGGCGGCGTGTTCGGGACACGCGTTCTGCCTGCCTGCGGCGACACACTGCACTGCCCAGTCGCGCTCGACCTGAAGCGCGTTCTCCACCTTCGCGGCCTGGTGGCTGACAGCGAGTTCGCGCTGGACGGTGCCGAACAGCTCCACATCGTCGAGCTGGGTGTTCAGGCGCAGGCCCGCGAGAGTCGCGGTGCTCAGGGCCGGAACTAGCAACACCACCGCGAGCTTGCTCCGCAGCCGCCAGTTGCGTAGGCGGAACCGGTCGATGCCTCGCTGGTCCTCACGACCGCGCACCGTCAACACTCCCCGCCCCGTTTAATAGCTGCAAACCTGGTGGATCTTGGTGTAAAACACACGGTTCTCATACCGCCGTTCGGACGACAAAAACAGCTGGTTCGAGAATCAACAACTTGTGAGCTGGGCGGCTAAACGGCCCCTTACCGATAATTCATCTGGAGGAAACGAGAGCGCGGGCGACTGTGATCACGGCGCGATCACAGTTGCCCGCGCTGTTCGTCAACTGCCGGAGGGCTGGATGAGCATCGGCTTGACGTCGAACTCCTTGTCGAGCAGCCCGTAGCGCTGCATCAGCTGCGGGATGCGCTGCAGCCGGGTCGCGTCGAGCGTGGTCGGGAAGGCGCCGAAGTGGACGAGACCAGCGGTTTCCTTGTCGACCTTCGCGTATTCGACGAGCAGCGGCTCGACCGTGGGACGGTCGGCGGCGTCGGCCTGGCCCTTGGCGATCGCACGCTGGAACGCGGCCACCGTCTTGGGGTTGTCCTGGGCGAACTTGCCGGTGGTCGCGAAACCCGCGATCGGGATGTTGTCGGTCGGGCCGGACGCCGCGTCGAGGATCTTGACCTGGCCGGCGGCGCGCTGAGCGCGGGTGATGAACGGCTCGACCATGAACGCCGCGTCGACGGTCTTGTTCGCGACCGCCGCCTGCATGTCCGGGAACGGCAGCTCCTTGAACGTGACCGTCTTCGGGTCGACGTTCGCGGCCTCCAGGGTCGCCTTCGCGGTCAGTTCGGCGATGTTCTTGAACGTGTTGATCGCGATGGTCTTGCCCGCCAGGTCCTGCGGGCTCTTGATGGCGGAGTCACCGGCCGCCAAGATCAGGAACATGTCGGGTTTGGCCTGGTAGCCGTCGGCGATCAGCTTGATGCCGCCGACGTCCTTCCCGACTGCCTTCGACTCGGCGAGGAAGTACGAGACCCAGTTGCCGAAGGTCATGTCCAGCTCGCCCTTGACCAGGCCGGGGATCGCCTGAGCACCACCCTGAATCGTTTTGAGCTCGACCTCAAGGCCCTCTTCCTTGAAGTAGCCCTTCTTGTTGGCCACGTGCACTGAAGCCACGTCGAGGATCGGCAGGACCCCCAGGGTGATCTTCGACTTCTCCACCTGGCCGTTGCCGGACGCTGCGGGCGCCGGCTCTTTGCCGCCGAGCAGTCCACAGCTCGCCACGGTGGCGAGCAGCGTGGCAAGGGCGATGCCACGGACGGCCATACGGCGGACTCTTCGAGTCATCGGGAGCACTCTCCTGTCGGAGCGGTGTCGTCGTTGCGGGGTTAGCGCGACGGTCAACCACTCAGAGTAGTGATACTGCTCCAAAAGACCCCAGTTGACCGACACGCGCAGGTTCCAGTCCACTACCTGCGGTGAGCATCTAAGCACAGCAGGTCTAGCGCTAGGAGAACCTCAGTTGAAGCGCGCGGTAGCGGTCGTCGGCGCCGGGCCGGCCGGTCTGACCTTGGCAAACCTGATCCAGCAGTCAGGTATCGACTGCGTCGTCCTCGAAAAAGCTAGTCGTGCTCATGTGGAAACCCGGCAACGGGCGGGAGTCCTGGAACATCGCTCCGTAACCATGCTGGAGTCGCTCGGACTCGCCGATCGTTTACTGATGGAAGCAGACCGTCACGGAACGTGTGAATTCCGCGTGAACGGACAGGCGTTCCAGGTGGCGTACAGCGATCTGTACGGAGGCCGCAACCACTACGTGTACCCCCAGCAGGAAGTGGTCAAAGACCTGATCGGGTCTTTCCTGGACGCCGGGGGTGACATCCGCTTCTCGGTCAGCGACGTGGAGTTGCGAGACCTGACATCTTCTGAGCCGTCCGTGTACTGGACCAGCGCCGATGGTGTGCGCACGTGTGTCAGCGCCGACTTCGTCGCCGGGTGCGACGGGTTTCACGGCGTGTGCCGGCCGTCCATTCCCGAGGGGGTGCTGTCAGAATTCACGCACCAGCACGGGATTGAGTGGCTGGCAATTCTCGCGGAGGCCCCGCCGTCGACTAAAGCCATCATTTATGCATTGCACGAGGATGGTTTCGCCGGACACATGCTCCGGTCACCTTCCATATCGCGCTTCTACCTCCAGGTGCCGGTCGGAACTAAAGCGTCGGATTGGTCCGACGAGCAAGTGTGGGAGGCGTTGCACAAGCGCTTCACACTGCACGGCTCACCGTGGTCGCTGACCGAGGGCAAGATCATCGAGAAGCGCGTGCTGGACATGCGCAGCCACGTCGTGGAGCCCATGTCGTACGGACGGCTCTTCCTGCTGGGTGACGCAGCCCACATCATCAGCCCGGTCGGCGCCAAGGGCATGAACCTCGCCATGAACGACGCCGCAACGTTCGGACGTGCACTGATGGACTTCTACGCCACCGGGTCCGAGACCGGCCTCAAGACCTACTCGGAGGACTGCCTGCGCCGCGTCTGGCGGGCCCAGGAATTTTCCCAGTGGATGGTGAACATGATCCACACCGACGTGAGCTCGCCGTTCTTCGGACGCCTGGCGCAGGCCCGGCTGGAGCACCTGGCCGAGTCACCTGCCTACCGCGCGACCTTCGCGGAGAACTACGTCGGCCCCTGAGGGCACAGATCTCGCCCTCTGGGGTGAGTCCCGGGGTCCCCTAACGAGTGACACCGTCCCCCTAGGGATCTCGTTTCGTCACGATCTGGGGCCAACTCCCGATGCCGGGGGATGTCGTTCATCCATACGGTTCAACACGACATCCCCCGATTCAGCTACAGGAGCTTGAGTCCCATGCAGCAGCAGACCGAGACGACCACGGTGCAGACCGGCCCGACGACGGTCCAGTCGGGTGACACCACCGTCGAGACCGGCGGCACCACGGTGCAGACCGAGCAGATCACCCTGCACGACTTCACCCTCGGCCTGCTGACCGACCTGGACGCCCGCGAGGCGTTCCAGCAGGACCCGCTCGGCTGCCTCGAGGCCGCCGGCCTGAGCGACATCACCGCGGGCGACGTCCACGACATCCTGCCGCTGGTCCTCGACGCCGCGTCCGTCGCGAACGTCGACGCGATCGACGACGTCCTCGGCGGCAGCGAACTGCCGGCCGTCGACAGCCTGCTGCAGATCGCGGGCAACGCGGAGGGCGT
The DNA here is from genome assembly GCF_040629405.1 of Lentzea sp. NPDC005914. Lineage (NCBI taxonomy): Bacteria > Bacillati > Actinomycetota > Actinomycetes > Pseudonocardiales > Pseudonocardiaceae > Lentzea > Lentzea sp. NPDC005914. Next base: position 36,091 of record NZ_JBEXVQ010000017.1, on the reverse strand, counting down.
CACCAACGTGGCCGACGTGGCGAACCTGACGAACATCGCCGCTCCCTCCGCCATCACCGCGCTGGTCTCGGACTTCTCCGGCCTGGGCGACGTGTCGAACACCCTCGACGCCACCGTTCTGAAGGGCACCGACGTCGTCTCGAACGTCTCGGACAACGCCGTGATCACCAAGGTGACCGACGTGGCGGACGTGCACGACGTGTCCAACGTGCTCGTGAAGGACCTCGACACCGACGTCCTCACCAAGAACGCCGTCGACGCCAACGTGCTCGTCAAGCACGCCGACGTGCTGGTCAAGGACGTCGCGGACGTGCACGACGTCGCGAACGTGACCGACAACGTGGTTCAGGACGTCGCGCAGGTCGGCGACGTCCACAACGACCTGCACCACGACCTCGGCCAGGTCATCGGTGACGTCAACGTCGGCGACATCCACGTGCTCGACGGCATCGGCAACCACAACGACGTGGACGTCCACTTCTGAGTCGTTCCTGGCGGTTCACGGGGGAACGGATGGCAGGCACCCCCAGCACTCTGCCCCCGAGTGCGGGTGCCTGCCTCCCCCAGGTCTTGCTCACACACCCTCCCGCAGTACTTCGCACGGTCGATGGCTTCTCGTTGGCTGGCGGGCCTTCTCGCAAGCCCTGTCGCCCGTGCGACGCAGATCAGCCCCGGACCGCGGCGGTCCGGGGCTGATCCGTTCTCAAGCCTGGTCGTAGAGCGTGCCGACTCCCCGCTTCATCGCCTCACGAACGCGGCGCAGGTCCACAGGCGACCCGTGCGTCCCACCCTCGTCGACCGCGGTCCACACGTCCGGTGGCGCCATCCCGACCGGCAGGTCTAGGTACCAGGCGAACCCACGCGGCCTTGGCGGCACACCGGCGTCCACCAGGTACGAATTGACGAACGTGTCGATGATGTCCTGGTCCGGGTGCATAGGCACAGGCGTGCGAACGACCCGGCGCGGGCCGGCGACCCACGCCAGGAGCAGCTGGTAGCCGTTGTCCGGCAACGCCAGCAGCCGCCGGCCCTCGAGCAGCACAACCCTGTCCCGCCCGCCAGACACCTCTACAGGCTCCGCGTCGACGACGAGGAACAGGTTCCAGTCGGTCACTCGCGAAATTCTGTCAGGAAGAAACGGTCTCGCTGAGCGACTCGCGCTCCGCCGCGGCCCACTTCTCCACGTCCAGCGTGGGCTTGCCGACGTTCAGCAGCCGCGCCACCTTCGACCGCAGCGCCACGAACCCCTCGTCGGTCCGCGTCGTCACCTGGTCGCGCTCGGCGGGCAACGGCACCTCCAGATCGGCCACCAGCCGTGCGGGAGAACCCGACAACACCAGGATCCTGTCCCCCAGGTACACCGACTCGTCGATGTCGTGCGTGACCACGAGAACGGTCGTGTCGTGTTCACGGCGCACGCGAAGCAACAGGTCCTCCAGCTCGAACCGCGTCTGCGCGTCCACCGAGGCGAACGGCTCGTCCATCAACAACAACGAGGGCCGGTACGCCAGAGCGCGCGCGATCGCCACACGTTGCTGCATGCCACCGGAAAGCTGCCACGGCCGCTTGCGAGCCGCAGCGGACAGCCCGACCCACTCCAGCGCCTCGGCGGCACGCTTGCGGCGTTCGGCGCGCGGCAACGACCGCAGCGGGAACTCCACGTTGCCCTGCACCGAGAGCCACGGGAAGAGCGACCGCGAGTAGTCCTGGAACACCACCGCGAGGTGCGAGCCGTTCAAGGACACGTCACCACGCGAAGGCGCGACGAGCCCGGAGATCGTGCGCAGCAGCGTCGACTTGCCACACCCGGACGGTCCCACCACACACACCAGCTCACCGGCGCGCACGGTGAACGTGAGGCCGCCGATGGCCTCGTAGTCGCCGTAGGTGTGGCCTAGGTCGGCCACCTCAAGCATGTTGCTCATCCCGACTCCTCGGTTGCCACGCCAACACCCTGCGTTCCACCGCAAGCAGCGCGGTGTTGAGTCCGTAGCCGAGCACGCCCAACAGGACGACGCCGGCCCACATGCGCGTGTAGTCGAACTCGCGCTGTGCCTGCATGAGCTGCGATCCGATGCCGTTGTCCGTGCCCACGAGCTCGGAGATCACCATCAGCACCAACGACAAGGACAGGGACACCCGCAGGCCGGCGAAGATCTTCGGCGACGCGGCGGGCAGAACGACTCCGAGAACCCATTGCCAGCGCGGGATCTGGAAGACGGCGGAAGTGTCCACTTTGGTCACGTCGACGGAACGGGCACCGTCCACGCTGTTGAGCAGCACCGGCCAGATGACACCGAACACGATGGTCGCCAGCTGCATCGAGGTGCCGCCGCGGAACAGCAGCAGGAACACCGGTACCAGCGCGGGCGGCGGGATCGAGCGCAGGAACACCAGCAGCGGTCCCGCGTACTCCATCGCCCGGTCGGAGCGGCCCAGCAGCAGTCCCAGCGACACTCCGATCACCGAGGCGATGGCCCACCCGGACAGCAGCCGCGCGATCGACGGCACGACGTGGTCGGTGAAGTTCGCGGGCTCCACGACCCACCACTCCCACGCGGCCTGAAGGATCTTCGACGGCGGCGGGAAGAACGGGTCGTCGGCGAGCCAGCCGAGCAATTGCCAAATGGCGACGAGACCGGCGAACACGGTCCACCGCTGCAGGAACTTGGTCACCAGGCCACCCAACGCCGGCGGACGCGTTCGAGGCCGTTGTTCAGCAGGACGCCGATCGCGCCCGCGACCACGGTGCCGACCAGCACCTGGTCCATCCGGCCCGGCCCGCTGCGGGCCTCCATGATGAAGTAGCCCAGTCCCACCTGGCTGCCCGCCATGAGCTCGACGCTCACCATCACGACCAGCGCGGTCGTCGCCGCGAGCCGGATTCCGGTGAGGACGAACGGCAACGCGCTCGGGAGCGCTACCAGGAACAGCACGCCGAGCCGGCCGGTGCCGAAAACCCTTGCGGTGTCGACGAGAAGCGGGTCCAGTTCGTCGAGCGCGTAAATGGTGTTGAACAGGATCGGCCACAACGCCGCGTACACGGCCAGCGTGATCTTGGTTTCCGGACCGAAGCCGAGCATCACCAGGGCGAGCGGAATCAGTGCCACAGAAGGGATCGGGCGCAGGAACTCGATGACCGCGCGCGTCGCGTGACGAACGGCCGGGATGCTGCCGAGGACGAGTCCACTCGGCACCGCGATGGCGACGGCGATCACGATGGCGATCAGCAGTGCCAGGACCGTTGCCACGACATGACTGATGAACGCCGGCGAGGTCAGTTGCGTGACCAGCTCACCGAACACGACGGACGGTGGCGGCAGTGAGTCCGCAGGGAGAAGCGGAGAGCGTCCTAAGAGCTCCCACAGCACGAGAAACCCGGCGATGCCGAGGAGTCCCCTTGTGAACGCACGCACTCGGTCACCCTAGAGAGTGGATCTCCCCTTCACAATGCGTGCTTGCTCAACTCCAGGTTGTTTCCCAGACCTCGGGGCGGTTCAGCAGACCTTGACGCGCTCCACTTCGCCGAAGCTCTTCACCCATTCGGAGTCCGTGAGCCGCGCGCCGTCTTTTTCACACATCTTCTTGATGATGCGGGTGCTGTCGAGGTCGTACGGCAGCAGCTCCGGGTTCTGGCTCCCGCTGCGCACGAGGAAGTCGCCCTGCTGCGGCCGGTACACCGCGCGCATCTCGTGTCCGTGCCCGGACACGTACACGAGCCGGTCCGCGTCACGTCCCGACGTGTAGAGCCGCCGCACCTCGAAAACGTTGTCACGCACGACGGCCACGCGGTCGTCGTCGGAGAACGTGACGTGCGAGGCGGTGCGGAGGACGCTGTCGAGCGTCGCGCGCAGCACGGGCTTCCCGCTGGGCACGCGCTGCCACACCTCGACGACGGCCGCGGGCGAGAGCTCGACGGAGAGCCACCGGTTGTCGCCGCTGTAGGTGAGGCCGCGGACGATGGCGTTCCTGGTCAACGCCGGCGTGATGCTTTCGACGGTGCCACCGATGCTCCAGAACCCGATCGTGGTCTGGCCCTTCGCCGCGTCCCAGACCGCGGTCGCGAGCTCGCGACCGTCCTGGCTCAGCGCCACGGCTCCCGCGTCGCGCTCCGGCACCGGCAGCTTGCGGGGGTGCTTCGGGTCGACGATGTCGAGGAGCTCGAGGTGATCGGCCGCGCTCGGCGTCGGAAGCTCGGGCTCGACCGCGTCACCGATCCTGCCGATGATCCGCGAGCCGTTCGCGCTGATGTCCAGCGTCCGGAAGCGGTCCTGCAGCGGCGCGAGATAGGTGACGTCCTCAGCGCTGTTGACCGCCCACAGGTGCTGACGGCCGGCGGCGTCCTTCGTGACCGCACGATGTTCGGCGAACTTGACGACCGTGTGCCGGTCGAAGAACCGCTTGCCGGGCACCGCGGTGTCCCCGTCGATGCCCCACACGCGGTCGGTGCCGTCCTCGTCGGTCACCGCGGCCAGCTCCCCGCGCGGGGCGACCAGCACGGCGGCGTCGTCGGCGGTGGTGCCGGTGAACGGGATCCCGCGCGCGACCGCGTTGGCCAGCCGCAGCACCTTCTCGGAGTCGGGCGACGGGCTGACCTTGTAGCCGACCAGCGCGTACTTGTCCGCGTACGGCCGGCGCTGCTCCATGAGCGCCTCGGACTCGGAGATCGCCTTGCCGCCGAGTTCCCGGTCGTGCATCTCGGTGAGCTGGCGCTCGTTGGCCAGCGCGTAAACGACCGTGCCGGGCACGAGCGCGAGCAGCACGGCCATCACCGCGATCAACGCCGTCGAGCGCCGCGTCTCACGTCTGGTGCTGACGTCGACGAACCGGCGTTCCTGCGCCGTCAGGAACTCGCCGAGCTCCTTGGCCTTGCGCAGCCGCGCGCCCCGGTAGAGCGCCAGCGGGTCGCGGTCGCTCGCCTCCCACAGCTCGATCGCGGTGACGAGCTGCTGGTGCGTGCTCAGGTTCTCGCGTTCCGCGTCGATCCACTCGGTGAGCAGGGGCCAGCGCAGCACCGCGTCGTGGGCGAGCTCGACGCCGTCCTCGGTCAACGTGACGAGCCTGGCTTGGGCGAGCAGGTCCAGCAGCCGCGGGTCGAGGTCGAGCCTGCGGGTGCGGCGCTGCACGATTCCGTTGCGCTGCACCGAAACGAGCCGCAGGAAGACTCTCTTCAGCGCGTTGCGGTCGTCCTCTTCGAGGCTGTCGAAGAGGGTGTTCGCCGTCTGCGCGACGACGTGTTCGATGCCGCCCGCTTCCTCGAACCCCGCCCGCGACATCGTCATGCCGCGCTTGCGCCGCCACGTCTCGGTGAGCGCCTGCTGCACCAGCGGCAACGCGTGCTGGTTCGCGGCGTCCGCGACCAGCCTGGCGATCACGGCGGTCTCGACGGTGGCGCCGATCTTGGCGGCGGGCTCGGTGATCGCGCGGCGCAACTGGTCCGCGCTCATCGGCTCGATGACGATCTCGGTGCCGCCCAGGGCCTCGCACCGGTCGCGGTGGTCCGCGCGGACCGCGACGACGACGTGCGGGCAGCGGGTGAGGGCGGTGACGAAGTCCTGCTGGTCCAGCGCCTTCTCGAAGTCGTCGACGAGGAGGGTGAGACCGGGCCGGTGCTGGCGGATCCTGAGCCTGAGGTGGTCGGGGTCCTGCCGGAACTCCCTCGCGAGCTGGTCCGCGGTGGTGTTCTCGAAGATCTCGGCGAGGGCCCCGGCGAGGTCCTCGAGCGCGTTGTCGCGGGGCGTGATCACCACGGCGTCGTCGAGGGCGGGCTTCAGGCCGGCGTGGATGAGGGAGGTTCGTCCCGCGCCCGAGGCTCCGACGAGAACGGTGAGCGGTTTGGCCTTGACCGACTCGACGACTTGCTCGACCAGACACTCACGACCGAAGAACCTCTTCGCGTCGTGTTCACCGAACGGTTCGCCGCCCGGATACGGTGCGTTGGGGTGGAGTGGCAGAGTGTGCTCGGCGGCGAGCTCACGCCACCGCTTGGTCCACGGCGTCGCGTCGCCCTCGCAGGCCCGGACGAACGCCAGCGTCAGCGCGAGCGACGGCAGCTTCCGCCCGCCCGCCGCGTCGGACAACGCCGTGGGCGAGTAGTTCGCCCGCCTGGCCAGCTCGCGATAGCTCGGTTTGCCGGCCTGGTCACGCAGTCTGCGCAGGTCACCGGCGAACTTCAGCAGCGCGGTGTCCTCCGGACCCAGCGGTCGTTCCCCTCGTGGCATGCCGCCTCCCGGCCGGATTGTCCACCAGAGGTTCGCCTGCCGTCTAACGGCCCGCTAACCGGTCACCATCCGGCCGATCGCTTGGTGATCGTTCCACCGGCCGGACCCGCACCGGCTCGCCTTCAGTCGCGGCAGGGCGGGGTGAAGTCGAGGTCGCCGAAGTACCGCTGCCACTCCTCGCGGGTCATCCGCCGGATCGTCTGCTGGCAGATCCGCACGGCCGGATCCCGCAGATCCACGTTCCACAGCCGCACCGCCATGTCCGCGCCGCCCGTGACCACCTCGTCGCCCTTGGGCGTCAGGCCCACCGCCGCGACCGGGCCGGTGTGACGGCGCAGCAGTGCCTGCTCGACCGGCTCGCCGCGGTCCTCGAGCCGCCACACCCGCACCAGACCGTCGTCCGTGGCCACCGCGACGCTGCCGGTGCCGAGCCACGCGGAGGTCACCCCGCCGCCGCCGGACGGGATCTCGGCGCGCAGCACGGGGTTGCGCGGGTCGGTCGTGTCCCAGAGGTGGACGGCGGTGGTGGTCGTGGTCATGAGGAGGTTCTGGCCGGAGAACTGGGCGGCGCCGGCGAACTTCGTGGTCAGGGCCAGGAGCTTGGGGTTGCGCAGGTCGGTGACGTCGACGAGATGGACGGAAAGGCCGGCGGTGACGGCGGCGAGGATCTGGCCGTCGGCGCGGAAAGCCATGCCCGCCAACGGTCCCAGGCCCAGCTGAGTGCTGGTGAGGAGTCGCGGGTGTTCGAGGTGCACGTCGGTCCAGAAGCTCACCGCACCGTCGTGGTCCGTGGTGACGAGGGTGGTGCCCTGCCAGGCGATCGCGGTGGCGCGCGCGGGAAGGACGGTCAGCTCGCGGGGCTTGCTGAGGGAGACGTCGACGACGTGGACGGCGCCGTCGTCGCCCAGGGAGGCGACGAGGCCGCCGGTCGAGTCCATCGCCAGGGCCGTCACGGCGCCGGAATGCCTCGTGGCGTCGTGGGAGGTGCGCGGGGACGGGAGGTCTTCGAGGTCCGTCAGCACCACAGTGCCGTCGCGGTGGCCGGTGACCACCTGCTGCTGTGTCGGGCCCACCACCAGTGCGGTCACCTCGGACTGAGCCGTGCGCAGGGTTTGAGAGGGGACGTCCTCCTGGCGCAAACCGTTGCGCGCCTGGGGCAACGGCACGAGCTGGTAGGCGGCGAGCGCCACCTGCTGGGCGAGGTCGGGGTTGGTGGAGCGCAGGATCGCGGCCTCCCCGACGGCCTTCAGGACGGCGGCGGCGGTGCGTTGTTCGGCGGCGGTTCTGCCGGCCTGCAGGGCGAAGACGGTCGAGCTGGCGGCGACGACGATCAGGGCGGCGAGTGCGGCGAGCAGCTGGCGTTGACGGCGGGTGCGTCTTCGGGTGCTCGCGGAGTCCTCTTCCTCGGCGGCGAGGCTGGCGGCGAGGAACGCGCGTTCCCTGGAGTTGAGCGACAGACCGGCCGGGACGTTCGTCAGCCGGCGGCCCCTCAGCAGCGCGCCGGGATCGCGGTCGAGGGACTCCCAGGTCTGCGTGGCGTCCGTGAGCTCGCGCTGCGCCTTGATGTTCTCGCGGTCCTCCTCGATCCACTCGCCGAGCGCGGGCCAGCCGCGGATCAACGCCTCGTGCGCCAGCTCGACGCCGTCGCGGTCGATGACGACGAGCCTGGCCGCGGCCAGCGCCTGCAGCACTTCGTCGTCCGCCTCGAGCTCGTCCTTGTGGGCACGGCGTTTGGTGTCCTCGACGGTGACCAGCCGCAGCAGGATGCGTCTGGCCTGCGCCTGCTGCCGGGACGTGAAGCCGTCGAAGACCTCCTGCGCGGTGCGGGCGACGGCGTGTTCGAGGCCGCCGACCTCCTCGTAGCTCGACAAGGTGAGCGTCATGCCGCGGCGGTGCTGCCAGGTCTCCGCGAGTGCGTGCGAGAGCAGCGGCAACACCGCGGCCTGGCCGACCGCGTCGGCCATCAGGCGGGCCAGCAACGCCGTCTCGACCTTGGCACCCGCGACGGCGGCGGGTTCGGTGATGGCGAGGCGGAGCTCGTCCGGCGTCATCGCGCCGACCATGACCTGGCCGCTCAGCGCCTCGACGAGCTCGGGATAGTGCGCGCAGTGGCCGTAGTAGTCCGCGCGCACGCCGATGACGACCTTCGCACAGCTCCTCAGTGCCGCGATGAGCCACGTGCGCAGCTCCTCGCTGCGGCACAACGTGAACAGTTCCTCGAACTGGTCCACGACCACGAGATGCTCGTGCTTGCGGTGCAACGCCGCGGGATCTCGCAGCTCGTCGGCCAGCTCGACGGCATCCGCGCCGGTGAGCCGGGCGAGCGCGACCGCGCACTCCTCCACGGGGTTCGCGCCGGGCGTGAACAGCAGAACCGGCTCGCGCGTGCGGGCGATGAGACCGGCCCGCAGCAGCGACGACTTCCCCACGCCCGACGGCCCGAACACGCCCGTGAACCGGTTCTTCGACGTGAGCAGCTCGGCCGTCAACCGCTCCCGCCCGAAGAACTTCGGCGCGTCATCCGGCTGGAACATCGCCAGCCCCACGTACGGACTGTCGTCGGCCCCGTCCGGTTCGGACGCGGCGACCTCCCGCCACCGCCGCGCCCACTCCTCCGGGTCGGCGTCGCAGGCCTGCACGTACGCCTTCGTCACCGCGAGGCTGGGCAGCTTCCGCCCGCCCGCCGCCTCCGAGAGCGCGGCCGCCGAGTAGTGCGCCCGCCGGCTCAGCTCCCGGTAGGTAGGACTGCCCGCCTGCTCCCGCAGCCGGCGCAGATCAGCGGCGAACTGCAGAAGACCGCTCTCGCCCTCGTCGAGAGGGCGTTCCCGTCTCGGCATCCCGTCATTGTTCAGAGAACTTTGTTCAGCGGCCAACACATGACCGTGAACAACCCGTTCGCCCTAACGTCGGTGCCGGGGACGTGCCCCGGTGTCATTCGCCCCGAACCGGCGCCGGTGTGGCCGTGGGTGACCCGCACAAGCGTCACCCACGGCTCAGAACGCCCTCAGCGCCTTGTCCGCCGCCTCAGCGCTTGTCCAGAACTTCGTTGTCAACCTGAGCGCGTCGGCCGCGTACAACGAAGTCCTGCCTACATTCGTCATGACGGTTCGGGGGAACCGGCACCGAAGATGACGGGGGCGATGCGCATGTCCACTGACTCCGCGACGACAACCACCCTGATGATCTGCGAGATCGCGCGCGGCGTGCTCGTGCACTGGCCCGGTGAAACGGCGAGGCGCATCCCCGTCGGGGCGAAGTTCTACGTCGACGCGTGGGCGGGCGACGGCTGGTACCGCGGCAGGCTCTCGGACGACCCGCGGCCCACGCACATGCACGCGAGGGACCTGGGCCTGCCTTCCGAATCCGGCGTTCAGCACACCGGCATCCGCTTCACGTCCGGGAAGTAGCGGCGCCACTCCTCGTCGGTCAGCTCGATCGCGTGTTCACGGCACAGTCCGGCCTTCACCTTGTCCAAATCGGTGTGCAGTGACCAGGTGGCCGGCTGACCGTCGACCACGCTGAAGGCCTTCTCCCGGTCCCGGTACCGCAGTCCGTCGGCGGCGCCGCGGAAGCCGCCGAAGGATCCGGCGGTGACCGCCTCGCCGCGCGCGCTGATGTCCCAGACGTCCACCGAGGCGGCGTTCTGCACGGCGATCTGCCGGTCGTCGGCGCTGAAGAGGAAGTTGCGGGTGTCCGCGGCGACCCGCGGCACCGTGCCCCACACCGCCGGCACGCCCGCGATGTCCCAGACGGTGATGCCCGTGCTCGTCCACCCCGCCAACTGCTTCCCGCTGTTGCTGACCGCGAGGGCGATGGTCTGGTCGGGGACCGTCAGCGATGTGCGGATGTATCTGCCACCGTTGCGGAGGTCCCAGATGTCCGCGAACAGCTTTCGCTGAGGCTCGGTGCGGGTCAGCACCACGGCCTCTTCACCGGACGGAGCCACCGCGGCGGCGAAGACGTGCGTACCGGGCAACTGGGTCTCGACGGGGTGTGCGGGATCGCGCAGGTCCCAGAGGAACGCCTGGCCGAGGCCGATCTCGTCCTGCAGGACGACACCCGCCGCCATGGTGCCGTCCCGGTTCACGCTGAAGCTGTGCGACGGGCGGGGCAGCGAGATCGTCCCGAGCTCCTTCGGCGACCGGGGGTCGGCCATGTCCCAGATGCGCACAGGACCCGACTTCTCGAAGGTGAAGGCCCGCCGATCGTCGTCGGTGAGCCTGACCTGGACGACCTGGTCCCCGATCTTCGGCGGCACCGTGCCCTCGGCGTCCCACCTGGCCACGATCGAGGCCGGCCCGGCCCCGTCGGCCGCGATGAGGAACTCGCTGTTCGTCGACATCGTCAGGAACCCGCCGACCAGTCCAGGCCTGGGCGTCACCGCTCTGGTCTGCCAGGCGGCGTCGGCGTTGAGGACGGCGTCGCGCGTCACCGGCGCCGGTGTCACCGCGTGCGCGGCGAGAGCGAGGCGCGCCGCCTTCAACGGATCGGTCGGGACCAGGCGCATGACCTCCGTTGCAGCACGACCCGCCAGGGCGTCGTTGCGCTGCTGCGTTGCCTCACCGGCCTTGACCGCGGCGAACACGACGGTGCCCGCCAGCAGCAGGACCAGCACCGACAAGACGCTCACCACCACTCGGACCCGGCGCGCCCTGCGGCGGCCGTCGGCCTGGCTCGCGGTGAGGAAGGCGCGTTCGGGTTCGGAGAGGGAGTGCGGGCTCAGTTCGGCGGCCTGGGCCAGTCGCGCGCCCTTGTAGAGCAGGTCGCGGTCGCCGCCCCACTGCGCGGCGGCCTCGGTGAGCTGGTGGTGGACGCGCAGGGCGTCGCGGTCCTCGGCGATCCAGTCGCGCAGGCGCGGCCAGGACCGGATCAACGCCTCGTGCGTGAGCTCGGCGTGCTGTTCGGTGAGGGTGACGAGGCGGGAGTTGGCGAGGCGTTCGAGAACCTCCGCGTCGAGGTCCTCGCGGGCCGCACGGCGCTTGGTGTCCTCGGTGCCCTCGCCCAGCGCGATGAGGCGCAGGAAGGTCCCTCGGGCCGTCAGCTGCTGACGGTGCGTGAGCTGGGAGTAGACGGCTTCGGCGGTGCGGGCGATGGCGTGGTCGACGCCGCCCGCCTGCTCGTAGCCGGCGAGCGAGAGCGTCATGCCCCGGCGGCGGTGCCAGGTCTCGACCAGGGCGTGCTGGACGAGCGGGAGCGCGGCGGCCTGACCTGCCACGTCGGCGACGAGGCGGGTGACCAGCGCGGACTCGACGGTGGCGCCGACGCGCTGCGCGGGTTCGGTGATGGCGCGGCGGAGGTCGTCGGCGGTCATCGGGCCCACGAGGACCTGGGCGCCTTCGAGTGCTTCGACGAGTGCCGGGTGGCGGCCGATGTGCCCGTAGAAGTCGGCACGCACGCCGATGACCACGCGCGGCGCTCCCACCAGGGCCTCGACGAACCAGTCGCGCTGCTCGGGACCGCAGAGGGTGAAGATCTCCTCGAACTGGTCGACGACCAGCACGAGGTCGTGCTGCCGGGCGATCAGGCCCAGCGCGGCGGGGTCGGTGAGCTCGGAGCGGAGCACCACCGCCGAGTCACCGGTCGCCTGGGCGAGCCGGACGGCGCACTCGTCGAGCGGCTGGACGCCCGGTGTGAAGATCAGGGCGTTGTCCAGGCGCGGGAGGAGGCCCGCGCGCAGCAGCGAGGACTTCCCGGAGCCCGAAGCGCCGAAGACCCCGACGAACGAGCGTTCCTCGACCAGCTCGACCAGCTTCGCGGTGAGCTTCTCGCGACCGAAGAACCGGTCGGCGTCCTCTTTCTGGAACGCCTTGAGGCCCACGTACGGCGCTTCGCCCCTCGGCTCCGGCGGGGCGGCGATGGCGCGCCACCGTTGCTCCCACTCCTGCCCGTCTCCGTCGCAGGCCTGCACGTAGGCCAGGGTGACGGCGAGCGTCGGGAGCTTCTTGCCGCCGGCGGCGTCGGACAGCGTCGCCGCCGAGTAATGCGCGCGTGAGGCGAGCTCGCGGTAGGACGGTTTGCCCGCCTTGTCGCGAAGTCTGCGCAGATCAGCGGCGAAACTGCCGATCTCGGTGTCTTCGCAGTCCAGCGGACGTTCGGTGCGTGGCATGTCGGTCTCCCCCTGTGACCGATTGTCTACACCGTGTTGTTCAAAGCGCATGGCCGACCCCTTACAACGTGTTCGCTCGTAGCGTTTGCGTTGCAGGTGGTGATCGGGGGATCGCCAGGGCCCCTCCGGTTCTCGGGGGACCGGAGGGGCACGCGTCAGAGTCTGATCAGAGTCCGACGAGCTTGTACAGGCCGCCGACTTCCTGGCGGTTGAGGACGCGCATCGAGCCGGGGCGCTGGTTGCCGAGCGAGACGTCACCGACCGCGACCCGCACCAGCGACTGCACCGGGTAGCCGACGTGCTCGAGCAGGCGGCGCACGATGTGCTTGCGGCCCTCGTGCAGGACCACCTCGACCAGGGCCTTGCCGGGCACGGCGCTGATGAGCTTGAAGGAGTCGACCTTGATCGGGCCGTCGTCCAGCTCGATGCCGGCCTTGAGCTTCTTGCCGAGGCCCTTCTCGACCGGACCCGGCACCTCGGCGAGGTAGGTCTTCATGACGTTGTAGCTGGGGTGCATCAGCCGGTGCGCGAGCTCGCCGTCGTTGGTGAGCAGCAGCAGCCCCTCGGTCTCGGCGTCGAGCCGGCCGATGTGGAACAGGCGCTCCTTGCGGTTGCGCACCAGGTCGCCGACGCACGGGCGCCCCAGGTCGTCCTCCATCGTGGACAGCATGCCGAACGGCTTGTTCAGCGCGATCGTCACCACGTCCTCGCGGAGCTGCACGCGCACGCCGTCCACGTGCACGACCGCGGTCTCGGGGTCGATCCGGCGCCCCTGCTCGCGCACGATCTTGCCGTCGACCTGGACGCGGCCCTGGTCGATCAGCTCCTCCGAAGCGCGGCGGGAGGCGATCCCCGCCTGTGCGAGCACCTTCTGCAGGCGCACGCCCTCGTTCTCAGACATCGTCGATCGCATCCACTTCGGGCAGCAGCGGCGCGATTGCGGGCAGGTCGGCGAGCGACGACAGCCCCAACCGCTCCAGGAACAGTTCGGTCGTGCGGTACAGGATCCCACCCGTGTCGCTATCGGTGCCCGTCTCCTCGATGAGCCCCCGCGCGACCAGGGTCCGGATCACACCGTCCACGTTGACGCCACGCACCGCCGCAATCCGCGCCCGCGTAACAGGCTGCCGGTAGGCGATCACCGCGAGCGTCTCCAGGGCCGCGCGGGTGAGTTTCGCGCGCTGACCGTCGAGCAGCAGCTTCTCCACGAACGGGGCGTACCGGTCTCGCGTGTAAAAACGCCAGCCGTCTCCCGCCCTGCGCAGGTCGATGCCACTGCCGGACTCGGTGTACCGGGTGGAGAGTCTACGGAGTGCTTCCTTGATTCGCTTAACCGGCTGGTCAAGGGCACTGCTGAGCTGGTCTTCGGCGATCGGGCTGTCGACCACGAGCAGGACGGACTCGATCGCGGCCTCGAACTCCAGGTCGTCGGTGAGGTCGGGGAGGCCGCTGTCCTCGATGGCTTCCTCGGGGGCGGCGGCGAGCAACTGGGCCTCAAGGGCGGCAGCGTCGGTGTCGGGTTCGGCGGCGGGCGCGGCGTCGGTGTCGGGCTCGATCTCGGGCTCGGGCTCGGCTTCAGCGGGCGCGGCGGCAGCGGGTACGGCGTCGGCGGCAGCGTCAGCCGGGTCGGGCGCGGCTTCGGCGGCGAGGACTTCCGGTGCGGCGTCGACAGGCTCGGCGGCAGACTCGGGCTCGGCTTCGGCGTCAACAGGCTGGGCTTCGGCGGCGTCCGAGTTGTCCACAGGCTCGACCTCTGACGTGCCGTTTTTGTCGGTGCCGCCCGATAGACTGGAAACCGGGGGGACCCCCGCGACCTCAGGCTCGGGCTCAGCACTTTCCGGCGCGACATCTTCCGACGCGACTTCGAGCTCAGCGCCCTCCGACGCGACACCCGCCAGCGCGGCCTGGAGCTCAGCACCTTCATGCGCGACCTCGGGCTCGGCACCTTCCAGCGCTACCCCCTGCGGCTCGGCACCCTCCGGCACGGCCTCGGACTCAACACGCTCAGGCCCGGCCTCAGCACCCTCCAGCGCCGCCTCGAGCTCAGCACCTTCCGGCCCGACACCCTCCGGCACGGCCTTGGACTCAGCACCCTCCGGCCCGGCGTCAGCACCCTCCGACGCGACCGCGGTGTCGTCGTGACCGTCCTGATCGAACGCGGGGCCCGGGTTCCGCACCTCTGCCGCGTCCGGCCCCACCACTGGCTCGCTCATCAGCCGTAGTCCTCGTCCTCATCGCCGGCATGCACCTGCGCCTGCGCCTCCTCCAACGTCCCACCGACCCAGGTCACCTGCAGCGGTCCGAGCGGGTCCTCCTGCTCGAACGCCAGCGACTTCTCCCGGTACAGCTCCAGCAGCGCCAGGAACCGCGCCACGACCTCCATCGTCTCGGTGCAGTCCGCCACGATCTCCGAGAACGACGCCGTCCCGCGTTCGATCAGCAACGCTCGCAGAACGTCCGCCGTCTCGCGGATCGACACCCGGTGCTGGTGGATGTGCGCGACCGACAGCGTCCGCTTCTGCTTCGGCCGGAAAGCAGCCGCCGCGATCAGGGCGAACTTGTCCGGCGTCACCCCGAGCATCACCTCGGGCAGCAGTCCCTCGAACCGCGGCTCCAGCGACACCGACCGCGGATACCGCCGGTACGCCCCCTGCTCCAGCTCGGCGAACAGAGCAGCCACCTGCTTGTACGCCCGGTACTGCAGCAACCGCGCGAACAGCAGGTCACGCGCCTCGAGCAGAGCGAGGTCGTCCTCGTCGTCGACGTCACCGGCAGGCAGCAGGCGCGCGGCCTTCAGGTCCAGCAACGTCGCCGCGATCACCAGGAACTCGGTGGTCTCGTCGAGGTCCCACGAGTCACCCATCCCGCGGATGTGCGCGATGAAGTCGTCGGTGACCTGGTGCAACGCCACCTCGGTCACGTCGAGCGTGTGCTGGGAGATCAGCTGCAGCAGCAGGTCGAACGGGCCCTCGAAGTTCGTGAGGCGGACCTTGAACTTGCCGTCGTCGACCGGTGCGTCAGGGAGTTCCTCGGTCACTGCTCGCGCAACCTGCGTACCAGCAACGACGCGTCACCGTGCGTCTCCAGGTCGTCCAGCACGATGGCGATCGCCTCGCGCACCACGCGCCCGCGGTCCACGCCCAGGCCGTGCGAGCCGCGCAGCAGCAGCCGCGCCTGCTCGAGCGCCATCAGTTCCTCGTCGGACACGTACACCGTGATCTTCGTGGTGTGCTTCGTGCGACCGGAACCACGACGCTGCTGCGGAGCCACCTCGTCCGACGAGACAGAAGAAACTTCCGCAGGAGCGGCAGAGGTCAGCCGGAACAGCTCGGCCGCCCCCGGCAGTGAAGGGCGACGGTTCACCGGGCGATCACCTCGCGGGCCAGCGCGCGGTACGCGTTGGCACCGGAGGACCGAGGCGCCCACCGCGTGATCGGCTCACCGGCGACGGTGGTCTCCGGGAAACGCACCGTGCGGTTGATTACCGCGTCGAACACGATCTCGCCGAACGCCTCCACGACGCGGGCCATGACCTCGCGTGAGTGCAGCGTGCGCGGGTCGTACATCGTGGCGAGGATGCCGGTGATGTTGAGCTTGGGGTTCAACCGTTCCTTGACCTTCTCGATGGTGTCGATGAGCAGCGCCACCCCGCGCAGCGAGAAGAACTCGCACTCCAGCGGGATCAGCACTCCGTCCGCGGCCGCGAGGGCGTTCACCGTGAGCAGGCCGAGCGAGGGCTGGCAGTCGACCAGCACGTAGTCGTAGTGGTCGATGACGGGACGAAGGGTGCGCACGAGCGTGTGCTCGCGGCCCACCTCGGACACGAGCTGGATCTCGGCCGCCGACAGGTCGATGTTGCTCGGCAGCAGGTCCATGTCGTCGACCATGGTCTTGCGGATCACGTCGCGGACGGCGGTGTCGCCTTCCATGATGACGTTGTAGATCGTGGTTTCCAGCTGGTGCGGGTGCACGCCGAGGCCCACGGACAGCGCGCCCTGCGGGTCGAAGTCGACGAGCAGGACCCGTCTGCCGTACTCGGCCAGCGCCGCGCCCAGGTTGATGGTCGACGTCGTCTTGCCGACGCCGCCCTTCTGGTTGCACACCGCGAGGATCTTCGCCGGACCGTGGTGCAGCAGCGGCGGCGGATCCGGGATGTGGCGGCGCGGGCGGCCGGTCGGCCCGATGCCGTCGCGCTGCTCGTGAGCGACATCGTCCACCGGCGCGGCGTGCGGGGCCAGGTTCAGATCGGCACGGGGCGCGAAAGCGTGCTCCGGTGTCGACATGGCTGGCGTTCCCTCACTGGTCGTAGTCGTCTCTCCGGGCGCAGCCTAGGCCGCACCCGTGCGAGCGGCAACGCGCCTCGCCGGGGTTTGTCAAGACTTTGTTACGCCGGAACATCCGCTCGTGTACGCCTGTCGGCGGCGGAAAGCACCACGTCGAGCAGGCCCGGGAAGAGATGATCCAGGTCATCGCGACGCAGTGACACCCAGCGCTGGTTGCCCCTGCACCGTGTTCGTGTGATGCCAGCTTCGCGCAACACGCGCAGGTGCTGGGAGAGGGTCGACTTCGCCACGTCAACCTCGAAGGCCCCGCACAGCCTCTCACCGCTCAACTGGATCTGGCGCACGACCGCGAGCCGGGTCGGGTCGCTCAGCGCGTGCAGCACAGCGGCGAGATCTATGGCCTGTGGGGACGGCTCGTCCAAGTTCGGCACCTGCCCACCGTACCCGTGGAAGCCTCATGTTCCAGTGGCCCGAGGGTGTGCAGTTGCGTAGACCTCCCTCAAAGTCGTAACGGTTACCAGTGTGTACACCTGAGTGGTCGTAACCGATGCATGCCCGAGAAGTTCTTGCACCACCCGAACGTCCGCACCCCCTTCCAACAGATGGGTGGCGAACGAATGCCGCAACGTGTGCGGAGACACCACGGCGGTGATTCCGGCTTCCTCCGCGGCGGTCTTCAGAACGGTCCACGCACTCTGCCGCGATAGCCGTCCACCGCGTGCATTCAAGAACAATGCAGGCGTCCCACGGCCTTTCGCCGCCAACGCGGGCCGCGCACGAACCAGATAGGCGTCCACAGCGGCCAATGCCGGTCGCCCGACCGGAACGAGCCGCTGTTTTCCTCCTTTCCCGTCCAGCAGCACCGTCCGCTCGGAAGCGTCGATGTCGTCCACGTCCAGCCCCACGACTTCGGAGATCCGCGCTCCGGTCGAGTACAGCAGCTCCAGCAGGGCTTTGTCCCTGAGGTTTCCCACATTGTCGAGCAGCGTCAGGACATCGTTGACCGGTAACGCTTTCGGCAGCCTCTTAGGTGGCGAAGGCGGATGCACGGCTCGTGCGGCGTCATGCGGCACAACACCTTCCCTGTGCGCGAAGCGGTGCAACCCGCGCACGGCGACCAACGTGCGTGCCGCCGATGACGCCGCGAGGCCGCTTTCCCGCAACGCCGCCAGGAACTCGCTCACCTGAATCTCGGTCACCGCGCCCAGATCCGCGACACCGATGGACTCGAGGTGCTCGGTGTAACGGCGCAGATCGCGGGTGTAGGAGTCGAGCGTGTTGCGGGCGGTGCCGCGTTCCACGGCGAGGTGGTCGAGATAGGTCGCCACCAGCTCAGCAATCACGCAAGTCCTTCCAGCACAATCTCTCCGTCACGCGCGTTGACACCCTTCGCCAGTGCGGGATCCTCCGCCACGGCACGCATGAAACCTTTGTCCGCCAACGCGATGACGTACGGCAGCGTCACGTTCGTCAGCGCGTACGTCGACGTGTTCGGCACCGCGCCGGGCATGTTGGCGACGCAGTAGAACACGGAGTCGTGCACGCGATAGGTAGGTGAGTCGTGCGTCGTCGGCCTGGTGTCCTCGAAACAGCCGCCCTGGTCGACCGCGATGTCCACGAGCACGCTGCCGGGACGCATCCGCGACACCAGCTCGTTGCTGACGAGCTTCGGCGCCTTCGCACCGGGCACCAGCACGGCGCCGACCACCAGATCCGCCCAGACGCAGGCCTTCTCGACCTCGTAGGCGTTCGACGCGATCGTCTGCAGGTGCCCGCGGTAGGTGAAGTCGATCTGCCGCAACCGGTTGACGTTGTTGTCCAGCACGATCACCTCGGCC
The DNA here is from genome assembly GCF_040629405.1 of Lentzea sp. NPDC005914. Lineage (NCBI taxonomy): Bacteria > Bacillati > Actinomycetota > Actinomycetes > Pseudonocardiales > Pseudonocardiaceae > Lentzea > Lentzea sp. NPDC005914. The sequence continues at coordinate 17,643 of NZ_JBEXVQ010000017.1, read as the reverse complement.
TGCATGCCGACCGCCATCGTGGCCGCGTTCATCCCCGCCACACCCGCGCCGATCACCGCGACCTTGCCCGCCGCGACGCCGGGAGCACCACCCAGCAGCACACCCCGCCCGCCCTGCGCCCGTTCCAGGCAGTGCGCGCCCACCTGAGCCGCCATCCGCCCGGCGATCTCGCTCATCGGCGCCAGCAACGGCAGCGACCCGTCCGGCAGCTGCACCGTCTCGTAGGCGATCGCCGTGATGCCGGAGGACGCGATCGCCTTGGTGCACTCCGGGCTCGCCGCGAGGTGCAGGTAGGTGAAGAGCACCTGATCACGCCGCATCCGGTGGTACTCGGGCTCGATCGGCTCCTTGACCTTCAGCACGAGGTCCGCGAGACCCCACACCTCGTCGGCTGTCGCGGCGATGCGCGCGCCCGCCGACGTGTACTCGTGGTCGGGAAAGGACGAGCCCGCACCGGCGTCGTGTTCGATCACGACCTCGTGCCCGCGGCGTACCAGCTCGACCACGCCGGCGGGCGTGATCGCGACCCGGTACTCGTGGTTCTTGATCTCCTTTGGGACACCGACCAGCATCGTCGCAGCGTATTCCCGATATCGATCTATTGCATCGGATAACGTGCTGGCCGTGTCAGACGCATTCGGGCCAGAGCAGCAGCGCATCGGCAACCAGCAGCGCGAAGAGGCGATCACCGCGCTCAACGACCACTTCGCGCTGGCGCGGCTCGACATCGGCGAGTACCAGGAGCGGGTGAACCGCGCGTCCGTCGCGCAGTCCTACTACGAGCTGGCCGAGTTGTTCCGCGACCTGCCCCAGCCGCACCCGCCGTTCCTCGCGCCGCCCTCGGTGCCGTTCGCCGCCGTGCCCCCGCCGCCACCGGGCTTCCCGCCCCAGCCCACCCAGGCCTACTACCCGCCGCCCACGGGCCAGCAGTACGCCGTCCCGCCACCTCCGCCGGGGATGATGCCGCCCGGCATGGGCTACGCGAACCCGGCCGCGCCCTACGGCTACGACCCGATCACCGGCCTGCCGCTGTCGGACAAGTCGAAGATCGCCGCGGGCGTGCTGCAGCTGTTCCTGGGCAACCTGGGCATCGGCCGCTTCTACACCGGCCACGTCGGCATCGCCGTCGCCCAGCTGCTGACCTGCGGTGGCTGCGGCATCTGGTCGTTGATCGACGGGATCATCATCCTGGTCAACGGCGGCACGGACGCCCAGGGACGCAAGCTCAGGGACTAGCCTCGGCGGCCGCCTTGATCGAGGCGGCCTCCGTCTCGACGTACCGCCTGGTCAGCGATTTCGTCATCAGCCAGCCGATCCCGGCCAACGCACCGGACACCGTCAGCGCGAGGGTGAGCCGGCACCCGTCCGCGTGCGGCTCGACGTCGTGCGCGGCGACGACGGTGACACCGGACGAGCGCGACTCCCAGGTGTACGAGCGCCCGTCGGTCAGTTCGGTGACCGTCCACACCGCCGGGGACAACCGGGGCTGCTTCAACCGGGTGCGCGAGCCGAGGGCCAGTGGTCCTTCGTCGAGCCGTTCCACCGAGTCGACCGTGGGGATGCGCTCGGGCCAGCGTTCGACGTCGACGACCACGTCCCAGACGCGCTCAGGTGGGGCCTCGATGACGACGGAGTGCTGCAGGCCGGGCATGGGCCGAAGTCTAGATCCCAGCGAGGTTGCGTCCCACGCCCCAAACGGCAGCAACGACGAGAACGGCGACACCGACCGACTTCGGCACGGATCGCCGTTCCCCGGTCCACTTGTCGCGCGTCCACCGCGAGAACAGCCACACAGCCAGTGGCACGCCCAACGCGAGCAACACGGCGTTGTAGTGGAACGCGCTGACGACATCACCGTGCAGCAACGCGTGCACCATCCGCGTGGCACCGCATCCAGGGCAGTTGAGCCCCGTCAGCCAGTTGAACGGGCACTTGGGCAGCAGGTTGCCCGGCTTGGTCGGGTCGACGAACAGCAGCAACACCGCGCCCGCGCCGCCCAGAGCAAGAACGCTGAGCGGCGCGCGCAACCGTGTGAACGCACCGCTCAGCGTCTTCATCGCTCCAACTTACTTCTTGCGCGCGGCGAACCGGGTCGGCTTGTCGCGGAAAGGCGCGTCGGCCGGACGCGGCTCGGCGCGACCGTCCAGCACCTCGCGGGCCGCGAGCAGCCCGGCGACGGTCGACGCGTTGACGATCTCACCCGACAGGATCATGCGCACGGCCTCGTCGATCGGGAAGCGGTGGATCTCCAGATCCGCTTCCTCCTCGCCCTGCACGTCGCGGTCCACTTCGGACAGCTCGCGCGCCAGGAACACGCGCACCACCTCGTCGGTGAAACCGGGCGAAGCGGCGACGTCGACCAGCACGTGCCACTGCTCGGCGGCGAGCCCGACCTCTTCGGCCAGCTCCCGGCGCGCACCGACGACCGGCTCCTCGCCATCGTGGTCGAGCAGGCCCGCGGGCAGCTCCCACAGGTGCCGGCCCAGCGCGTGCCGGTACTGGTGGATCAGCGTGACCTGACCGTCGTCGTCCGCCGCCACGACCGCGACCGCGCCGTTGTTCTCGACGATCTCGCGCTTGGCCGTGCCGCCACCGGGCATCTCCACCTCGTCGACGCGCAACGCCAGGATCTTCCCGACGTGCAGGTCCTCGCTGGAGACCGTGCGGAAGTCGTGTCGCGACGTCACTTGGACGCCCCCGCCGCCAAAGGGAGGCGGTCGGCCACCCGGTAGTCGATCGCGGCCTTCACGAACGCGGCGAACAGCGGGTGCGGCTTCGTGGGACGCGACTTGAGCTCCGGGTGCGCCTGCGTGGCCGCGTAGAACGGATGCACGTCGGCGGGAAGCTCGACGAACTCGACCAGGCGGCCGTCCGGCGACACACCGGAGAACACCAGACCGGCGTCGGTGAGCTTGCTCCGGTACGCGTTGTTGACCTCGTAGCGGTGCCGGTGGCGCTCGGAGACCTCGGTGGACCCGTACGCGTTCGCGACCACCGACCCCGGCGTGAGCTTCGCGATGTACGCGCCGAGACGCATCGTGCCGCCCATGTCGCGCTGACCGGCGACGACGTCCTGCTGGTCGGCCATCGTGGAGATGACCGGCGAGCCGCCCTCTTCGAACTCGCTGGAGTTCGCGTCCTCGATGCCCGCGAGGTTCCGCGCGGCCTCGATGACCATGCACTGCAGGCCGAGGCACAGGCCCAGCGTGGGCACACCGCGCGTGCGGGTGTACTTCAGCGCGCCGATCTTGCCCTCGATGCCGCGCACGCCGAACCCGCCGGGGATCAGCACCGCGTCCATGCCGGACAACGCCCGTGCGGCACCTTCTGGCGTCTGGCACTCGTCCGACGGCACCCACTTGATCTCGACCTTGGCGTGGTGCGCGAACCCGCCCGCCCGCAGCGCCTCGGTGACCGAGAGGTACGCGTCCGGCAGGTCGACGTACTTGCCGACGAGCGCGATCTTCACCGTCTCGGACGGGTTGTGCACGCGGTTGAGCAGGTCGCCCCACACCGTCCAGTCGACGTCGCGGAACGGCAGGTCGAGGCGGCGCACCACGTACGCGTCGAGGCCCTCGGCGTGCAGGACCTTCGGGATGTCGTAGATCGACGGCGCGTCCACGGCCGCGACGACGGCGTCCGTGTCGACGTCGCACATCAGGCCGATCTTGCGCTTCAACGCGTCCGGGATCTCCCGGTCCGCGCGGCACACGATCGCGTCCGGCTGGATACCGATGTTGCGCAGCGCCGCGACGGAGTGCTGCGTCGGCTTGGTCTTCAGCTCACCGGACGGCGCCAGGTACGGGACCAGGCTGACGTGCAGGAAGAAGACGTTGTCGCGGCCGACGTCGTGGCGGACCTGGCGGCACGCCTCGAGGAACGGCAGCGACTCGATGTCACCGACCGTGCCGCCGACCTCGGTGATGACCACGTCCGGGGTGACGCCGTCGGCGTCCGGCTCGGCCATCGCGCGGATGCGGCGCTTGATCTCGTCGGTGATGTGCGGGATGACCTGGACCGTGTCGCCCAGGTACTCACCGCGGCGCTCCTTGGCGATGACCTCGGAGTACACCTGGCCGGTGGTCACGTTCGCGTCGCCGCTCAGATCCCGCGCGAGGAACCGCTCGTAGTGGCCGATGTCGAGGTCCGTCTCCGCGCCGTCGTCGGTCACGAAGACCTCGCCGTGCTGGAACGGGTTCATCGTGCCGGGGTCGACGTTCAGGTACGGGTCGAGCTTCTGCATCGTTACCCGCAGGCCGCGCGAGGTGAGCAACTGGCCGAGGCTGGAGGCGGTGAGCCCCTTGCCCAGGGAGGACGCGACGCCCCCCGTGACGAAGACGTGCTTGGTCGTACGTGCCTGCTGCACCAACGGGGCTCCCGTGAAAATCGTGGGGGCCGAATCCCCCTATCCACGGGCCATAACGCTAACACGCCGCCGGTCACTCAGCGCACCACGACCCGGCAGATCACATCACCCGATCGGCGCAGTGAGGGGTTTCCCCGAAGTTCCCCCGGCACGGGCCGGGATCAGGAATCGTTGTCACGTGACCTTCGACGTGGCAGGGGACGCCGCCAGAGCCGTGCACGAGCGCTCCGCGGCATGGCGTTTCATCGAGGGATTCGCGGCCGCGTGGGCCGAGCCGATCGGGCCGCTCGACGGCTGGAGCCGTGCCGACCTCTCGGCCACCGAGGAACTGCTCGGCGTCCGGTTGCCGGAGGCGGTGAAGGAGGCGCTGTCGTTGTTCGGCAAGCGGCCGGACCTCACCAGCAACCAGGACCGCCTGCTCACGCCCTCGGAACTGCGGGTGGATCGCGAGGTGCTGGTCTTCCGCGACGAGAACCAGTGGGTCGCGGCGTGGGGCGTCGCGCTCGGTTCGGACGACCCCGAAGTGCTGATCAAGCTCGACCTGCTGAACAAGTCCGAGGAGCGCTGGGACCCGTGGCTGCCGCGGTTCTCGCTCGCGTGCGTGGAGATGGTGTTGTCCGAAGCGCTGTTCCGCGACGGCGCCGAGACAGCGGACAGGGAGACGTCCGAGGCGGACATCTCCCTGCTCGAGGACCACTTCACGCTCCTGCCGTTGCAGAGCCCCGGCACCCGCTGGTTCGTCACGGACGACGTGATCGTCCGCGAGGACGACAGCCAGTGGCTGTGGGCCCGCGCTCGTACACCGCATGCACTTGAGGTGCTGCTCAAGGCGCTGCCAGGCGACTGGACGACTGAATACTGAATACAGTCTCCGATATACAGGATGCGGTGTTCGTGTTCAGCAGGCAGGATTCGGTATTCAGTGCAGGATTCGGTATCCGGTATGCGGTATTCAGCATTCGGGATTCAGCCTGCGGTTCCCGGCGAGGACGCCTCGGCGTTGCCGGCTACTCCATACCGTCCACTGCGGCCTTCCAGCTGTTCGCGCAGTGCCATGACGACGACGACCTGACCGGCCGGTGTGTCGGAATTGTCGACCGTAGACAGAATGGACGTCGCGTTGGTGTCCGCGCGGACCACACCGATGGCGCCGGTGCCGTTCGCGGCACCGTTGGCCCCCGCGAGCACGACGCCCGCGCCGGCCCGGTCGAGCTGGGTGGCGAACCGTGCGATCGTCGAAGCGCGGTCGGCGGCCGAGTCACCGATCGCGGCACCGCCCGTGAGGACGATCGCGAGCTGCGCGGGCTTCACACCCGAGGTCGCCTTCACGAAGCCCGCGTTGGACAGTCCGGCGAGCGCCGAAGCGGTCTCGTCAGCGGTGGCCTGCGGTTCGTTGTTGGAGGGGTTGAGCAGCAGCAGCGTGCCGAACAGGCCGCCCGCGCGGGTTCCGGGGTCACCGGCCGTGGGCAGCTGTGAGCCGGCGGGCTGCAGCCGTGCCACGAGGTCGCGGAGCTGGTCGGAGCGGGACGGGTCGGCGAACGCGTCGGTCAGCTGGATCTCGCCGGTGACGGCGGCGCCCGCGGACTTCAGCAACCCGGCGAGGGCGTCCCGATCGGACGGACGCGCGTCCGAGGTCGTGACGATGACGACGGTCCGGTCGGTGAGCCTGTCCTTGACCGCGAGCGGGCCGACGGACGCGGCGAACTTGTCCGCCTCGGTCAGCTTGGCGTTCAACGCGTTGCGGTCGTTCTGCAGGTCGTTCACCTGCTGTGCCAACGAGTTCTTTTCATCGCTCAACCCGGAGAGCAGCCGCCCGCTGATCGCGGTCGACCCCAGCACGACACCCACCGCGAGCGCCAGAAACACCGCGGTGATCGAGACTACGTGGTAGCGAAGCGAGATCACGAGAAGAACCCCTTGAACCAGTTGGCGACGGATTGCCACGCGTCGACGACGATGTCGACGTAGACGTGACCGACGCCGGACACCGCGAGTGCCGCCGCCATGGCGACGATCGCGGCGACCACCAGCAGAACGATCACGCCCATGGACACCCGGCTGCGATGCAAGGTCGCGACGGCCTCCCCGTCGACGAGCTTGCTGCCGAGCTTCAACCGGGTGAGGAACGTGGAGGGGTTGGAACCGGAGTGCCCGCGGTCGAGGAACTCGCGCAACGTCGCGCGCAGCCCCACCGTGACGACCAGGGACGCCCCGTGGGCCTCGGCGAGCAGCAACGCGAGATCCTCCGCGTTGCCCGACGCGGGGAACGTCACCGCGCCGATGCCGAGGTCCTGGATCCGCTGCAGGCCGGGCGCGTGGCCGTCGGTCTGCGCGGGCACGACCACCTCGGAGGCCTCGCGCAGTGACGCGGTGCCGATGCCGTCGGGGTCGCCGACGATGATGTCCGGCTTGTACCCGGCGTCGTGCAGCGTGTCCGCGCCGGTGTCGACCCCGATCAGCACCGGCCGGTACTCGCGGATGTACTTGCGGAGCTTGCGCAGCTGTTCCGCGTGCGACGGTCCGCCCGCGACGACCAGCACCTGCCGATCGCGCATCGGCACGTACACCTCGGGCACGCCGACGCCGTCGAGCACCAGCGCGCGTTCCCTGCGCAGGAACTCGATGGTGTTGGCGGAGAACGCCTCCAGCTGAGCCGACATGCCGGCCTTCGCCTCGATCATGGCGTCGGCGATGCTCTCGGCGTTCTGCTCGATCCCCTTGGCGAGCTCGCGTTCCCCGGCGTAGACGACACCTTCGTGCAGCCGGATCTTCACGCCTTCCCTGATCTCGCGCAGGGCGACCGCGCCGACGTTGTCGATGAGCGGAATGCCCGCCTCGATCAGCAGTTCCGGGCCGAGATTGGGAAAACGCCCGGAAATGGACGGCGAGGCGTTCACGACACCGACCACCTCGGCCGCGACGAGTGCTTCCGCGGTCCGCCGGTCGAGGTCGACGAGATCGAAAACAGCGACATCACCGGGACTGACGCGCCGCACCAGGTCGCTCACGCGCCGATCAACCCGCGCGACGCCCGTGACACCGGGAAGTTCGTGGTTGGAGCGGCTCAGCAGCCCGGAAAGCTTCATGCGTCCGATAGTGACTCACGGTGCGCACGCGACAGGTGAGGCACGCCGGGCAATTCGTGCTGGTCAGTCGTCGGGGTGAACTACTACGGCTCCAAACGCGAGGACCGTCGCCGCCAGCAGGACCCAGATTCCGTTGCCGAACCCGGCTTGCAGTCCCGGATCTATGGCGATGTTGCCCGCCTTGTGAAAGCTGATCGCGTTCAGCAAATACACGAACAGCATTCCGGTGACCCCGGCGAGTGCGGCTGCTCCGGCGAATGCGACCTTTCGCCATCGGATGCCGGCGAACACCACCGCGGCGGCCGCTACCGCCGGGATGCCGAAGAGCGGGCCGTGTTCGTCTTTCGTCGCTCCGAAGTGGGTGGCCCAGCCGGTGGTGATGTAAGCGGTCTGCGGCTGGTCCGGTGTCAGCCGGATCAGGAGTTCGGAGAACGGCAGGAACGTCGCGGTGACCGCCGCCGCGGCGGCCAGTGCGAGAAGGGCTGCGCTGAGGAGCTTCATTCGGGCTCCCTTTGTGCCGCGATGGCGCCGGTGAGGGCGACGAGCGTTCCGACCGCCAGGAAGACCAGGCCGTAGCCGATCGCGAAGTCGCCTTGTTGCTCGACGGCGTGGCCGCGTTCGGAAATGGTGAGGGTCGTGGTGATGCCGACCGCTCCGAGTTGGGCCGCTGCTCCGGCCAGGGCGGCTCGGTTGATCCAGATGCCGGCGATCATCAGGGCCGCCGTCACCGCGATGGGCAGGCCGTACCAGGGCGAGAGGTCGCCGGCGGGCCAGTCGCCCGGCTTGTTGACGACCTCCGTGCCCCAAGCCCGGACGACGACCTCGACGTCCTGCGCGTAGATGGTCGAGTACCAGGGCAACACGAGTGCCGTCGCGGTCAGCACCACCCCGGCCGCGATCAACGCCACCGCCGTCGGTCTTCCGATCACCGAGCCTCCTGCTCCTGCTCGGCGATCGCGATGCCGAACGGTGGCGTGTCGTCGTCGCTGTCGAGTTGATGCACGACCACTTCTTCTTCGGGCTGTTCTGCGGGCTCTTCGCGCTTTTGGGCGAGCACGGCCCCGACCAGGCCGATGATCACTGCCGCGATCAGCAGGTACGTGCCTTCGTGCAGGACCACCTCGTACCGCTGGCTGGCGGGCCACGACTCGTTGATGGTCGCTTCTTCGTGCCACAACTGAAGAACGTAGAACAACACGACGCCGGCCAGCCCGCCCGCCGCCGTGAGCGTCACGAGCCTCCCGGCGTGGGCCGTCCGCCCTCGCGCCATGAGCACAACGCCGACCACCATCGCCACGGCCGTGATGACCACCGGCCACCCGGCGCCGTAGTAGGTGGCGGTCGAGGCCCCTTCCTGGTACTTCGACGTCTGGATCCACAACGAGGTGGTGAACCTCCGGCCGTTCTGCTCGCCGACCTGACCAGAGCCGTACGTGTTCATGAAACTGCTGACCACCGCCAGCCCCGCTCCCACCAGCACGAGGGGCGCAGCGATCTTCCCGCGATCAATCACTCTTCGACTCTTTCGGCTCATCCGCGCTCTGCGGGTGCCGCGGTTCGATCGGTTCCACGATCACCGGGAACCCGTACGGCGGCGTCTCGCTCTCGTCGCCCTCGATCTGGTGGATCACAGCCCCGTCCCCCGTTGCTTCCCTGACCCGGCGCGGCAACTCCTGGTGCAACACCGCCGACACCACCGCCACCCCGGCCGCGACGATCAGCATCGTCACCCCGTCACCCTGCTCGACGTCGAACGGCACCGGCGCCTCGAGCTCCTTCAGCTTGGCGACCGTCCCCTGCACACTCCTGACCGCCGACCAGGCCACCCCCGCCAACAGCCCGGCGCCCAGCAACGACCCCACCCGCACGGCCGGAATCCGGAACGCCAACACGGCGGCAAGCGCCATGACGAGCGCGGCCCCCACCGCCGGTTCCCCGTATTCGATGGGCCCGAGCAACAGGGCCCCGCGGAAGTCGTCCCGCTCGGTGACCCACGAAGTCGCCTCGTACCGCAGCGTCCGGCCCTGCAACTGAGCCTGCACGACATAGGAGTTGAGGAAGGTCGCCGCCACCGCCAGCCCCGCCGCGACGAACACCAGCACCGCCCCGAACACCCGGCGCGTGGTCACAGATCCGGTCCACCTTCCACCGCACCACCGTGTGCGTCCGCTGACCGGGACTCGGTCACGTTCCCATCATGCCGAACCACCGGCTTGACGGCGCCGCGGCACGCACCCGAATCCGCTGCTCACCGTTGCCGGGGTGCCGTCGCACGGGCCCGCGTCCAGGTGCTGGGATGCCCGGCACCGGCGCGTAGCCGATTCAGCAGTGGTGTGGCCGGGGTGCCGTTCCCGGCATCAGCTCGCGGCGGGCGGGCTGGTGTTCCGCGGAACACTGAGATCCACCCACACCACCTGCGCTGGGGCTTCACCAGCACGACACCACGTGCCGCCGCCAACTCCGCAGCGCCCACACGGCCCACTACTCCGGTCAGGGCAACCGGGCCGAGGCGAACCGCCTCGACCCGCCAAACCCGACCGTCAAGCCTTCTTCTTGCGCAGCCGCCACCGGAGCCGACGACGTGTCCGCCTTCGCCGCCACCCGCGCCTGCCTCACGAACACAGGACCACGCGCCGCCACCAACTCACGACACCCACGCGGTCCCACCACTCCCGTCAGGGCAACCGTGCCGAGGCGAAACCTGCCGACCGTCAGGCCTTCTTCTTGCGCCGCCGCACCACCGGAGCCGACGACTTGTCCGCCTTCGCCGCCGCCAGCAACTCCTCGGCATGCGCGCGGCCCGTGTCGGTCGAGTCCATGCCCGCCAGCATGCGGGCCAGTTCGACCACGCGCTGCGTCTCGTCCAGCTTGCGCACCGCGGACCGCGTGAATGTGCCGTCGGCCGACTTGTCGACGACCAGGTGCCGGTCCGCGAACGCTGCCACCTGCGGCAGGTGCGTCACGACGATGACCTGGTGCGAGCGGGCAAGGCGGGCCAGGCGGCGGCCCACCTCAACGGCCGCGCGGCCGCCGACGCCGGCGTCCACCTCGTCGAACACGAGGGTCGGCACCGGATCGGAGTGCGACAGCACGACTTCCAGGGCGAGCATCACGCGCGAGAGCTCACCGCCGGACGCGCCCTTGTGCACCGGCAGCGCGGGGGCGCCGGGATGCGAGATCAGGCGGAGCTCCACGTCGTCGACGCCCGACGCGCCCGCGTGCAGAATCGAGCGGCCCACTGGCAGCGCCTGCGGGTCGCCGGACTCGGCGTGGCGCGGGCGGACGGCGAGTTCGACGGTGGCGTGCGGCATGGCCAGGCCGTCCAGCTCCTCGCTGACGGCCTTGCCCAGTTCCAGAGCGGCTTCGGTGCGCGCGGCGGTGACCTGCTCGGCCAGCGCCGCCAGCTCGACGGCCAGCTCGTCGCGGCGAGTGGCTAGCGCGGTCAGCGCTTCTTCGGACGTGTCCAGGCCGTCCAGACGAGCGCGCGCGTCGACCGCCCACGCGATCACGCCGTCGACGTCCGCCGCGTACTTGCGGGTCAGCGCCTTCAGCTCGGCCTGGCGCTGCAACACCTGCTCCAGGCGGCCGGGGTCGGCTTCGAGGTGGTCGAGGTAGCCGGAGATCTCCGCGCCGACGTCGGCCAGCAGCGTCGCGGCCTCGACGAGGCGCGGTTCCAGCTCGCGCAGCTTCGGGTCCTCCGACGTGGACAGGCGGCGCGCGGCCTCGGAGATCAGGCCCAGCGCGCCGGGGTTGTCCGGGTCGCCGTCCAGCGAGCCCGACACCGCGTACTGCGCGCCGGACGCCGCCTCGCGGAGCTGGTCGGCGTCGGCGAGGCGGCGGGCCTCGTCGTGCAGTTCGGCGTCCTCGCCCAGCTTCGGGTCGACCGCGTCGATCTCGGTCAGGCCGTGCCGCAGCAGGTCCGCCTCGCGGGCGAGCTCGCGGGAGCGCTCGGTGCGTTCCTTCAGCTCCGTCGAGACGCGCAGCCACTCCTCGCGGACGGCCTGGTACGCGCGCAACGGCTCGGCCACGTCGTCGGAGGCGAAGCGGTCCAGCACACCGCGCTGCTCGGTCGGGCGCATGAGGCGCAGCTGGTCGTTCTGGCCGTGGACGGCGATCAGCTGCTCCGCCAGCTCGGACAGCACGCCGACCGGCACGGAGCGGCCGCCGACGTGGGCCCGGGAACGGCCGTCGGAGCCGACGGTGCGGATCGCGATCAGCGAGCCGTCCTCGTCCGCCTCGCCGCCGACCTCCTCCGCCACCTTCGCGGCAGGGCTGCCCGCAGGCGCCTGAAAACGGCCTTCCACCACCGCCCTGTCGGCGCCGGTGCGCACTCGGGAAGCCTCCGCACGGCCACCGCCGAGCAGGTGCAAACCAGTCACGACCATGGTCTTGCCCGCGCCCGTCTCACCAGTGACTACGGTGAATCCGGGGTCGAGTTCGAGGGTGGCCTCGTCAATAACACCAAGGCCATTGATGCGCATCTCGGCCAGCACAGGGCGAACCTTACTTGTCGGGTCCGACATTTCCGGATGGGACCTTGCTCTGGGGGCACCGTACCCAGCGAGTGCCGACGCACCGAGCGGCGCGCTCAGCCTGCCGATGGTCCCCGCCACCCCTTCACCGGCAGGGCGAACTTCTCGACCAGCCGGTCCGTGAACGGAGCCTGGCGCAGCCGCACGACCTTGAGCGGCACCTCGCCCTCCACGATCTCGATCCGCGCGCCCGCCGGCAGTTCGAACGTGCGCCGGCCGTCCGCCGACAGCGCCGCAGGGTGCCCGGTCTGCTCGATCTCGAACGCCACGTGCGACTTCGGCGACACGACCAGAGGCCGCGCGAACAGCGCGTGCGCGTTGCTCGGCACCACCAGGATCGCCTGCACGTCCGGCCACACGACCGGGCCGCCCGCGGAGAACGCGTACGCCGTCGAGCCCGTCGGCGTCGCACACAGCACGCCGTCGCAGCCGAACGCCGACACCGGTCTGCCGTCGACCTCGACGACGACCTCCAGGATGCGTTCGCGGATCAGCTTCTCGACGCTGATCTCGTTGAGCGCCCACGTCTTCACGACGACCTCGCCGTTGACCGTCGCGACGAGGTCGAGCGTCATGCGCTCTTCCACGAAGTAGTCGCGCTCGAGCACGTGACCGACTGCCTCGTGCAACGCGTCCGAGTCGGCCTCGGCCAGGAACCCGACACGCCCGAGGTTCACGCCCAGCACCGGAACGCGCGCCGGCCGGGCGAGCTCGGCACCGCGCAACAGCGTGCCGTCACCGCCCAGCACCAGCACGAGCTCGGTGCCCTCGGCCGCGTGGTCGTCGGCGGGCACGACCTTGGTGCAGCACGACGGGCCGAGGTCACGCGCCTCGTCGTCGAGCACCCTCGTCGTGACACCCCCGACCGCGAGACGGCCGGCCACCTGACGGGCGAGATCAATGTTGCTCTGGTGCCCGGTGTGGACGACCAGCAGGACTTCCCTCATTGGGGCCCTTCTTCGACGGCGGTGCGCACCATCTCTGCAGCATCGACGGGTTCGCCTTTGCGCAGCCAGAGAAAGTATTCGACGTTTCCGGACGGGCCGGGCAGCGGGCTCGCGACGACGCCGTGCACTGCCAGACCCTGTTCCGCTGCCGCCCTGGTCACCTCGAGAACGGCTTCGGCGCGCAGCTCCGGGTCGCGCACTACGCCACCGGAGCCGAGACGTTCCTTGCCGACCTCGAACTGCGGCTTGACCATGGGCAGCAGGTCGCCCTCCTCGTCGAGGCACGCGGCCAGTGCGGGAAGCACAAGCCTCAACGAGATAAACGAAAGATCCGCTACGACGAGTTCAACTTTCCCGCCGATGTCCTCAGGCGTGAGGGCGCGGACGTTGGTCTTGTCCTTCACCACGACCCGGTCGTCGGTCTGCAGCTTCCAGTCGAGCAACCCGCGCCCGACGTCGGCCGCGACCACCTGACGCGCGCCGCCCCGCAGCAGCACGTCGGTGAAACCGCCAGTGGATGCGCCCGCGTCCAGGCATCGCCTGCCCGTCGGGTCGATCTTGAACCGCTCGAGCGCGCCGATCAGCTTGTGCGCGCCCCGGGAGGCCCAGTTCGGGTCGTTGCCGAGGTCCTTCACGACGACCGCGTCGGAGGTCTCCACGGCGGTCGCGGGTTTCGTCGCGACGGTGCCGCGCACCGTGACGCGGCCGTCCGCGACGAGTTGGCTGGCGTGCTCACGGGACTTGGCGAGCCCCCTGCGCACGAGTTCGGCGTCGAGCCGCACCCTGCGAGGCACTGTGCATCACACCTGTTCGATGCTCGACAGTGCTTCGGTGAGCGTCGCGTGCACGGCGTCGAACCGCGCCACGTGCTCGGCGAGGGGGACGTTCTCAAGCCCGTCGAGCCGCTCCAGCGCGCCTTCGATGGCGTCGGCCGGGTTGGGCGGCGGTCCGGGCAGGGGGTAGCTCACGGCTCTTACGGTAGCCGATGGAGTACCGACAGGTCCGCGCCGACATACGTGGGCCGCAGCTCTTCCGGAAGCGCTTGCGCCTCTTGCTCCGTCGATACACCCGTGAGCACGAGCAGCGAGTCCATTCCGGCGTTCACCGCGCCCAGAATGTCCGTGTCGAGCCTGTCGCCGATCACCAGCGGGCGGTGCGCGCCGAGCTCCTTCGCCGCCTGCTGCAGCAACGGTGTGGCGGGCTTGCCGGCGACGAGCGGCTCCTGCTCGGTGGCCGCCTTGAGCGCCTCGACGAGCGCCCCGTTGCCGGGCAGCAGGCCGCGCTCGGTGGGCAGGGTGGCGTCGACGTTGCACGCCACCCACAGCGCACCGCCGCGAATGGCCACGGCGGCCTCGGCCAGCTCACGCCAGCCGAGGTCCATGGACAGGCCTTGCAGGACCGCCACCGCGCCCTCGGCGGTGTCGGTCGGGGTGAGACCGCGCTTGAGCACCTCGGCCTGAAGAGCCTTGGTGCCGAGCACGAGCACAGTGGATCGCTTCGGCAGACGGTCGGCCAGCATGGCCGCGCCTGCCTGGGCGGAGGTGCTCACCTCGTCGATGCTCGTGTCGAACCCGAGCTCGACGAGGTGATCCGCGACTGCCTGCGGTGAGCGAGATGCGTTGTTGGTGACGTACCGGATCCCGAGGCCTTTGGCCCTGGCTTTCGCGATCTCGTCCGCGGCGCCGGGCACGACCTCTTTACCGCGGTAGACGGTGCCGTCGAGATCGATCAGCAACGCGTCGTACCGGTCGACCAACGTCTCGCTCACTGCTGTCCGATCTCCTCCGGGGAGGCGGTCTCGTCCTGGGTGAGCTCGAACGCGCGCTCGGCGGCGTCCGTCTCCCCCTCGTCGTCGGCCTCGGCGGCGTTGAGGAACCACTTGACGGATTCCTCGATGCGACCGGCCGCGGCCAGGTTGTCGGCGTAAGCGTAGAAGAGCCGCGCGGAGTACGGAGTGCGCTGCCCGGGATCGAGGTCCGGCCCCTGCAACGCGACCACGGCCGCCTCGAGCTGCCCCATGTCCCGGCGAGCACCGGCCGCGACGATCCGCAGCTCGATCTCGTCTTCTTGGGACAGGTCCTTCGCCGCCGGGTCCTTCGCGAGGTCGATGGCCCGCTCCGGCCGGCCCAGGGCCCGCTCGCAGTCGGCCATGATCGCCAGGTGGCCCGGTCCGGTCATCATCCGGCGCGCGGCCCGCAGCTCGCTGAGAGCCTCGGCCCACTCGTCCGCGAAGTACGCGGTCAGACCGGCCGCTTCCCGAACCACACCGACCCGCGCCGCCTTGCTGCGCGCGTACCGGGCGTGCTCCAGGGCGAGCTCGGGCTCCTCGTCGATCAGCAGCCCGGCCGCGGCCAGGTGCCTGCCGACGATCTCCGCGAGGCCCTTGGGAAGGCTGCGCAGCTCGGCCCGGATCTCCGGGTCGAGTGCCGACAGGTCGGCGTCTTCCGGCAGCTCGGGACGACCACCGCGCGGCGCGGGAGCCTCGTCCCGGTCTTCAGCGTCGGCCTCGGTCTCGTCGGCCTCGGTCTCGTCGGCGTCAGCGGCAGGAGCGGCGCTTTCGTCGTCGGCCTTGGTGTCGACGTCGATCTCGCGCTCGCCGGCGGCCTCGACCTCGTCGGCGTCGCCTTCGGCGGCAACGACGGTCTCGGCGTCCTCGGCCTCACGGCTGGCGGCGGCACGGCTGGCCGCGGCGCCATCGCCCAGGCGGTAGCCCGGACGCTCGCCGGCGTCCGAGGTCACCTCAGTGGCAACGTCCTGACCAGTGGCTTCCTGCTCGGCGACGCGCTCCTGGAACCGCGCCGCACGCTCACGGCTGCGCTCGTCACGACGGTCATCGCGCTGAGGCGCGGAACGCTCGTCGTTGCGGGAGTTGTCGCGGGAGTTGTCACGGTCGTCGCGACGGTCGTCCTTGCGGTACCCGCCACGGTCGCCACCGCGGTCGGAACGGAAGCCGCCCCGATCACCGGAGTCGCTCTTGCGGTAGCCGCCGCGGTCGCTGGAACCCTCGCGCTTCTGGTAGCCGCCACGGTCACCCGAGTCGCTCTTCCGGAAGCCGCCGCGATCGCTCGAGCCCTCCTTGCGGAACCCACCGCGATCACCGGAGTCGCTCTTCCGGTAGCCACCGCGGTCACCGGAGTCGTCCTTGCGGTAGCCGCCGCGGTCGCTCGAACCCTCGCGACGCTGGTAGCCACCACGGTCACCCGAGTCGCTCTTGCGGAACCCGCCACGGTCACTGGAACCCGAACGCTCGCCACCCCGGTAGCCGCCGCGGTCGCCCGAGTCGTCCTTGCGGTAGCCGCCGCGGTCGCTGGAGCCCTCACGGCGCTGGTAGCCACCACGATCGGAGCTGTCGCCACCGCGGTAGCCGGGACGGTCACCCGAGCGCTCGCCGCGGTAACCACCGCGGTCGCTGGAACCCTCGCGCTTCTGGTAGCCGCCACGGTCACCCGAGTCGCTCTTGCGGTAGCCGCCGCGGTCGCCCGAGTCGTCCTTGCGGAAGCCGCCGCGGTCACTGGAACCGCGGTACCCGCCACGATCGCCGGAGTCGCTCTTCCGGAAACCGCCGCGGTCGCTGGAACCCGAACGCTCGCCACCTCGGTAGCCACCGCGGTCGCTCGAGCCCTCGCGACGCTGGTAACCACCACGGTCGCCGGAATCGTCCTTGCGGTAACCGCCGCGGTCGCTGGAGCCCTCACGGCGCTGGTAGCCGCCGCGGTCGGAGCTGTCGCCACCGCGGTAGCCCGGACGGTCACCCGAGCGATCGCCGCGGTAACCACCGCGGTCGCTCGAGTCGTCCTTGCGGTAGCCGGGACGGTCGCCGCCGCGGTCGGAACGGAACCCGCCGCGGTCGCTCGAACGCTCACCGGAACGCTCGCTGCGGAACCCGCCGCGCTCGCCGCCCGAGCGGTAACCGCCACGGTCGTTCGAGTCGCTCTTGCGGTAGCTGCCGCGGTCGCTGGAACCCTGGCCGCGATATCCACCGCGGTCGCCGGAGTCGTCCTTGCGGAAGCCGGGACGGTCGCTGGAGCCTTCGCGACGCTGGTAACCGCCGCGGTCGCTGGAGCCAGAACGCTCGCCACCCCGGTAGCCGCCACGGTCACTCGAACCCTGGCCGCGGTAGCCGCCGCGGTCGCCGCCGGAGCGGTTGCCGGCGCGGTCGTCTCGACGGTCTCCGCTGCGGTTGCGGTCGCCGGAGCCCTCACCACGCTGGTAGCCGCCGCGGTCCTCGCGCGGCTTGTCGTCACGATTGCTGCTGAACTTGCGATCGCCTGATGGTCGGCCACCGTCGGAATGGCGCGGTCGGTCTCCCTGGCCACGCTGACGGTCGCCGGGACGATCCCCGAACCTTGACACCAAATCCTCCTATGGACACGCTGAAAGGGGCCTGTGAGCGAAGCACTGTAGTTGTGCCCCGCGATCACAAGCCCCTTCAGGGAAGTAAAGTTCGGCGGCGACCTACTCTCCCACACCGTAACCAGTGCAGTACCATCGGCGCAGAAGGGCTTAACTACCGGGTTCGGAATGGGACCGGGTGTTTCCCCAACGCTATAACCACCGAAACACTATGGAATTCACAACCTGAACCCCGAACACCGAAGTGCCTGGATTCGATCGGTTCTGGTTGTTCTTCCAGAACCGCACAGTGGATGCGTAGCATTTTTGTAACAAGTCCTCGGCCTATTAGTACCAGTCAGCTCCAACCGTTACCGGTC
>NZ_JBEXVQ010000016.1:20430-215183 GCF_040629405.1 Lentzea sp. NPDC005914 | reverse complement strand
GGTTGGCGGCGGCGGGGCGTGCGTGCCGCGGTACCAGCGGGCGGCGGGCGGGTGTGCGACGGCAGCGGGCGGCGGGCGGGTGTGCGACGGCAGCGCGCGCAGCAGCGGTAACGGCGTGCGGCACCAGTGGCGCGCGGGTGGCACCAGTGGGCATGCGGCGGCAGCAAGCGTGCGACGACAGCGGCGTGTGTGTGGCAACGGCGCATGTGCGGCTGCGACGAGCGTGAGGTGGATGTGTGGGCGTGCGACGGCGGGTGGCGGGCAGGCGCGGGTGGCGGGCTTTAGCGGCCCGTTGTGCCGTCGAGCTGTTCTCGGAGGATGTCGGCGTGGCCCGCGTGGCGGGCGGTTTCGGTGGTCATGTGGGCGAGGAGCCAGCGCAACGACTTGCGCATGCCGTCGATCGGGATCGCCATGAGCGCCTCGGGGTCGGCCGCCGCCGTGATCGCTTGGTCGCTGGCTTCGATTGCCGCGCGGTAGGCGGCGATCACCTCGTCGGCGGTTCGGTCGGCGGGCACGGTCATGCCCAGTTCGTCTTCCTCGGACCAGTCGGCGCCGCCCAGGTGGTGGTCGAACCAGCCGCGTTCGGCTTCGGCCAGGTGCTGGACTAGGCCGAGGATCGAGGTGCCGCTGGCGACCATCGGCCGGCGGAGTTCGTCGTCGGTCAGGCCCTCCGTCTTCTTCAGCACGCAGTGGCGCTGGAACTTCAAGAAGGCGTGCGCGACGTCTAGCTCGCCCGTGTCGACGCGAGGCACCGGCTCACGCTGGGTTTCGGCCATGCCTCCGAACCTAGCGGGCCAATTGGAACGGATCACTCATTGACTGGGAGCGGTCACCGCCTGTGAAATACCCGTCACAGAGGGCTTGACACCGGCGGCTCTGCGCAGATGAAGTAAGGCGACCCTAAGTTGATCCGTGCAGGAGGCCCTGTGAAGCCGGTATCGCACCTGGACTCCTACCGGAAGCACGCCACGGCGGGCGCACCGCCGGTCCCGGAGCTCGCGGGACCGTGGGACGCCCGTGCCGTGCGGCCGGACGGGTACGACCTGCATCTGATCCATCGTTGGAACCAGGCGCCGCACGTGGCGGCGTTCGCGCGGCGGGCCTGGACGTTGCAGCAGTGGGAACTGCGGCTGCGGGAATGCCTCGGTGCGGATGACGTTCGGCCGTTGCTGATCAGCTGGCACGGGCGCCTGGTGATCTACTCCGAGGTCTACCGGGCGGCGCGGGACGTTGTCGCCGAGTGCTACCGAGCGCGGCCGCACGACCTCGGGCTGACGCTGGCGGTCGGTGAGCTGGCGATGACCGACCAGGGGCTGGTGCGGTCGCTGTTGCCGCGGCTCACCGACGCGCTGTTCGAGGCTGACCCGCAGTGCACGCGCATCGTGATGGAGCCGGACGTGCGCAACAAGCGCGCCATCAGGTCGTTCGAGGCGGGCGGGTTCGTCGGCGCGGACGAGGTGATGCTGCCCGGCAAGGTCGCACTGCTGATGGTGTGCAAACGCTAGAACGCCGTGATGTCGGACGGTGCGCGTTCCTTGCGCGACAACGCACGCACGATGTCCACGGCCTTGTGGCGGTTGAGCGACATGCGGGTCAGCAGGTCGATCACGGTCTCGTTGACGTGGCGTGGGAACTCCGGCGTGTCGAGGCCGACGCTCACGGCGAGGTCGTCGGAGTGCACGACGAACTCCATGAGGCGCGTGACGAGGTAGTCGTCGAGCGGCACGGCCCACGGGCCCCAGTGCGGCATCCTCACCGGCCGGTTTTCCTGACCTGGCAACGTTTTTTCCAGATCGAGCAGTGTCTGCTCGAACTGGTCGCACAACGCGGCCTGGCCGTCCGCCGCGAGCTTCTCGCCGCCCGCGCGGATGCGGGTGTGGAACTCGGAGTCGACTTCCAGCTCGGTCCAGTTCGCGCGCGCGTAGTGCTCCATCAGCGTGACGACCGGTTCGTCGCCCACGGGATCCGCGATCATCGACGGGACCGGCAGGGCCTGGTAGCCGATGTGGCCGACGAGGCCGCTCACGCCGAACTCGGGCAGGACACTGGGTTTGCCCCAGTTCTCGGTGACCTGCGGGTGGCGCATGAGGTCCAGCGCGATGTGGGCGGTGGTCAGGAAGTCGTCTCTGATCGTCACCGTGCCGAACTTACTCGGTCACTCGCCCCTGATCACCCGTCGCAACCGCGGCAACCGCTCGGCCACCGCGCGCTCGGCACCGCGCCCGGTCGGCTCGTAGTAGTCGCGGCCCACGAGGTCGTCCGGCGCGTACTGCTGCGTCAGCACTCCCTCCGGAACGTCGTGCGGGTACCGGTACCCCTGCGCGTTTCCGAGCTTCGCCGCCCCCGCGTAGTGCCCGTCGCGCAGATGCGGTGGCACAGCACCGATAGCGCCCTTCCGCACGTCGTCGATCGCGGCACCGATAGCGGTCGTCACGGCGTTGGACTTCGGCGCGGTGGCCAGGTGGATCGTGGCCTGCGCCAGGTTCAGGGTGCACTCGGGCAGCCCGATCAGCTGCACGGCCTGGGCGGCGGCGACGCAGGTCTGCAGCGCGGTGGGGTCGGCCATGCCCACGTCCTCGCTGGCGTGGATCACCAGCCGCCGCGCGATGAACCGCGGGTCCTCCCCCGCCTCGATCATCCGGGCCAGGTAGTGCAGTGCGGCGTCCACGTCGGAGCCGCGGATCGACTTGATGAACGCCGACGTCACGTCGTAGTGCTGGTCGCCGTCGCGGTCGTACCGCACGGCCGCCTTGTCCACAGTGGACTCCAGCAGCGCCAGGGTCACCACGCCGGAGTTCGACGCCACCGCCGAGTCCGCCGCCGCCTCCAGAGCGGTCAGCGAACGACGGGCGTCCCCGCCCGCCAGCCGCACGAGGTGGTCCTCGGCGTCCAGCTCCACGACGACGGACCCGTCCAGGCCGCGCGGATCCGAGACCGCCCGGCGGATCACCGCCCGCACGTGGTCATCGGACAAGGACTTGAGCTGCAACACCAAAGACCGCGACAACAACGGTGACACCACGGAGAAGAACGGGTTCTCGGTGGTCGCCGCCACCAGCAGCACGATCCGGTCCTCGACCGCCCCGAGCAGCGCGTCCTGCTGGGTCTTCGAGAACCGGTGCACCTCGTCGATGAACAACACGGTCGACTCACCGGAGCGCACCAGGCGGCGGCGGGCCTCGTCGATCACGGCCCGCACCTCCTTGACACCGGCCGACAACGCCGACAGCGCCACGAACCGGCGGCCGGTGGCCCGCGAGACCAGGGTCGCCAGCGTCGTCTTCCCGGTGCCGGGAGGGCCGTAGAGCATCACGGAGGCGGGAGTGGCCCCTTCGACCAGACGGCGCAGGGGCGCGCCCGGTCCGAGCAGGTGGTCCTGACCGACGACCTCGTCCAGCGTGGCCGGACGCATCCGCACGGCCAGCGGGGCGTTGGCCGCGATGCGCTCGGCCTTCTCCTCGTCGGTCGCACCGAAGAGGCCCTCGTCGAACAGACCTTCGCTCATGCGTTCGAGCCTAGGTCATGTGCGAAGATCGCGTCTCGTGCCCATCCCTCGTGCCGTGCTGCTGGCAGGCCCCTCCGGCTCCGGCAAGTCGACGCTGGCCGCCCACCTCGGCTGGCCCGTGCTGCGCCTGGACGACTTCTACCGCGACGGCGACGACCCGCTGCTGCCCACCGACGAGCACGGGCGCGCGGACTGGGACGCGATCGGCTCCTGGAACGCCGAGGCGGCGCTGAAAGCGGTCATCGAGCTCTCCGAGACGGGCAGGACCGAGGCGCCGGTCTACTCGATCAGCGAGGACCGCAAGGTCGGCACGCAGACGATCGAGCTCGGCACGGCGCCCGCGTTCATCGCGGAAGGCCTGTTCGCGGACCTGCTGGTGGACGGTGCCAGGAAGGCGGGCGTGCTCAAGGACGCCGTCGTGCTCGCCCCGAGCGCCCCCGTCACGTTCGCCAGGAGGTTCGCGAGGGACGTCGCCGAGGCCCGCAAGCCGGTCCCGACGCTGCTCAGGCGCGGCCTGCGGCTGATGCGCGAACAACCGCAGGTGGTCAGGCGGTGCGTCAACGCCGGCATGCGCCGCACGACACCCTCGAAAGCCAGGTCAGAGCTGACCGCGTGAAGCGTTCGGGTGTTCCCGGCGACACTGCCGATTCGTGATCGTGTTCCCCCGGTGGCGGCGGCTGTGTTCTGGCAGGATGCCGCTCACACCACGACCCGGGGGTAGCCGAGATGTCCGAAACGCCCGGCTGGTCCTCACCCGACCAGCAACCGAACCAGCCGCAGCAGCCGAACCAGCCGCCGCCCCCCGCGGGACAGCCGGGCTACTACGCCCCGCCGCCGCCCGGACCGGCACCGACGATCAAGCCCGGCGTGATCCCGCTGCGCCCGCTGGCGGTCGGCGAGATCGTCGACGGCGCCATCACGACGATGCGCAAGTACCCGGCGCTGCTCATCGGCGCGGCCGCCGTCGTCGCCGCGGTCACGCAGATCCTCGGCCTGCTCGTGCAGCTGCCGTTCCTGGACGACCTCACCGCCGTGGCGACGCTCGACCCGAACACGGTGACCCAGCAGCAGGCCATGGAGCAGCTCACGAGGGGCATCACCGGTTTCCTCACGGGCACGCTGCTCAGCGTCCTGCTCCTGCTGATCGGCACGGTGTTCCTGTCCGGCTTCATCACCGTCGTCGTGGGCCACGCGGTGCTGGGCAGGCCGGTCACGTTCGCGCAGGCCTGGAACGAGTTCAAGCCGCGTTTGCTGCCGTTGCTCGGCGCGACGCTGCTGTCCGGTCTCGTGGTCACCATCGGCGTGATCCTGTGCATCATCCCCGGCATCTACGTCGGCGTGCTGTTCTCCCTCATCGGCCCCGCGCTGGTGCTGGAGCGCTGCGGCGTGGGCACCGCGTTCAGCCGTTCGAGGGCACTCGTGACCGGCGCGTGGTGGCGGACGTTCGGCATCCTGCTGCTCGCCGCCATCATCAGCGGCGTGATCAGCTGGATCATCAGCCTCCCGTTCGGTCTGATGGGCGCGGCGACGAACGGTTTCTCCGACGACCCGACGGCGGCGCTGAGCGTCGGCTCGCTGGTGCTGTCGACGATCGGCGCGATCGTCGCCTCGACGATCACGCTGCCGTTCAGCTCCGCGGTCAACGTGCTGATCTACGTCGACCGCCGGATGCGCGCCGAGGGCATGGACATCGAACTCCAGCGGGCCGCGGGACATGGCGGTATCTGACGTACCGGTAGATCTCGACCGGGACGAGGCCAGGGAGGCGGCCGCACGGGAGCTCAGCGACCCCGCGTACGTCTCCGACGACCCGAACCCCCTGCAGCGCGCCTTCGAGTGGGTGCTGAAGAAGCTGGGCGAGCTGTTCGCGGGTGCGGGCGGCATGAGCGGCATCACCGCGGTCACGATCATCGTCGTGGTCGCGGTGATCATCGTGATCGTCATCAGGCTCCGCGTGGGCCGCACGACCCGTGCCGTGCGGTCGCGTGCCGGTGGCGTCTTCGACTCCGTCCTGACCGCGGCCGAGCACCGCGCCGCCGCCGACCGTGCCGCGGCGGCCGGTGACCTGGCCGAGGCCGTGCGTGAGCGTTTCCGCGCCGTGGTGCGGGAACTGGAACAACGCGGGGTGCTCGACCCGCGGGCCGGCCGCACGGTGGACGAGGTGGCCTGGGAGGCGGGGCGGGCACTTCCGGTGCTCGCGGACGACCTGCGCGGCGCGGCGATGCAGTTCGACGACGTCTGGTACGGCGGCAGGCCCGCCACGGCGCAGGGGTATCAGCAGCTGGTCTCCGTGGACGACAGGGTGCGCGCATGACGGCGGTGTTCCCCGACGCCGGGCGGATCTGGACGGCCGCGCGCGGCCCGTTGCTGATCGGCGTGATCATCCTGTTCGCGGCCGTCGTGATCACGTTGCTGCGCGGTGGTGGTGAGGGCGGTTCTCTCGACCCGCGCTCGTACCAGCCGGACGGCAGCCACGCGGTGGCGCATCTGCTTGAGCAGAACGGCGTGCGGGTCGATCTCACGGACAACGCGTCCTCCGTGGAGGGTGCGACGCTGTTCGTGACGCACCCGAACCTGATCGACCCGGCGCGGCTGGAGGACCTGAGCCGCCGGGCCGCCGCCACCGTGCTGCTCGCTCCCGCGCCCGGGATGCGCCGGGTGGAGCCCGAGACCAGGCAGCCGGGCTGTCCGCTGGCCGCCGAGGCGGGTGCGGCGACCACCGGCGGGTTCGTCTACAACGGCGAACAGCGTTGCTACGACGCGACACTGGTGCGCACCGGCACGGTCACGAAGATCGGGTTCGGCGCGATCTTCACCAACCGCGACGTCGACGAGGAGGGCAACGCTTCGCTGGCGTTGTCGTTGCTGGGCCAGCACGAGCGGCTGGTCTGGTACATGCCGTCGGCCGCGGACCGCTCGCAGCAGAAGTCGTTCACGGACCTGGTCCCGGACGGCTGGAAGTTCGGCGCGTGGCAGCTCGCCGTCGCGGCCGTCGTAATCGCGTTGTGGCGGGCCCGCAGGCTGGGCCGGGTCGTCACCGAGCCGCTGCCGGTGGTGGTGCGCGCGGCCGAGACCGTGGAGGGCAGGGCGCGGCTGTACCGGGGCTCGCACGCGTCCTCCCACGCCGCTTCCGTGCTGCGGCAGGCTTCCCGTGACCGGCTGGCGCCGCTGCTGGGGCTGCCGCCGGGCGAGGACCTGTCCGCGGAGATCGCCCGCAGGACCTCGCGGTCCGCGGCGGACGTGCGGACTTTGCTTCATTCCACAGAGCCGGTGGACGACCGGGGGCTGGTCGCGCTGGCATCCGAGCTCGACGCGTTGGAGAACGAGGTGCGCAAGGCATGACGGCAGTGGTCACCACCGAGGAGGCACGCGCGGCGCTGGTGGCGTTGCGCGCGGAGATCGGCAAGGCCGTGGTGGGCAACGACTCCGCCGTGACGTCGCTGATCCTCGCGTTGCTGTGCAAGGGACATGTGCTGCTGGAGGGTGTGCCGGGCGTCGCGAAGACGTTGCTGGTGCGCGCGATGGCCCGTGCGCTGGACCTGTCGACGACGCGGGTGCAGTTCACGCCGGACCTGATGCCGGGGGACCTGACCGGGTCGCTGGTGTACGACTCGCACAACGCCGCTTTCTCGTTCCGCGAGGGGCCGGTGTTCACGAACCTGCTGCTGGCCGACGAGATCAACCGGACGCCACCGAAGACGCAGGCGGCGTTGCTGGAGGCGATGGAGGAACGGCAGGTGTCCGCGGACGGCAAGACGCGGCCGTTGCCATCGCCGTTCATCGTCGTGGCCACGCAGAACCCGGTGGAGTACGAGGGCACCTATCCGTTGCCCGAGGCGCAGCTGGACCGGTTCCTGCTGAAGGTGACCATGCCGATTCCGGCGCGCGAGCACGAGATCGACGTGCTGACGCGGCATGCTTCCGGCTTCGACCCGCGTGATCTCTCCGGGCTGTCGCCGGTGGCCGGTTCCGCGCATCTGGACGCCGGCGCGGCCGCGGTGCGGGCGCTGACCGTGTCGCCCGAGGTCATCGCCTACGTGGTCGACGTCTGCCGGGCCACCCGGCAGTCCCCCGCCGTCCGGCTGGGCGTTTCTCCGCGTGGTGCCACGGCTCTGCTGGCGGTGGCGCGGGCGTGGGCCTGGTTGTCCGGGCGCGACTACGTGACGCCGGACGACGTGAAGGCGCTGGCACGTCCGGCGTTGCGGCATCGGCTCGAGCTGCGTCCCGAGGCAGAACTGGAGGGCGTGACGGCGGACGGCGTGCTGGACGGCGTGCTCGGCGCGGTCCCGGTGCCGCGCTGACGTGGCGCTCACGGGCCGCGCGGGGCTGCTCGCGCTCATCGGTGTTCTCGTTGTCGGGCTGTTCTTGCCTTCGTGGCAAGGGATTCTCGTCGTGCTCGGCGCGCTGCTGTTGTGCGTTGCCGTGGATTTGGTCTTGGCGGGCGGGGTCCGGCGGTTGACCTTCGTGCGCGCCGGGGCCACCTCGGTGCGGACAGGTGAGCTTTGCACGGTGCATTTGACCGTGCGGAACCCTGGGCGCCGAGTGCATGGCGTTCTTCGTGACGCATGGGCGCCTTCTGCCGGTGTGGTCGCCGACCGCGTTGCGATTGATGTTCCTGCTGGCGGCTCACGGACTTATTCGTTCGACCTACGACCGGTGCGTCGCGGGGATCGCGTGGCGGACCGTGTGACCGTGCGGTCTGTCGGGCCGTTGGGGATCGCGGCACGGCAGGGGTCGCACGTCGTGCCGTGGACCGTGCGCGCGTTGCCTCCCTTCCACAGCCGCCGCCACCTGCCACCGCTGCTGGAACGCCTGCGCGAACTGGACGGCCGCCGGGCGTCGTTGATCCGCGGTGCCGGCACGGAGTTCGACTCGTTGCGCGCCTATGTGATCGGCGACGACGTCCGGTCGATCGACTGGCGGGCTTCGGCTCGGTCATCCGACGTCGTGGTGCGGACCTGGCGTCCCGAGCGCGACCGTCAGGTGACGATCGTGCTCGACACCGCTCGTACCGCGGCGGGTCGTGTCGAGGGTGCGCTGGGTGGGCTTCCCCGGCTGGACACGTCGATGGACGCGGCGTTGTTGTTGTCCGCCTTGGCTTCGCACGCCCGGGACCAGGTCGACTTCCTGGCGTTCAGCCACAAGGTGCGTGCTTCGGTGCCTCGGGCGACGCTTCCCGTGCTGGTGCAGGCGATGGCGCCGCTGGAGGCCGAGCTCGTGGAGTTCGACGCCCGTGGCGTGGTGGCGGAGGTGCTGCGCCGGGCTGGTCGTCGTTCGCTGGTCGTGCTGCTGACGTCGTTGGAACCGTCGATCGAGCACGGGTTGCTGCCGTTGTTGCCCGCGTTGGCTTCGCGGCACCGGCTGCTGATCGCGTCGGTGTCCGATCCCGCCGTGCACGCGATGGCTGCCGGACGTGGGGATCTGGAGTCCGTGTATGCCGCTGCTGCTGCGGAACGGACGTTGGCCGAACGCCGTCGTCTCACCGCTTTGCTCGCACGGCATGGTGTTGACGTGGTGGACGCACTGCCCGATGAGCTGCCACGCGCTCTCGCGGACCGCTACCTGTCGTTGAAGGCCGCGGGCAAACTCTGAACTTGTACCACTTCCACCGCAAGATCGCCGAAATGCTCGACTGGGACGAGTCGAAGCTGTCCGACCCGGTCCGGGGCAAGGGCGGTGTCGGCGAGGCCGAGGTGCTGCAGCTGCTCGCCTTCTGCCGCGTCCCGCCTGTCGAGGTTCGCCACCTGCTCGCACTGTTCCGCGAGACGCGAGACCGGGTACCTGAAGATCCCCGAGGACGGTCTGCCCGACCAGATGCGCAGCCTGATCGACCAGGAACGCCTCGCCAACACCATCACCGTCTGGTCGATGAGCGCGATTCCAGGCCGGTTGCAGACAGCTGACCACATGCGTGCGCTCGTCGAAGCGACGGCTCGCAAGAAGACGATCGACTACGAGGAGGTCATCGCTGCGAGGATCGCGCGGCATGAGCTGTTCCACGTGGATGCGGAACACTCGAAGGAGTTGATCAACAGCATGCTGATCTGAGGAGTTGTCCCGCATGTCGGTCTGGCGCAAGAGCAGCTACAGCATCGAGTCCAACGACTCCGTCGAGATCGGCCGCAGCATCGGCATCCGGGGCAGCAAGGCACCCGCCGCCCATCTGCCCGTGTCCTCCGACACCTGGTCGGCGTTCCTGCGCAGCGTGAAATCTTAGTGGCGTGACAGCGCCAACACCTCATCGGTGATGGTCGGGTTCCCGTCATCGTCGAAGGTGACGCCGCCGATCACCAGCAGCGAGCCGTCGGGTTCTGTGGCCGCGAACAAGGAAACTCTCCGCTGAGGCAGTCGGGTTTCGAGAGTCCGCCATCGGCCGGCGTGCACGTCGTAGATCTCGATGCTGTCCAGGAAGGTGGTCTTGTCGCCGACTTGGGTGTAGCCGCCGATGACCGCGATGTCGTGCCGGACAGCGGCAATCCCGAAGAGCGCGCGGGTCTCGCTCATTGGGGCGATCCTCGTCCAGGTGTTGGTGCGCGGGTCGTAGCGTTCGGACGACGACCGGGTGTCGAAGTCGTCGTTCTCCCCGCCGATGGCGTACAGGTGTCCGTCCACCGCGATCAGCTTGTGACGTGCCCTGCGGTCGAGCATCGGCGCGACTTCCTTCCAGCCCGACGCCGGTTTCTCGGGGTTGAACACGACCACGGAATCGGTGTTGTCGTCGTCGTTCACGCTGCCCCCGGCCACGTACAGCAGGCCGTTCAGCCCAGCGCCCGCGGGAGCCGCGCGCAGTTGCGGCAGCGGAGGGACCGACGTCCACGTCCTCGAACGCAGATCGAACCGCTCGACCTCGTCCCGGAATCCCTGGTTCCCCCCGCCGGCGACGTACACCATGCCGTCAACAGCGGCGACCGCCGGATTTCCGCGCGCCGTGATCATGGGTGGCAGTGACCGCCACTCGCCCTTGCCCGCCCTCCGGCGCGCCTCGACACAGGCCACAGGCGGTTTCGTGTCGTCGGGGATGCCGGTCACGACGATGATCTGCTCGTTCACGATTGCGCCGTCGTGGGCTTTTCTGCGCTGCACCAACGACGGCCGTTTTCTCCACTCGGCCATCACTTCACGGTTCTCGTGGCGACAGCTGCCGTCAATCGGCCGATGGCGTTGCCCTATACGGCCGTCGGAGCGACATCCTCACGTTCGCTCGCGTCCACGTCACCGGTCTCCCCTTGCCGCGCCGCTCGCCGCCCGATGACGAACACGTAGAGCAGGAACAGGATCTCCGCGACCACCCCGATCCCGACACGGGCCCACGTCGGCAGGCTGGACGGCGTCACGAACCCTTCCAGCACACCGGACACGAGCAGCACCACGACGAGCCCGAGCGCCACAGCGACCACCGCTCGTCCTTCGGCGGCCAGCGCGGCGGTCCGGGTGCGCCTGCCGGGGTCGATCACCTGCCAGCCCAGCCGCATGCCGATGCCCGCCGCCACGAACACGGCCGTCAGCTCCAGCAACCCGTGCGGCGCCAGCAGTCCGAGGAACTCAGGGCCCCGGCCGGCGCCGAACATCAGCCCGAGGCCCACCGCGAGGTTCACGGCGTTGGTGAGGAGCAGGTAGATCGGCGGGATCGCGAACAGCACCCCGAGCAGCAGGCACGTGGCGGCGACCCAGGCGTTGTTGGTCCACACCTTGGCCGCGAACGACCCGGCCGGATCGCTCGAGTAGTACGACTCGAACCCGCCGCCGACCTTGGTCAGCTCACGCAGCTCGTCCGGTGCCGCGATGGTCGCCTGCACCTCGGGGTTCGACGCGATCCAGGCCGCCATGATGCCCGCGAGCAGGTAGAACACCACGCCCGCCGGCACCCACCAGCGCCAGCCGAGGTAGATCGCGGCGGGCAGGCGGTGCGTGAAGAACTTCGTGAAGATCTTCCACGCGGGCGTGTGCGTGCCCGTGAGCGCCGACCGCGCCTGCGCGACGAGCGACGACAACCGTTCGACCGTGGCCGGGTCCGGCGTCTGGCTGCGCACGACCGACAGGTGCGTCGTGACCCGCTGGTACAGCTCGATCAGCTCGTCGGCCTCGGCCCCGCTGAGCCTGCCGGACCGCTTGACCAGCTGCTCGAGCCGCTGCCACGACGCGCGGTGGCGATCGATGAACACGTCCAGATCCACGATGAGTCACACTATCCGCGTGGGGGACCTCGTCACCGGTGAAGCCGTAGTTCTGGACCTGCGCGTCGCTCAGCTCGCGAGCAGGGCGGTGGCGTTCGCGTTCGACGTCGCCGTCCAGTTCCTGCTGTTGCTGCTCGTCATCCTGTTGACGCCGATCGGCTTCGACTCGGCGCTGCAGACCGCGCTCGCGTTGTCGCTGACGGTGCTCGTGCTCGTCGGCTACCCGACCGCCGTCGAGTCGCTGTCGCGCGGACGTTCGGTCGGCAAGCTCGTGATGGGCCTGCGGGTCGTGCGCGACGACGGCGGCGCGATCCGCTTCCGGCACGCCCTGGTGCGCGCGCTGGGCGGGTTCTTCGTGGACTTCTGGGCGCTCGGGCTCGGCGGCGCGGTGGCGTTGTTCGTGTCGCTGTTCTCGCCGCAGGGCAAGCGGGTCGGCGACTACCTGGCGGGCACCCTGGTGATCCACACGCGGGTGCCGCGCGGGGACGTGGAGCTCGTGGACATGCCGCCGCAGCTGGCCGAGTGGGCACGCGGGCTGGACCTGTCGCAGCTGTCCGAGGAGCTGGTGCTGGCGGTGCGGCAGTACCTCAGCCGGTATCACGAGCTGAGCGAGAAGGCGCGGTTCGACCTCGGGGCGCGGTTGTCCGACGACGTGGGTGCCGCTGTCCGGTCGCCTCGTCTCGAGTACACGCATCCGCATCCGTACCTGGCCGCGGTGCTGGCGGAACGCCGGCGGCGCGCGGCCGGCTAGGCGAGATGCGCGGCGGTGATCGGTGACTCGACCGACCAGCCGAGCTTCTCGTACAGCACGCGACCCGCTTCGGTGGCGACCAGCACGCCTCGTACGGCACCGCGGTCCGAGGCGGCGCGCGACAGCTCGGACATGACGACGCTGCCGAGACCGCGCCTTCGGTGTGCGGGATCGGTTTCCACCATGTCGATGACGGCGGCGTCACCGCACACCGCGACCCGTCCCTTCGCCGCGACCTCACCACCGGCGAGGACGACGACGTCATGCACGTCACCGCTGCTGTGCAGTTCCACGGCGTAGTGATTCGGCGGGGTGATCGGCTGTTGTGGCTTCAGTTCGATGCTCATCAGGTACTCCGGGGCGCCGATCGTCCACCTGGAACACAGCCCCACCGGCGTGCCGCAGATCTTCAGCCAGGTACCGGGTTCGGTGAGCCCGGCGGCGCGCGGGGCGGCGTCGCGCGGGTCCGGCAGCACGTAGCGCACCCGGTGGTGGGGCAGGCCGACGTCGATGCGGTAGCCGTCGTGCTCCGTCACGGGATCCGGGGTGCCGCGCGACAACGCCCAGCCCCGCACCCAGTCGGTGATGATCACGTTCCGATCTTCGCACGGCGGAGGCGTTCGGCCGCCTGCGAGCGCACTGCCTCGAGAGAGATCGGCGCGTCACCGTGCAAGGCCTCCCACCGTGCGTTGTGCACGGCGGTCCACATGCTCGCGGCCCACGCGATCTCCCACTCCTCGACGGAGAACGCCCGCCCGCGAACCTCCTGGTAGGCCTCGAGAAACGCGGCCGAGCTCTCGACCGGCACCAGAGACGGCGGCGGCACGTTGGCGAACGCTCCCGAAGCCGCGCCCACCAGTGCCGCCTCCGGTTGCCACGCCAGGCTGTCCCAGTCGTGCACGGCCCACACCTCGCCGTCCCGCCAGCGGAGGTTCTGCGCCTCGAAGTCGGCGTGACCCAGCACGCAAGGAAGATCAGTGGCCAGCAGGCGCTTGCGGAGCCGTTCCGCGGTGTCGATCACGAACGACGGCACCGCGCTCTGGTCCCGTGAGTCGAGGAAGCCGATCGCCGGCCACAGACCTTCGCCGTCGTGGTCCCATCGCGACCAACGCGGGTTCGGCAGTGGCGGCTCCACGGTGACGGTCGCCAGTTCGGCCATCAGCCTGGCGAACACCGCCGCATAACGCCGAGCGATGGACGGGGTGTCACCGCGCAGGATCTCGCCGCCGGGCAAGGACTCCTCGGCGTGCACGGCCAGCCCACCAGTCAGAACCACCGGCGTGAGCGGGCGGGGGCACGGCAGCCCCCGCCCCGCCAGAACGGCCTGCGCGGTCAGGCACGCGGATGCACGGCCGGCGTCCTCGCGGGCCTTCACGTAGACCTCGCGGCCGTCCGCGAGCCGGAGGCCTAAGACCGAGGAGATCGAGACCCGTTCGTACAGCACGTCGACGGGTGAGCTCCCCAGGTGCTCGGCGCACCAGGCCCGCAGGTCGAACGTCATGCAGACGACTGTGCCACGTGCGGTTGGTAGGGCATGCCGAACAGCTCGGCCATCAGCAGTGGGTTCATGTAGTCGTCATAGCGCGTGATCTCGCCGTCGCGCAGATGAATGATCGCGACGGCCGTGAAGGTGTAGTAGTCCTGCTTCACCTTCGACCAGCCGCGGTGGGTGATCTCGGCGACCGCGACGTTCTCGTCGTTGGTGCGCCAGCAGTTCGCCTGGACCTCCTGGATCTCGATCTTCTCGCGGGCGCCGGAGCCGCGGACCTTGGTGAAGTACGCGCGGATCTCCTCGCGGCCCTTGATCTCCTCCGGCTGCCACTCCGTCGCGAACCGGTAGGCCATGACGCCGTCGTCGGCGAAGAGCTCGGCGAACTCGGCGTGCGTCGCCTCCCCCGCCACCATCTTGCGGACGTGCTCGACGATCTCTTCGGGCGTGCGTGACATCTTGTCGTGCCCCCATCTCTAGAATCGGAACGGTGACCCCGGTTATGACGATACGGAACGCACGCCCCGGTTGGCAACGATGAGGGCCGACGCGGCGCGGAACCGCGAGAAGGTGCTGGAAGCGGCACGGGAGTTGTTCGCGGCGCAGGGCTTCGAGGTGCCCCTGGACGAGATCGCGGCCAGGGCCGGGGTCGGGCCCGGCACGGTCTACCGCCACTTCCCGACGAAGCAGGCGCTGTTCCAGGCCGTCACGGAGGCGCGGGTGTCGGCGATGATCGAGTCCGCGTCACTGCCCGCCGAAGATCCCAAAACGGCGCTGTTCGCGTTCCTCGGGCGGATGGCGGAGGAGGCGGCGGTGAAGCGGGACATGTCCGACGCGATCACCGTGACACCCGAACTGCGCAAGAGCCTGCACGCCGCGCTGGGCGGGCTTCTGCGGAAGGCTCAGGAGGCGGGCCAGGTGCGCACCGACGTCACGGCCACGGACCTGGTGATCCTGATGAAGGGGATGTTGCAGAGCCTGCACGAGGGCGGGAACCCCGAGGTGCTGCTGGGGATCGTGCTGGCCGGGCTTCAGTCGAGCCGGAAGCCGTAGGGCAGCTCGAGACGGTGCCGGGCGAGCAGGTCGGCGTCGGCGAGGATCTCGCGGGTCGGGCCGTCCGCGACGACCACGCCGTCGTCGATCAGCACGCTGCGAGGGCAGATCTGCAACGCGAACGGCAGGTCGTGCGTGACCATCAGCATCGTGCGGTCCAGGGTGAGGAGCAGTTCGGCCAGTTCCCTGCGCGCCACCGGTTCCAGGTTCGCGGACGGCTCGTCCAGCACCAGGATCTCCGGGTCGCACGCCAGCACCGAGGCCAGCGCGACCCGCCGGCGCTGGCCACCGGACAGGTGCAGCGGCGAGCGGTCCGCGACCGGCTCCATGCCGACGGCGGACAACGCCTTCAGCACCCGTTCGTCCACATCGGACAGACCGAAGTTCCGCGGCCCGAACGCGACGTCCTCGCGCACGGTCGGGCAGAACAGCTGGTCGTCCGGGTCCTGGAAGACGAGCCCGACGCGGCGGCGGATCTCCTTCAGGTTCCGCTTCGAGACCTCGAGGCCCGCGATCGAGACAGCGCCGGAACCGCCGGACAGAACTCCGTTGAGGTGCAACGCGAACGTGGTCTTGCCGGCACCGTTCGGGCCGAGCACCGCGACCCGTTCGCCGTGCGAGACCCTCAGGTCGATGCCGAACAGCGCCTGATGACCGTCCGGATAGGCGAAAGCGAGCTTCGACACCTCCAGCGCGGGCGCGGCCGGGGCCTCCGGGACGATCGTCGCCGAGCCCCCGGACCCGCCTGTCCAGCCTCGCGACACCATCGCCAGATGCACCCTCTCTCCGCGTTCGTAGGACCGGATGAACAGCGTGCCGACCGCCCGCGCGGTCGCTCCCGCCTGCCACAGGAAACGCGGGTCGTCGCCCCGGGAGATGCGCGCGACGCGCATGCGTTTCGCTTCCCCCACAACGACTTCGCCGTAGCGGAGCATCAGCGTGGCGATCATGATCAGCGGCGCGGGCACGCGCAAGGTCTGCAGGCCGCGCAGCAACTCCCCCGGCGCCGTCGTGGCGGCCAGGGTCAGGCTGATCAGGACGCCCAGCGTGCCCTTGGCCAGGATGTTCCAGCCCGCCAGCGAGCCTTCGACCGACACCGAGAAGCCCAGGAATTCGGTGCGCGGGTCCGTGCCGAAGATCGGCAGCAGGAACGCGAGCACCACGAACGGAACCTCGATCACCGCGCGCTTCACGAACCACAGCGCGGGAACCCGCGCCACCGTCCACACCGCGACGATCAGCAGCAGGTACAGGCCGAAGAGCGGGAACAACGTGCGCGGGGTCGCCACGACACCCAGCACCGCCCCGAACGCCACCAGGATCTTCACGTGGGGCGCGAGGCGGTGCACCGGCGAGTCGCCGGCGTGGTGCAGGACGTCGTGGCTGCCGCTCATTTCACTTCAGACTTCTTGCGCAGCACCCAGAACAGGCCGAACGACAGCCCCAGGACCACGACCACACCGAGCACACCCGCGAGGCCGGTGAATTTGGAGTCACCGCCGAGCGCGTAGTCGGCGAACGTGCTGCCCGCGAGCGGGTGCTCCTGCGCGTGCGCGGCGATGCCGGTGTCCTCGACGGTCTTGTCCAGGCCGTCCGGGTCACTCGACGCGAAGTACGACAGCACCCCCGCGATCAGCACCGACACGAACGCGAACCCGATGAAGAACTTCTTCACGACCGGACCTCCAGCGGCTTGGCGCTGCCACGCAGCAGGTAGACGAGATCGGGCCGGATCGACGCGACGGAGGTGACGGTGACGGCGGTGATCAGCCCCTCACCGATGCCGATCAGCGCGTGCAGGCCCCACATCAGCAGCGCGACCTTGCCGATCTCCACCCCGCCCGCGCCGCCGATCGCGTACTCGATCACGAACCCGGTCGCGGCGACCACGGTGTTGATGAACGCCGAGACGAACGCGACCGCGGCCAGCCCGCCCTTGCCCCTCTCGGCGAGCTTGCGCAGGGCGACGGCGACGAAGAACCCGGTCGCGGTGCCGATCAGCGCCATGTTCGTGACGTTGGCACCGAGCGCGGTGAGCCCGCCGTCCGCGAACAGCAGCGCCTGCACCACCAGCACGATCGTCACGCACAACGCGCCGACGTACGGGCCGACCAGGATCGCCGCGAGCGCGCCGCCGAGCAGGTGGCCCGAGGCACCGGGCAGGATCGGGAAGTTGATCATCTGGACGGCGAAGATGAACGTGGCCACCAGGCCCGCCATCGGTGCCGTGCGGTCATCGAGGTCCGCACGTGCCTTGACCAGCGCGAAACCGACGCCCACCGCCGCGACGACGAGGAAGGCGACCGAGACCGGCGCGTTCAGCAGGCCGTCGCTCATGTGCATGGCAACAGGGGTCATGGGCGATCACGCTAATTGGCCGAGCTTGATTATGGCCAGAACTATGCAACAACTATTTTGAGGCAAGTACGCGGTGATGGTCACAACGAGGCGTTCGCACCGCGTGACCGTCCCGGTTCGCTAGGGTGTCCCCAGAACTGGGGGGTTCCATGCCGAAGCGACTCACGCTCCTGCTCGTCGCCGCACTCGCGGCCTGCTCACCTGCGCCGGAACCGGAAAAGCCGGCGATCACCGTCTACGCGGACTCGGCGCTGACCGAGGCGTTCACCAAGATCGGCACCGACTTCGAGGCCTCGCAGGGCATCAAGGTCAAGTTCATCTTCGGTGCCAGCTCGTCGCTGCGGAAGCAGCTGGAGAGCGGCTCGGCCGCGGACGTGTACGCGTCAGCGAGCAAGGACACGATGCACCTGATGTCGAAGGTGTTCGCGGCGAACCGGCTGGTGCTCGCGCTTCCGCAGGGCAACCCGAAGAACGTCAGAGTCTGGGACAGCTTCCGCCCCGGCCCGAGCCAGACGTCGTTCGCGATGTGCGCCGAGGAGGCGCCGTGTGGCGTGGCGGCCAAGAGGGCGCTGAAGACCGCCGACGTCACCGAGGGGGCGCTCGCGCCGAAGGCCGTCGGGCAGGACGTGAAGGAGACGCTCGCCAAGCTGACGTCGAGCGAGGTCGACTCGGCCTTCGTGTACGCCTCGGACGTCAAGGCGACGCCCGGGCTCGTCGCGGTGCCGATGCGCGTGTCCGGTGGCGAGTCCGTGAAGGCGGACCTGAACTTCCCCATCGGCATCGTGTCCGGTTCGCCCGAGTCGAAGAAGTTCTACGACTACGTCTTCAGCGACCCGGCCAAGGCCGCCCTGACCGACGCAGGGTTCGAGCTCCCCTAGTCATCCGATGAATTCTGCGTAAGATCCCTTCCGCCGCCGCCACGGCCTGGAGGGACGAACAGTGACAGAGCTGTCGCGTAGAACCTTTCTGTACGGGACAGGCGCGGCCGTAGGTGCTTCCGCGCTCGGCGGAGGGGTTGCGGCCGCGGCTCCCGATCAAGTTCAGACATCGGGTCACCGCAGCGTCCACAGGGACGTTGTGAGCGACGCTCGCATGGAGTGGAAGCAGCTGCCCAAGAGCTGGGGCGACAGCCCGTTCCTGGCCAACGGCTTCCTGGGCGTCCAGGTCTACGCGGGACGCACGCCGAACGAGCTGAAGCTCATGCTCAGCCACTCCGAGGTGCAGGACCAGCGCGAGCACTGGGAGGCCGCGATCGGCCTGTCGAGGCTGCCGATCGGGTACCTGACCTTGGCTTTCGCGGGTGCGATCACGGCAGTCGACTGGACGCTGGACCTGTGGAACGCCGAGCTCACGGGCACGGTGACCACCACACAGGGCAGTGCCTCCTTCACGATGCTCGTGCACAACGCGCGCAGCACGTTCCTCGCGAAGGTGAAGGGCGACGTGACGTGGGGTTTCCAGCCCCTGCAGTCGGCCACGACCCGCACGATCCGCAAGCCGGCCGACTACACGGCCAACCCCGACGCCACGCTGGGCACGGCCAACGGCGTCTCGTACGCCGCGCAGCCGCTCCACGCGGGCGGTGGCTACACAACGGCCTGGCAGGCGCGTGACGGCCGGTTCGCGGCCCACGTGGCGTACACACACCCCGCGGAGACGCATACGTCCGACGCGATCCGCGAGGTGCGTCAGGCGTTGTCGATCCCGTTCGAGGTGCTGACGCTGCAGCATCGCGGCTGGTGGAACGCCTACTTCACGAAGTCGCTGGTCTCGGTGCCGGACAAGCTCGTGCAGCGCTTCTACTGGGCGCAGCTGTACAAGATGGCCGCCGCCACCCGCGCCGACGCGCCGGTCATCTCCGAGTGGGGCCCGTGGTTCCCCGAGGCGGGCGCCAGCTGGACGGCCGTGTGGTGGAACCTCAACGTCCAGATCTCGTATCCGCTGATCAACGGCTCGAACCACCACGAGCTCGACGCCGTGACGACCACGTTGAAGCGGTTCGAGCACCACCTCGAGCTGAACGTGAACCCGAACTACCGCGACGGCAACTCGTACGCGATCTGCCACCCCGGCGACCGCACGTTGCGCTCCGGTCCGCGCTACTGCGGCGTGCCCGGAGTGGCGCCCAACGACCACACGGGCAATCTTCTGTGGGCGTGCCACAACGTCTGGCTGGGCTACCGGCACACGATGGACAAGCGCATCCTGTCCGACGTCCTGTTCCCGATCCTGACCAAGGCCGTCAACTACTACGCGCGGTTCCTCGTCGAGGGCGCTGACGGCAAGCTGCATCTGCCGGAGACGCGCTCGCCGGAGTACGCGAACGCCACGGACACGACGTACGACCTGTCGCTGATCCGGTGGGGCGTACGCACGTTGCTGTCCATCGAGGAGAACGCGCGCTGGCGTGACGTGCTGAACCGGCTGGTGCCCTACGCCCAGGGCCCGAACGGCGTGATGATCGGCAAGGATGTGTCGCTCAACGACTCGCACCGCCACTTCTCGCACATGCTGTGGTTCTACCCGTTGCGCGAGCTGACGTGGGACATGCCCGAGCACCGCGACCTGATCACCCGCACCTTCGACCACTGGACCTCGCGGCAGCAGCTGTGGGCCGGTTACAGCTACGGCGCGGCGTCCTCGATGGCCTCGGCGATGGGCCGTCCCGAGGAGGCGCTGTCGTTCCTGCGCTACTTCCTGGACCGCAAGCAGGTCGGCACGAATGCCGTGCTGACCGAGAACACCTTCTACCGCGAGGGCGGCAACCTCGCGATCGAGTCGCCGCTCATGTCCGGCCAGGCCGTGCTGGAGATGATGGTCCAGTCGCACAACAACGTCGTGCGGGTCTTCCCGTCCATCTCCTCCACCTGGGCTGACGCGTCCGTGTCGTCGTTGCGGACCCAGGGTGCGTTCCTGGTCGACGCCTCGCGCTCGGGTGGCCGCACCGACTGGGTCCAGGTCCACTCCGAGGCCGGTTCTCCTCTCGTGCTCGACCACGGGATCGCGGGCGACATCGACGTCCGGGACAACTGGGGCCGCCGTCTCGATCACAAGGCTCGTGGTTCGGCGATCGAGATCCCTCTTCGCCGAGGTCAGACCGCCATCGTCTCGCGCCGTGGCACACGCCCTGACGTCTCACCACGCGACGTGGCCGCCAACGGCTCGTCCTCGCGGTGGGGTCTGCCGTAACGTACAAATTCGAACATTCGGGTTTGCGCGGACGAGTGGGGTGTGCACGGTGGATCTTCAGCACTGGCTCAACGAGGCCCTGGCCAACCACGAGAAGTGGACGGCCGAGTACGGCGCCTTCTCACCTCACTCGTCCCTGCAGGTCGACCCGGCGGTCTTCGGCTCGGCGCTGGCCGAGCTGCAGGACCGCCTGCGCGACAACTACCCGTTCTTCCACCCGCGCTACGCCGGCCAGATGCTCAAGCCACCGCACCCGGCGGCCGTCGTCGGCTACCTGTCGGCGATGCTGATCAACCCGAACAACCACGCCCTGGACGGCGGCCCCGCGACCGCCGCGATGGAGCGCGAGGTCGTCTCCGGGCTGGCGCACATGTTCGGCTACGGCGACGAGCATCTCGGCCACCTGACCTCCAGCGGCACGATCGCGAACCTGGAGGCGTTGTTCGTCGCCCGGTCGTTGCATCCGGGTCGTGGTGTCGCCTACTCCTCCGAGGCTCACTACACGCACTCACGCATGTGCGGTGTGCTCGGGATCGAGGGTTTCCCCGTGCCCGTGGACGGTCGCGGCCGCATGGATCTGGACGCCCTCGAGGAGCTCTTGCGTTCGGGCAAGGTCGGCACCGTCGTCGTCACCCCGGGAACCACCGCGTTGGGCGCCATCGAACCGGTGCACCTCGTGCTGGACGTCGCACGGCGCTACGACGCACGGGTGCACGTAGACGCCGCGTACGGCGGGTTCTTCACGTTGCTGGCGGGCACGGACCTGGCCCCCGAACCGTGGGAGGCCATCGGCTCGTGCGACTCCGTGGTGGTGGACCCGCACAAGCACGGTCTGCAGCCCTACGGCTGCGGCGCGGTCCTGTTCCGCGACCCGTCGGTGGGCCGCTTCTACCTCCACGACTCCCCCTACACGTACTTCACGTCCGACGAGCTGCACCTGGGCGAGATCAGCCTCGAATGCTCCCGAGCCGGAGCCGCCGCCGCGGGCTTGTGGCTGACGCTGCGGCTGCTGCCTCTGACGCGCGACGGGTTGGGCGAAGTCTTGGCGGCCGGACGGCGGGCAGCCGTGCGGTGGGCGTCGATGATCCGCGAGTCCGAGGCGCTGGAGCTCTACCAGGAGCCCGAGCTGGACATCGTCACGTACTTCCCGCGGACGACCCCGTTGACCCTGTCGGCTGTGGACGCCGCCTCGCACCGGGTCATGGAGACGGGGATGAACGCGGCGGTCGACCCCGTGTTCCTGAGCGTCGCTCGAGCCTCGAAGGAGGCGTTCGCGGCGAGGCACCCCGAGGTGGAGGCCGATGTGGACGGAGCGCGGGTGCTGCGGAGCGTTCTGATGAAGCCGGAGTCCGAGGACTACCTGGACACGCTGCACGCACGGGTGCTGAGCCTGCTCTGACAACGCCGAAATGGGCGACTCACCAAGTCGGGGCGGTGATTCCCCGGCCAGGTGAGTCGCCCTTCAGGCGACCGCATCAGCCGTGCTTGGCCCGCCGACCGGATCGGCGCGGCGGCAACGGCGTGTCCCCGCGAAGGTCCAGCCGCCGCTGCTCGCCGTTGGCTTCGAGATGCGTCACCATCCGGCGCAGCATCTCGGCCAGCGACTGAGCCTCGGACGACTCCAGCGGGTCCGAGACGAAGACCTCTTCCTCGTTGAACTTGGGGAAGAGGTCGCCCATCAGTTCTTCACCCTCAGGGGTGAGACGCAGGACCGCGAGGCGCCCGTCGGTCGGGTGGCCCAGGCGCTCCAGCAGGCCCCGCGACTGCAGCGTCTTGGCGACGCCCGTCAGGGTTCCCTTGGAGATCCCGGCCTCCTCGGCCACGTAGCGCGTCTCCATCTCGCCCCAGATCCACACGACCCAGAGCACGACGAAGCCGGTCCAGGTCAGATCGCTGGTGCGCAGCACCGAGTTCTCGAGGTGCTGGCGAATCGCGGTAGCGGCGCGGTGGATGTTCGACACCGCCGCCATCTGCTCGCGATGCAGCGGCACCGCACCGAGCTTGGCCTGGACGGCTTTCTCGGTCTCGGCAATCGTGTGGTGACCAGACAACTCAAAGTCTCCCGTGCTCGAGCTCAAGGTGTTCCCGGCACAATACTTGCGGTTCCGAACTATGTCTGTGATGTGGTGCGAGTCAGTCCGCACGCGGTTTGATCACGATCCCACATCGTGCATGATCTCGTGACGGTCGTCACCCGTCCAGTTACGGACTGTTGCCCCGTGGTGGACGATGAGTGTGGAGCACCCGCTGAGACCGATCATGGTCTTTACTCCACGGACGGGCCGATAGCGTTTGCCCCTCAACGTTATCCCCTCCGCGCCAGCGACACACTGTGCCGGAAAGGTAGTTCGACGTGGTCGGTGAACAGGTGACACGGGAACTCGCGGCAAGGCTGGGCGACGACGGTATCGACGTCGTGCGCGTCGTCTTCCCCGACCTGCTCGGCACGGATCGGGGCCGTGACGTGCTCGTGGAGCATCTACCTGCGGTTACGCAGCGGGGGCTGTCGTTTTGCCGTGCCGTTTACAGCACCACTCCCGGAGGCAAGACCACCGAGAACGGGGGTGTGCTCGACGCCGGGCTGCCCGACGTGATCGTGGTACCGGACCTCGACACACTGCTCCCGATCCCGTGGGAGCCGGGCGTGGCGTGGTGCATCGGCGACGCCGTGAGCCCCGCTGACGAGAGACCTGTCGACGAATCGCCGCGACAGGTGCTGCGCAGAGCCCTGGAAATATTCGAGACCACGGGACTGCAGCCCGTGGTCGGTCCCGAGTTGGAATATTTTCTCTGCGAACCCGACGAAGATCGCCCGAACGGGTGGCGGCCCTACTGCGATGAGCCCGGCAACGTGTACGCCACCGGCCGACGGGGCGACTCGGACGGTCATCTGTTGAGAACTCTTCGCACACTCAGTTCGGCGGGCCTGCAAACCACGGGCGGCAACCACGAGTACGCGGGCGGTCAGTTCGAAATCAACCTCGTCCATTCGCCCGCCATGGACGCCGCCGATCGCGCGTTCCGGTTCAAGACGAGCGTCAAGGAACTGGCCAGGAGAGAAGGCCGGCTCGCCACGTTCATGGCCAAGCCGTTCAACGACGGCGGCGGATCGGGCTTCCACCTGCACCTGTCGTGTCACGAGAAGGACGGCCGCAACGCGTTCCAGGCGGCCGGCACCTCGCACGGCCTGTCCGACGAGGCGCGCTGGGCCATCGGCGGCATCCTCAAGCACGCCCCCGCCCTGGCCGCGCTGCTCAACCCGACGGTCAACTCCTACAAGCGGTTCGGGCCGGACTCGCTCGCCCCGTGGCTGATCGACTGGGGCCTCGACAACCGCAGCGCCATGCTCCGGGTGCCCGCCGAACGCGGCGAGACCACGCGGCTGGAGCTGCGGCTCGGTGACGCGAGCGCCAACCCCTACCTCGGCATCGCCGGCCTCATCGCGGCCACCTACCTGGGCATTCGCGACCGGATCGAGCCGCCGCGGCCGTCCGCCGGGTACGGGTACGACCCGTCGAAGGCGCCGACGCTGCCCGCCACGCTGCCCGACGCACTCGCCTATCTGGAAGAGGACACGGCGATGGTCGAGGTGCTGGGCAAGGACTTCGTTCGGTCCTATGTGGACTTCAAGTGGGAGGAGGTGGCCCGCTTCCAGCGGTTCGTGACCGACTGGGAGTTCACCGAGTACGCGTACCACCTATAGTTCACCTGCGATGACTGCACTTACGGACCGGCTCACCTCGATCGCCGACGAAGACGAACTGTTCGACGCCTTCTCCCACTGGGCGGGTGAGCGCGGCCTCGCGCTGTACCCGGCGCAGGAGGAGGCGGTCATCGAGCTCGTCTCGGGGGCCAACGTCATCCTCAGCACGCCCACGGGGTCCGGCAAGTCACTGGTGGCCATCGGTGCCCACCTCGTCGCCATGGCGGCCAACCAGCGCAGCTTCTACACCGCGCCGATCAAGGCGC
The DNA here is from genome assembly GCF_040629405.1 of Lentzea sp. NPDC005914. Classification (NCBI taxonomy): domain Bacteria; kingdom Bacillati; phylum Actinomycetota; class Actinomycetes; order Pseudonocardiales; family Pseudonocardiaceae; genus Lentzea; species Lentzea sp. NPDC005914. Next base: position 190,695 of record NZ_JBEXVQ010000016.1, on the reverse strand, counting down.
TGGTCTCGGAGAAGTTCTTCGCGCTGTGCGAGGTGTTCGGGCCGGAGAACGTCGGCATGATGACCGGCGACGCTTCGGTGAACGACCAGGCGCCCATCATCTGCTGCACCGCGGAGATCCTCGCGAACATCGCGCTGCGCGACGGCCACACGGCCGACGTCGGCCAGGTCGTGATGGATGAGTTCCACTTCTACAGCGAGCCCGACCGCGGCTGGGCGTGGCAGGTGCCGATCGTCGAGCTGCCGCAGGCCCAGTTCCTGCTGATGTCGGCGACGCTGGGCGACGTCACGTTCTTCGAGAAGGACCTGACCCGGCGCACCGGCCGCCCGACCGCCGTGGTCCGCTCCGCGCAGCGCCCGGTGCCGCTGAACTTCCAGTACGTCTCCACGCCGTTGCACGAGACGATCGAGGACCTGCTGCACGGCCGCGAAGCCCCGATCTACGTCGTGCACTTCACCCAGGCCGCCGCTCTCGAACGCGCGCAGTCGCTGATGAGCGTCAACGTCGCCACGAAGCCCGAGAAGGAAGCGATCGCCGCGAAGATCGGCAACTTCCGGTTCTCGTCCGGGTTCGGCAAGACGCTGTCGCGGCTGGTGCGGCACGGCATCGGCGTGCACCACGCCGGCATGCTGCCCAAGTACCGCCGCCTGGTCGAGCAGCTCGCGCAGGCCGGTCTGATGAAGGTCATCTGCGGCACGGACACCCTCGGCGTCGGGATCAACGTCCCGATCCGCACGGTCGTGTTCACCGCGCTGTCGAAGTACGACGGCACGCGGACCCGGATCCTCAAGGCGCGCGAGTTCCACCAGATCGCCGGACGGGCGGGCCGTGCGGGCTACGACACCGTGGGCACGGTGGTCGTGCAGGCGCCCGAGCACGAGGTCGAGAACATCAAGGCCTTGGCGAAGGCCGGTGACGACCCGAAGAAGCGCCGCAAGGTCGTGCGCAAGAAGGCCCCGGACGGCTTCGTGTCGTGGAGCGAGTCGACGTTCGAACGGCTCGTCGGCGCCGAACCCGAGCCGCTGACCTCGTCGTTCCAGGTCTCGCACGCGATGCTGCTCAACGTGATCGGCCGTCCCCTCGGCGGCGCGTTCCAGGCCATGCGGCACCTGCTCGAGGACAACCACGAGGACCGGGCGAAGCAGCTCAAGCACATCCGCCGCGCGCTGGCGATGTACAAGGCGCTGGTCGCTGCCGGTGTCGTGGAGCGCAACGGTGACGACTTCCGGCTGACGGTCGACCTGCAGTTCAACTTCGCGCTGAACCAGCCGCTGTCGCCGTTCGCGCTGGCCGCGATCGAGCTGCTGGACCGCGAGGATCCGGGCTACGCCCTGGACGTGCTGTCGGTGATCGAGTCCATTCTGGACGACCCGCGGCAGATCCTGGGCGCGCAGGAGCACAAGGCGCGCGGTGAGGCGATCGGCGCGATGAAGGCCGACGGCATCGAGTACGACCAGCGGATGGAGCTGCTGGAGGAGGTCACGTACCCGAAGCCGCTCGCCGAACTGCTCGACGCCGCGATGTTCACCTACCGCCGCGGCCACCCGTGGGTCGATGACTACAAGCTCTCCCCCAAGGCCGTCGTGCGCGACATGTACGAGCGCGCGATGACGTTCACGGAGTACGTGGCGTTCTACGGCCTGGCGCGCTCCGAGGGCCTGGTTCTGAGGTACCTGGCCGACGCCTACAAGGCGCTGTCGCAGACGGTGCCGGACGAGGCGAAGACCGAGGAGGTGCAGGACCTCGTCTCGTGGCTCGGCGAGCTGGTGCGCCAGGTCGACTCGTCGCTGATCGACGAGTGGGAGAAGCTCACCAACCCCGACGCTCCGGAAGCTCCCGAGGTCCGGGTCGACCTGCCGCCCGCCGTCACGAGCAACGTCCGGGCGTTCCGCGTGCTCGTTCGCAACGCGCTGTTCCGCCGCGTCGAGCTGGCCGCGAAACGCGACTGGTACTCACTCGGCGAGCTGGACCACGAGTCGGGCTGGACGGCCAAGGAGTGGATGGACGCTCTGGAGCCGTACTTCGAGGAGCACGCCGACCTCGGCGCGGGCCCGAACGCGCGCGGCCCGGCGTTCTTGATCATCAACGTCGAGCGCGAGCGCTGGGTGTGCCGGCAGATCTTCGAGGACCCGGCCGGGGACAAGGACTGGGGCTTCAACGCGGAGATCGACCTGATGGCGTCGGACGAGCTGGGCGAGGCGGCCGTGACGATCACGGACGTCGGCCGCCTTTAGACTCAGCGGTTCACCAGGCGCTGGGCCTCTTCAGGGCTGATCGGCAGGTACACGTCGTCGGACTTGCCCCTGTTGATGTCGTCCAGTGTGAAGGTGCAGGTCCACTCACCGTCGTGGTGGACCCGCTCGCCGAGGATGCCCCCGGCCTCGGTGCGGACGATCCGGCGGGCGTTCGAGAGGTCCTGCGCGGAGACCCGGTCCGGGAAGATCGCGAAGTACCAGTGCTCGCTCTCCCACTCGGTACCGCGGCGCCACCGCCGTACCGCGTCGGCCATCCGGAACGCCGCCTCCCCCGGTGTCCAGCCCGGCAGGAACTCCCGCACTCGCAGGCCGGGCTCGTCCGCGACCCGGACAGCAGGTCCGACGGCCCCCACACCAGGTCACGGGTGAACGCCTCCTCCCGCTCCCCGTCGACCTGGACGATCGCGAACGGCACGTCCTGTCCCTCGTCCGCGGTCAGCACGTGGTAGCACCGGGGCTCTGACCGCCGCGAGAGGATCTCCCCGGCTTCCACCGGCGAGATCGGCAGGACGCGGTAGAACGGGTAGAAGTCGCGCGGGACGTCGTCGAGCATGCTCGATCGGACCCATCCGCTGTGCCCGACGCAGACCTCCTCGCCCGCCTCGGTCCGCCTGATCACGCTGGAGAGCCGCTGCGGATCGAAGTGGACCCCGGGCCACAAGGTGAAGTGCTCGGGCCCGCCACGGACACGCTGCCGGTCCGAGCGCACCCCGATCTCGATCGCGGCCCGCGGGTCGGACGCCGCCCCCTGGTTCGGGAACTCCTCGACGCGCAGGTCCTCTCGCCCGAGCAGATCCGAGGGCTCCCAGCGCAGGTCGCGGGTGAACGCCTCCTCCGCCGACGGGATCTTCCTGACCACGGCGTACGGGTAGTCACGGTCGTCGTGCACGACGAACCACAACGGCGACGCGACCGTCCACTTGAGACGCTCCAGCTCCTCCTCGCCGATGGGGAGGTGGACCTGCCCCCGCAGGTCGCGTTGTTCCGCGCGCCAGACGTTGTCGCGACCGAGCCACTCCTCGGCCCCGTCCCGCCGGCGCATCACCGCGGTCACGTTGCACAGCTCGTCGACCCGGTAGGACGTCGAAAGCACCGCCACGCACGGCAGCCCGGCTCGGGCCGGGCGAGCAGGCTGGACTCGACCCATTCACCCGCGCTGGTGAACCTCTCCTCCGTGCTCCGATCGGTCCGGACCAGAACACGCGGAGCCGAGCCGTCGCCGACTACGTAGTACCCCAACCAGATCCCCCCAGATCGTCGGTGTCCTAGGCAGGTTCCCAGGCGATGAGCCGGTCGATCACCCGCGGGTCGCCGTCGAGCTTCAGCTCGCCCGGTTCGGCGCGACCGTAGAACCACAGCACGAAGTCGCTCGCCGAGGTGGTGGCGGACGTGTCGGCCTCACCGTCGACAGGGCCGATGCGGGCGCCGTCCGCGTCGAACCGGATGCTCCAGGAAGGGCCCTCGGTGAGGTGGTACTGGAGAGTGGCGGGCTCGTGCGGCCACGCATAGGTCGTGGCGACGCAGGTGTGCAGGAACTCGTCCACGCCGTCGACCGCGACCTCTTCGGGCAGCGGCTGCGGATCGCCCACGGTGACCTGGGCGTCGTAGGTGTGGACCGCGAGCTCCTGGACCTGGTGCCGGGCAACGGCGCCACAGGTGCGCGGCGACTGCGAGTTGACCCAGCCCACCCAGCATCCGCGGTCCGGGCCCGCCTCCCGCAGCGCGTCCAGCAGCTGCCGCGTCGACTCGGCCAGCCAGGCGTCCAGGGCCTCGCGCTCGCGCGGCGCGGTGGCCGTCACCTTGGCCTTGGCCGTGGCGTCCGGTCCCGCGGCGACGGTGGCGGCCCAGACGCGGCGTCCCCCGCCGATGTGCTGGGCCAGGTCGTACAGCGTCCAGTCCGGACAGGTCGGCACCTGCGCGTCGAGGCTGGGAGCGGAGGAGACGGCGTGGCGGAAGGCGGTCGACCGTTCGTCGATGAGCCGCAGCAGATCGGGGAAACCCAGAGCGTTGTGCACGGCGGATGTCTATCACCCGCCGACGAGCAGGCGCAGTTCTTTTAAGCCGCGCAACGCCGGGTCGGGCCGGAACTCCGGCGTGCCCGCGTCCGGATCCAGCTTGAGGTCCGGGAACCGCTGGGCCAGCATCGGGAACATCACCTGGCCTTCGAGCCGGCCGAGGAACGCGCCGATGCAGTAGTGGATGCCCGCGCCGAACGTGAGGTGTGTGACGGCCGACTCCCTGGTGAGGTCGAGGGTGTCCGGGTCGGTGTAGCGGGCGGGGTCGCGGTTGGCGGCACCGAGCACCGGGAACAGCAGCTCGCCCGCCCTGATCTTCCTGCCGCCGACCTCCATGTCCTCGCTCGCCAGCTGCGGGGTGATGATCGGCGCGGGCGAGTCGTAGCGCAGCAGTTCCTCGGCGGCCGTGGTGGCCACGGACTCCGTGCGCAGGAGCTCGTACTGGGCAGGGTTGCGCAGCAGAGCGAGCACGCCGTTGCCGAGGTAGTTCGCAGTCGTCTCCAGGCCGGCGTTGATCAGCGAGACGATGTTGACGACCAGCTCGTCATCGCTGTCCCACTCGCCGCGCTCGCCGAACAGGTCCGCGTCGGATGCCTTGAGCTGCTCGGAGATCAGGTCGTCCGCGGGGCGCCGGCGTCGTTCGCCGATCAGGTCCCGCAGGTAGGTCATGAGTGAGTCCATCGCGGCGGACGAGGTGTGCGCGACGGCGATGGGGTCGGTGCCGTACTGGCCCTCCCCCAGCGTTTTCATGACGTCGGTGCCCCACCGCGTGAGCTGCTGCTGGTCTTCTCGTGGCACGCCAACGAGATCCATGACCACGCGGGCCGGGAACGGGTAGGCGACCTCGGCCAGGAAGTCGCCGCCGGTGAAGCCGTCGAGCAGCTCGCGGCAGGTTCGCTCGACCTCGGTCCTGCGCTGTTCCACGGCGCGCGGGGTGAAGCTGCGGTTCATCAGCTTGCGCAGCCGGGTGTGCGACGGGCGGTTGCTGAAGGGCAGCGACGAGTCCAGGCGGCGGATGAACGGGTTCATCTTTTCGAGGACGTCGTGGGGCAGCCGGGCCATCAGCGTTGCGGTGGATGGGCGGACAACGGTCGTGCGGCGCAGTACATCAGTGACGTCCGCGTGCTTCGTGAGCACCCAACCGTCGAGCGCGTCGTCGTAGTAGACCGGCGCGAGGTCCCGCAACAGCGCGTAGAACGGGTACGGGTCGGCGAGGAAGTCCGGGTGCATCGGGTTGATGTGGATGGACGACTCGACGTGCGCGGCGGGTGGTGGTGGAGGCGGCGGCACCTGTGCGACGGCGTCGCGGACGGCTTCCGCGAGTGTGGTCAGCGCGGGCGGTACGAGCATGTTGAAGTGGTCGCCCGGCACCGTCACGACGTCGAACTCGCGCATCGCGACGGTTTCCCAGCCGTTCGCCGGTGAGTCGAAGAACAGCTCGACGTGCCGGTCGTCCTTGAGCACCTGGGGAAAACCGCCGGTGGCCTTGATCAGCGTGACCCTGAGGTCGCTCGCCTGCGGCTCGTACCGCACGAGCGCCTCGACCTGGGCCTGGTAGACGCCCATGATCGTGGCGATGTGCTCCTCGACCGGCCTCGTGCCGGACGCGCCGAGGAACTTGCCGAGCTGCTCTCGTTGCTCCTGCGGCGTCAGCGACTGGTCGACCCGCCGGCGCGGGGCGCCGTCGTCCTGGAACGCGTGCTGCCGGATCGTCCACAGCTCCTCGATGACCGCGCGCTCGTCCCACGGCGGTTCGAGCTGGCCCGGCACGGCGGGGTACGCGTCGATCATGATGACCCGCGCCACCTCGTCGCCTCGTTGCCGGAGCTGCCGGCCGATCTCGTAGCTGACGACGCCGCCGAACGAGTGCCCGCCGACGAGGTACGGCCCGTACGGCTGGATCTGCTTGATCTCCTGGACGTAGCGGGCGGCGAGCTCCTCGACGTCGTCGATCGGTTCCTCGGTGCCGTCGAAGCCGGGCCCCTGCAACCCGTAGAACGGCTGCCCCTGCCCGACCGCGCGGGCCAGCGGCAGCAGGTAGTACGCCGCCCCGACCGCGCCGCCGATGCAGAAGAACGGCCGCGGCGTGGTCAGCGCGAGAGCGAGGGAGCTCTCCGCCTGCGGAACATCTTGGCGCGCAAGGTGTTCCGCGACCGCGTCCACTGTGGGCAGTTCGAGGAACAGCGTGTGCGGCACCCGGAAGCCGAGCCAGTCCGACAGCTCGCTCTGCAGTGTCGCGACCGACAGCGACTCCAGGCCGAGCGAGGCGAGCGGCGCCTGCGCGGAGATCGCCGGCACCTGGAGTTCCGCGGCGATGTGCTTGACCAGCCACTCGCGGATCGTCTGCGCGGTCGTGACCGCACGGGTGCCCGTTGGGGCGTGGAAGTGCTGGGCGACCAGGTCTTCCGCGTACGCGATGGTGCACTCGACCAGTTCGAACGCGGGCAGGCTGCCGACGTGGAACGTGTTGAGCTCCCCCTGCAGGGCCTCGACGCGGTCGAGGATGCCGTTCTCGAGGTCCTCTGAACCGAAGTGCGGCAGGAACTTCCAGTCCTTCCGCACGTACGGCGCCCTGAGGTCGCCGCCCAACGCGCGGACGTCTTCTGTGAACGCGTCGTTGTCCGCCCCGTACGCGTAGCATGCGTAGACGTCGCTGTCCTCGTAGCGGTGGTGGAACGACACCACCTTGGCCGGCTGCGTGACCAGCGAGAACGCCTCGCGCGGCAACCCGTCCGCCGCGCACATCATCGTGCGGTAGTCGAGGTATCGCACGCGTGCCGCGATGTCGCGTTCCTCGGGGGTCGCGTCGAGTGCCGGGATCTGGTCGACCGGCACGGTGAGCACGAGCGCGTCGGCCTCGATCCACTCCCCTGCCCCGATCCGGTCCCCTGCCTTGACCCGCACGCCGCCGGCGTTGCGCGTGATCTGCTCGATGTGGACGTTGAGCCGGACGTCGAGGTCCTGCGCGACCTTCTGCCAGAGCGTGCCGAAGCCGCCCTTGATCGTGAAGCTGCCCGCGTGCCCGAGGAGGTCCCGCGTGCTCGACAGGAGCCCGGTCATCTCGGCGTACTTCAGGAAGTACAGGGCGGGGATCTCGTCGAGGTCGCCGTAGCCCGCGGCCGTGTAGCCGGTGCCGAACGACTCGGCCATGGCCTGCAGGCCGTGCTCGTGCAGCCACTGCCGGGCCGGCGTGCTGAGCGCCCTGGCCGAGTGCGCGAGGCCGGGTTCGCCGAGGCGCGGGAACTCGGCGTCGCGGATGCTCGTGTAGCGCTGGAAGTTCTCGTAGGTGAAGAACGCCGAGCTCTGCGGCCGCGACTCGCCGGCGGCCGCGTCGAAGATCCGGTGCGGCGTGGTCGGCTCGGTGTCGAGGCCGAGCTCGGTCGCCAGCGCCGCGAGCCTTTGGTACTTCGTGGTGCAGACGTGGCCGCCGAGGTCGAACGCGTGGCCGCCGATGTCGACCGACGCGCACTTGCCGCCGACCTCGCCGCCGCGTTCGAGGACGATCGCGCGGTGGCCGGCCCGGTCGAGGGCGCGGGCCGTGGTGAGGCCGCTGACGCCCGCGCCGATGACGATGACGGTCTTCATGTCAGACCCGCTCACTAAGCTTGAAATTGGGGGTACCCGGCCAGACTCGTGTGTGTGGTGCGCGGCCATACGCCGCCACCAGCCCGAGCACACCCACGCACTTCGCGCGGTGACCGAGCGCCTGGACGTTCGCGGTCGCCATGTCAGACCCGCCCACTACGCTCGAATTTGGGGGTACCCGGCCAGACTCGTGTGTGTGGTGCGCGGCCATACGCCGCCGTCAGCCCGAGCACTCCCACGCGCCTCTCGCGGCGACCGAACTCCTGCGCGGCCCTCACGCCCGGCCCTCCAGGAACGCCTGACGACAAGCCCGCCGCCGCACCTTCCCGCTCGTCGTCTTCAGCACCAGCCCCTGCGGCCGCACCACCACCTCGTCGACCGCGAGCCCGTGCGTCTCGAACACGCGCCGCCGCACCGCCTCCGCGATCTCCGCCCGCTCGGCCTCCGGGGCCTTCTTCGCGCGTGTCTCCACGAACAGCACGAGCCGCTCCCCGTCCTCCCGCGGCACACCGAACGCCACCACCCCGCCCGGCCGGATGCCGGCGTGGCAGTCGCGCACGGCGTCCTCGACGTCCTGCGGATAGTGGTTGCGGCCGTTGATGATGATCACGTCCTTGAGCCGCCCGGTGATGAACAGCTCGCCGTCGGCGAAGAAGCCGAGGTCGCCGGTCCGCAGATACTCGCGCTCGTCGCCCGGCACCTGGGCCTTGAACGCCCGCCGCGTCTCCTCCGCTAGCCCGAAGTACCCGGCGGCCTTCGTCCCCGACGTCACCCAGACCTCGCCGACCCGGTCGGGAGCGCAGACCAGCGACGTCGAAGGGTCGACGATCAGCGCGTGCGCCGAGGGCTTGGTGATCCGCCCGCACCCCACGACAGGCAGGCCGTCCAGCGACTGCCGCACCTCGCCGCGTTGCAGCGCCGCGCGATCCAGGCGCAGCACCGACTGGCCACCCATCGACACGCTGACCGTGTGCTCGGCGAGCCCGTAGGCCGGGTAGAACGACGAGCGGCGCAGGCCGGACGAGGCGAAGGCGGCGTAGAAGGCGTCCACAGTGGACAGGCGGATCGGCTCGGCGGCGGACATCACCACGCGCAGGGCACTCAAGTCCCACGAAGCGCGCTGCTCGGCAGAAGTCTTGCGGACGGCCAGTTCGAAGGCGAAGTTCGGGGCCGCGGTGTGCGTGGCGCGGACCCGGGACATCACGTCGAACCACAGGGCCGGGCGGTGCAGGAACGACAGCGGCGACATCAGGTACGTGTGCGAGTTGCCGGTCAGGGTGCTCATGATGACGCTGATCAGGCCGAGGTCGTGGTACTGCGGGAGCCAGAACGCGCCCACGGTGTCGTCGCCGAGGCCCAGGTCGCGGGCGTTGGCGGTCACTTCGCAGGCCAGGTTGGCGTGGGTGAGCACGACGCCCTTGGGCGCGGCGGTCGAACCGGAGGTGTACTGGAGCAGCGCCGGGTCGTCCGGAGACTCCTGGTGCCACTCGGTCTCAGCGGGGCGGACGCGGTCGCTGCGGTGCCAGCGCAGGCGTGGCCACTCCGATTTGCCGCGGTCGAAGAAGCCCGTGACGGCGCCGACGGTGCGAGCGCGTTCGTAGGCGCTGTTGGTCAGCACGGCCAGAGGGGCACAACTGTCCACGATGGACTGGAAGCCCGCGAGGTCGTGGCCCAGCCGCATCGGGTTCGGCGGGTAGACCGGCACCGGGACGACGCCCGCGGCGAAGCAGCCGAGCAGGGCGCGCACGAAGTCCGGGCCCGGCGGGTAGACCAGCACCGCGCGGTCGCCGGGGCGGAACCCCCAGCCGCGCAGGGCGGCGGCGATGGACGAGGCGGCTTCACCCGCGCCGGCGGCGGTGATGGTCTCCTCATCGCGGCCGCGCTCGTCGACGAACGTGAACAACAAGCGTTCGGGAGAGCGTTTCCACAATGCCTGAAACGCGGAGACAACGGTGCCGGCGGCGTGGTCGAGCGAGGCGCTGGTTTTCATCGTGATACCCGATCTGACCGCAGAGACCTTTCAGCCGCAGGACCGTAGCAACGCCCACGTGGACTACGGAACCCTCCGGTACCCGAAGATGCGCCAATCCCTGTCACGAGAAGACAACTCACTGACTCGAACAGTCCACCAACATTCCCTATTTGTTCCTTCCGTCGAATGCCGCCAACACCGCGTCGATTTCCGCGAAAGATGCCTTGACCAGCACAAACTAGTCCATCGGTCACTCGAATAGAGCAACAATAACAGTTCGTTTGCTCACAAATGCAAGTGCTCGGCAAACCCTGTTGAGACACGGTCACGCCTAAGCCGTCAACAGCGGAGAAGTTTCCAAATGAGACAACGGGACGACCGCAAACGTGCGCGGATTGCGCTGTTCGTGTGACGAGACACGCACCCTGTCGATGCCCATTCCCGTTGCGGTACCGTCGCCGGACACAAAGCCGAGGAATGAGGTGGGCACGTGCTGCTGGAACTCGTGTCCGCGCGGACAGGACGACCGGCCGCAGTTCTCACCGAGGACCTCTATCTCGCCACTGATCTGCGCCTCGACTCGCTGGCCCGCGTCGAATTGCTCGCCGCGCTGCGGGTCCGAGTCCCAGGTCTGCCGGAGATCACCATCGAGGACCTGCTCGGCTTCCGCACGCTCGGCGAGCTGCGGGCCGCGGTCGAGGGCCGCCCGCACAGGACCCGTCACGTCCGGACCATGAAACCGAGTCCGGCTCCCGGACTGCGGACGGCCGACCTGCGCGGCACGCTCGTGATCACCGACGACGGCCGCGGCACGGCGCAGCAGGTCCAGGCAGGCCTTGCCGCACAAGGGATCGCCGCCACCGTGGTCGACGAGGTCCCGTACGGCGCGACGGGCGTGATCTTCCTCGGCGGCCTGCGCGACGACGTCACCCACGTCCACGCCGAGGCCCTGCACGCCGCGCGCGAGGAGCGCCGGCTCTTCGTCACGGTGCAGGACACCGGTGGCGACTTCGGCCAGAGCGGGACGACCCAGAGCGGGACCACACGGAGCGGGACGGCACAGAGCGGGACGACACGGGAGCAGGCGGCCGGGCTGCAAGGCCTGGCCCGGCACCTCAAGACCGAGTGGCCGGACAGCACGATCCGCGCCCTCGACGTCCCCCGCGGCCCGCACACCGCCCAGCACATCACCACCGAGCTCCTGCACGGCGGCGCGACCGAAGCGGCGGGGTATCCGCAGGGCCGCCACGAGCTGGTCACCGAACCGAAGCAGCTCCCGGACCCCGACGGCACGACCCACAACGTCCTCGTCGCGACCGGCGGCTCACCCGTGCTCATCGCACTCGCGAGAGGGCTACGGCCGAAGATCGTGCTCCTCGGCCCCGAGGCTGTCGAAGCGAAGATGAAACGCGCGATCCTCAACCACACCAACGACTTCCGCGTGACGCACCTGGACAACCTCGACGCCGTGCGAGGCGAGTGGGGCCCGATCACCGGGATCGTGCACGACGCCCGCTCAACCCCGCACACAGCTCTCGAAGCCGTCCTCGAAGCCACCGCGGCCGACCCGGTCGCCAAGGTCTGCGTCGTGCTGGCCTCCCCCGGCGACCGCACCCAGGCGATGGCCAACGAGACCCTCATGTGTCTCGCGGCCGCACACGGCTGGTCCACTCTCACGTCAGACGACGACGCACTGGTCCGTGAGTTCACGGCAAAGGGCGCGCTGCAACTGGTTCCGGAGCCCGCGCACCACGACTTCCGCGCCGAGGTCTGGCCCAGTCCCCTCACCGACGAGTCCCACTCCCCGATCTCCTGGATGATCGAGTGGTTCGTCGCCGCGTCGGGCGCGACCGCGTTGCGTGAGGTCTCGCTGCTGCGCGATCCCGGCACCGGAACCGGCCCGATCACCGTGCGCGGTCACGGAAAGCGGCTCGCACTCGTCTCGAATGTCACGCACGGCCGGGCCAGAATCGCCGAGCCAGGTCCGCCGAATCCCCCAGAAACAGCCTCGGCCGTCACTGTCCGTGGCGCCCGGCACCTCGGCTGGCCGCTGGAGCACAGCCGCACCGACCCGGCCGCGACGGATGAGTGCCTGCGTCTGGCCGCGATCTGGGCGCGCGAGGAGTTCGGCGGCACCGCGGTCGTGACGAACGTGAGCGAGGTCAGGGTGCACCGCACCGGACTTCTTTCCACTCCCGGAAAGGTCACGATGTCCGCCGGGAGAGTGCACGACGGGCAGGCCGAGTGCGACGTTCTGCTCAGCGACGCGGACGGCTCGGCGCGGCTGGAGCTGCTCGGCGTGCGGATGCTGCGCCATCCCCGCTGAGACAGTGCCGGTCCGCGCGGGAGAACGGTTCGAAAATCCTGTATGAACCCGAACGACTGAACTCTCGACACCATCGCCCACACCGGCGGCACCGCACTGCAGCAAAAGAGTTAATACAAGTGACGAGAAGTCCCTCGACCGGGAACTCAATGCGGTGATTGATGCGACCCAGGACACACCGATTCGGCCCAACACCCCGAGCGCCACCTGGCCTACCAGGCACGTAGAACCGACACCGCGTCGACCGGTGCCGACCGAACGTCGAAACCCGTTCATTTCAGCGGCCCGCCATAAGAGTGCACCAGTTGAGACGAGCACCAATTGAGACAGAATGCGCGCTCGATTGACCGGGTGGTCCTGCTGGGGCAACATCATTGCGCTGGACCACATAGGTCGAGATATGGTGTTGCTCAGTGGGGGTAATTGTCTCCCCGACGGGAGGATTCCGTGGACCCGGCACTGGACGCATTGCGCGACCGGCTGGCGGAGATCATCGCGTCACCGCCGGACAACACCGAAGAGCTCGTCGACACCCTGAGCGGCCTCGCCAAGCTGTCGAACCAGTGGTCCGAGGCGATCCAGGCGCTGCGCGCGCCCACCCGCAGACTCATCGGACCGGCCGCGGCCGCGTCGGTGAGCGTCGCCGCCCGCCGCGCCGAGGAGTCGTTCATCGAGCTGGAGATCACGCTCGGTGACGCCCTGGCCGCCCAGCCCCGCGCGCTCCGCCAGACCTGACCGGACCCGCGCGCTCCGTGAGCCTGACCAGGTAGCTGCACGCTGCGTTATAGCGGTTTCCGTCTCCCATCCGAGACACACCCGTTCGGAGGGTTTCCGCACCTCCGCCACCTGGCGGATGATGCGCCCGATCGGGCTTTTCAGGGGTGAGGGGGGCGAGGCATGCGCACGGTGTGCAATCGGACCCCCGCGGCGGGTCACCCTCCGTGAGCGGGCATGATCGCGTATCCGACGCCCTCGGCTCACCAGGCGCGCGATGACCGAGCGTGGTCTAATCGCCGCCACGTGAGGATCGGCCGTACACAGTTTGGACTCGATCTCGAATGACCTCAGGTCTGCCCTGCCCCGTCTGCGAGGGGCCGGATCGACGTGGCAGCCTCGAGCGCTCCCTCCGGGTGCTCGCCGTCGACGACGAGGCACCCGCGCTGGAAGACCTCGTGTACCTGTTGCGCTCCGATCCGCGCATCGCACACGTAGAAGCGGTCACCGACGCCACGAAGGCGCTTCGGGTGCTGCACCGCGCGATGGACGCCGGGCAGCCGTTGGACGCGGTGTTCCTCGACATCCGCATGCCGGGCCTCGACGGTCTCGACCTCGCCCGCGTGCTCTCCCGGTTCGCGCAGCCGCCGCCCGTCGTGTTCGTGACGGCGCACCAGCAGCCCGCGGTGGAGGCGTTCGAGCTCAAGGCTCTCGACTACCTGCTCAAGCCCGTGCGCGCGGAACGGCTCGCGGAGTCCGTGCACCGCATCGTGCACGAGGTCTGGGACTCCAAGACTCCCACCGAACCCGTGCCGGCCGCTCCCGCGCAGCCCTCGAACACCACGCCGCCGGAGATGGGTGACGAGGTCATCCCCGTCGAACTCGGTGGCGTCACGCGATTCATCCGCCTCGCCGACATCCGGTACGTGGAGGCGCACGGCGACTACGCCCGCCTGCACACCGCGACCGGCAGCGGCCTGGTGCGCGCGGCGCTGAACGGTCTCGAAGAACGCTGGCGCAGCGCGGGATTCGTCCGCATCCACCGCAGCCACCTGGTGTCGCTCGGCCACATCGACGAGCTGCGGCTGGAGGACGGCCACCTCAGCGTCACGATCGGCGGCGCGGTGCTGCCGGTCAGCCGCCGGCACGCTCGCCACCTGCGCCAGCTGCTGGTGCGGCGCGCCCGCCCGGCCCCGGTGTCCGGTGCGACGCCCGCCGGTGTCGTGCAACCGAGAAACGGGCTCGGGTCATGACCACGCCACCACCGCAACGGCCGACCCAGCGTGTGGTGGTGACGAGCCCGCGCACGAGGGCACCGCGCGCCCGCCGTCCGTACTCGGGCACGCGCGAGATCAATGAGCAGAGCGAGCTCGGCGCCGTCTACATGCGCACGCTGATCCGCGCGCAACGGCGGCTGGGCCTGTCGGTCTGCCTGGTGGTGTGCGCTTCGCTGGGCGTCCTGCCGCTGCTGTTCTCGATCGAACCGGAGCTGGGCAAGGCGCGGGTGCTCGGGCTCGGGCTGCCGTGGTTCCTGCTGTGCGTGGCGACGTTCCCGATGCTCCTGCTGGCGGGCTGGTTCTACGTGCGGCAGGCCGAACGCAGTGAACGCGAGTTCGCGGAGCTGGTCGAACGTCCATGACGAGTGGATACGCCATCGTGGCGGTGCTGGTCGTCGCACTCGGCACGATCCTGATCGGCACCTACGGACTGCGCGTTTCCCGCACCACGTCCGACTTCTACGTCGCGTCGCGCACGGTCTCCCCGTGGTGGAACGCTTCCGCGATCGGCGGCGAGTACCTGTCCGCCGCGTCGTTCGTCGGCATCGCGGGACTGATCTTCGCCTACGGGCCCGACATGCTCTGGTTCCCGGTCGGCTACACGGCCGGATACCTGGTGCTGCTGACGATGGTCGCGGCGCCGCTGCGGCGTTCCGGCGCCTACACGTTGCCGGACTTCGCCGAGGCCCGCTACCGCTCACGGGTGGTGCGCGCGGTCGCGTCGATCCTGGCGCTGGCGATCGGCTGGCTCTACCTGCTGCCGCAGCTGGAAGGCGCCGGCCTGACGCTGAACACCGTGACGGGCGCGCCGGACTGGGTGGGCGCGCTGATCGTCACGGTCGTCGTCACGGCGAACGTGATGTCCGGCGGGATGCGGTCGATCACGTTCGTGCAGGCGTTCCAGTACTGGCTCAAGCTGACCGCGATCACCGTGCCGATCGTGTTCCTGATCGTCGTCTGGCAGGTGCACGGCGCGCAGTCGCTGACGAAGCCGGAGTTCCCGCAGTTCCCGCAGGACACCGTGGTCAAGTTCCACAAGGAGACCACGGTCCACGTCGAGCAGTCCATCTTCATCAGCGGCAGCGGCCAGATCGACGGCCTGCACATCGAGAACGCCGGGCTCACGCTGTCCGACGGCTACCACCGCATCGGGCTGGGGTCGGAGTTCACGTTCCCCCAGGGCGCGCCCGTCCCGCATCTGTCCACAATGGGCCACAACACCAACGCGTCGTGGGCCCTGCCAGAGTCCGGTGGCGCGAAGTTCCCGTTGTACGGCGCGTACTCGCTCATCATCGCGACGTTCCTGGGCACCATGGGCCTGCCGCACGTGATCGTGCGCTTCTACACCAACCCGAACGGCACCGCCGCGCGCCGCACCACGTTGATCGTGCTGGGCCTGCTGTCGGTCTTCTACCTGATGCCCCCGATGTACGGCGCTCTCGGCCGCCTCTACACCCCCGAGTTGCTGATGACCGGGCAGACGGACGCCGTCGTGCTAGTGCTGCCGACGCGGATGATCGAGGGCATCGGCGGCCAGCTGCTCGGCGCTCTCGTCGCCGGTGGCGCGTTCGCGGCGTTCCTGTCGACGTCGTCGGGCCTCGTCGTCTCCCTGGCGGGCGTGCTGTCGCAGGACGTGCTGCGGCTCGGCGGGGTGCGCGGCTTCCGGATCTCCACGGTGCTCGCGGGCATCGTGCCGCTCGCGATGACGTTCGTGTCGACCGGCATGCCCGTGGCGGACATGGTCGGCCTGGCCTTCGCCGTGGCCGCCTCCTCCCTGTGCCCCTTGCTGATGCTGGGAATCTGGTCGACCCGCATCACGACCGTCGGCGCCATCGCGGGCATGCTCGCGGGCGGCGTCCCGGCGCTGACCGCGGGCCTGGTCACGATGTTCACCGACACCGGCGACTCCTGGTACGAGGTGCTGCTCTCGCGCCCCGCCGCGTGGACCGTGCCACTCGGCTTCGCGGTCATGTACGTCGTCTCCCTGCTCACCCCGCGGCACGTGCCACCGGGCGTGCAGCGCACGATGGTCAAGCTCCACGCACCCGAGAACCTCGGGCTGGACGGCTCCGGGCCTTCGTCGTCCGACGAGCGAAGCTAGGTGATGTGACATGCAGGACTTCCTCACCGCCGCCGCGATCCTGATCGTGGGCGGAGCGGCCGTGCTCGTCCTGTGGCGGGGCACGCGCAACAAACAGTCGCTCTCGACCGAGGCCCAGCGCGTCACCTACGAAACACTGCACACGGCCTGGTCCGCCGCCCCGCCTCTGCGCGCCGGCCTGGTGCCGGACGCCGCCAAGAAGTCCGCGCGCCACCTCCGCACCTTGCTGGACACGCCTGCGCTGGCGTTGACCGACGAGACGGAAGTCGTTGCGTGGGAAGGCGTCTCCGACCACCACGCGGCCGAGGCCATGACCCAGGCCGAGGACGTCTTCCTGACCGGCCGCACCCAGGCGTTCGACATCGGCTGCACCGAACCGAACTGCCCGATCAACTGCGCGGTCGTCGCCCCTCTGACGGTGGAAGGGCGCGTCGTCGGAACTCTCGCCGCCTACTCGCGCGAGGCGTCGGCGGGACTTGTGCGGGCTACCAACCAGGTCGCGCGGTGGGCTGCCGGTCAGTTGGAGCTCGCCGAGCTCGACCGGTCGCGGACTCGGTTGGTGGAGGCGGAGGTGCGTGCCCTGCGTGCGCAGATCTCGCCGCACTTCATCTACAACTCGTTGTCCGCCATCGCTTCCTACGTGCGCACCAACCCGGAGCGCGCGCGGACTCTGTTGCTGGACTTCGCGGACTTCACCCGTTATTCCTTCCGGCGGCACGGTGACTTCACGACTTTGGCCGAGGAGTTGCGGTCCATCGACCAATACCTGGCCTTGGAACGGGCCCGGTTCGGTGAGCGGCTGAAGGTGACCTTGCAGGTGGCGCCCGAGGTGTTGCCGGTGACGGTGCCGTTCCTGTGTTTGCAGCCGTTGGTGGAGAACGCGGTGCGGCACGGGATGGAGGGCAAGGTCGAGCCCGGGCACATCCAGATCCACGCCAACGACGGTGGCGCCGAAGCTCAGATCACCATCGAGGACGACGGCATCGGGATGGATCCCGAGAAGTTGCGGCGGACGCTGGCCGGGCAGGTGGACGAGTCGGCGGGGATCGGGCTCGGGAACATCGACGAGCGGTTGCGGCGGGTGTACGGCGACGAGTACGGGCTCGTGGTGGAGACGGCGTGCGGGCTCGGCACGAAGATCACCGTGCGCGTCCCGAAGTACCACGCGGGCATCAACGGCATGTAGGCCTATTTCGCTTCCTCGTCCACCCGGCTTCGCGTAACGTCGCGATCTTCGCCCTGAGCGGAGTCCTGTTAGGTCACGCGATGGACGACCTCGCCGCGGCACTCCTCCGGCTGCCCCACGCCTTCCCCGACGATCCCGGCCCGGCAGCCGACCCGTTCACGCTGAAAGATCGGTTCGAGACCTTCATCTGGTACGGCTCCGGTGGGTTCGACGACTTCGACCACGACGAGCACATGCGAATCTGGACGCCGCGCATCCTGCGGCTGCTCACCAGCGGCCAGTTGAGGTACTCGGAGGCCCAGGCCGCCGACCGGTTCCGGGAAGCCGGGTGGCCCGAGTGGCCGCCGGCTCGACGCACCGCGGTCGAGGACGTGTTGCGGGCGTGGTGGACGGCGACGATCACCGAGCACCCCAGCCCGGTCCCCGTGACCGACGTTCTCGCCGTCGTCAGTTATCTGAGCGGCGATGTGGAGCTGTGGCTGTCCACGTGGTCTGCCACCAGCGGAGTCGCGGCGGCCCGCCAGCTCAGCGACCTGCTCCGCAGCCACGTGCCCTGGTCCCGCTTCATGCACGACTTCGACGGGGAAGCCGCCGAGGACGCCCTCTGGCACTGGCTGCGGCGACACGGCGTCGACCTTCTCGCGGCCCTGCCACCAGGAGCGGCGCAGGACGCCGCGCTCGCGGAACTGGCGGAGCGGGAGAGCATGGGGCCCTGGTGGCTGTGACCGCCCGGCCCGCGGTGAGCATGTGATCCACCACCGTTTTCTTTTCGTTACTCGGCAACGGTATTTCGTTCACGGGCGCCGGTCCCTGGACAGGCATGGCTGATGACATCCGCTACTTCGGACCACCACCCGCGATGTCCGACCCGCACCAGGCGGAAGGGGTGCCGCGGAAGCGCAGACCAGACCCTCGGCCCGCGAGGATGCCGGTCCAGCGCGCTGTCGGGCTCGCGTCCGTACCGGACGAGGTTCTGCTGAGACACAACGCCAGAGTCCTCGACGCGAAGACCGCACCCGGCCTCCCGAACTTCCCCGCTCCTCTGCCCACCATCTACCTCGCCACCGAGCTGCTGATGCCGGTGTCCCGGCGCGAGAGCCTGCCGAACTACAACGCCGTGCTGAAACAGGTGGGCATGGCGATCGCCGAACCCCGGGACGAGAAAGACCGCATCATCAGCAACGAGTTCTTCGTCAAGGCCGTGTTGACCGCGAGCAACCCCAAGAAGCCTGCTGTCGTCGACGCATGGCTGGCGTTGCAGACGTTGCGGGCCGCGGTGGTGGATCCGCTGGTGGAGCCGGATCCACGACCGGCCCCCGGGGAGGAGCCGGTCCCGACGCTCAAGCCGCAGGAGATGGAAGGCGTCGGGCTGAACCATCTCATGATCGGAACGGCGATGGGCGGCCTCGGTGGAGCGTCCGGCGTCCTGCAAGGTGTGCCTGGTGCCGTCAACGGCGGTCCGTTCAGCGGCGGTAGCACCGGCGGTGACGACCTCGGTTACTGGCGGCGGCCCGTCATGCTGGAGATTCCGCGACCCGCCAGGATGACCGACGCCAAGGTCATAGAAGCGGGCAAGCGACGGCCGGTGATCGCGGTGCTGGACACCGGAATCGCCCCGAACACGTGGCTGGGCACGCCGTCCGACGACCCTTCGAACTTCGTCGTCGTCGACGAGGTCCTGCAGAACGACATCGACGTCAACAACCCCGACGAGGCTCCAGGCGGTTCGGCCGACGATCCCTACACCACCGAGCCGCTCGTCGGCGAACTGAGCACGCACGCCGGCCACGCCACCTTCATCATGGGACTCATCCAGCAGGTCGCACCAAACGCCACGGTCATGTCGATCAGGGTCATGTACAACGACGGCATCGCCAGCTCGGGCGTCATCGCCTATGCGCTCGGAAAGTTGCGCGAGCGGGTGGAAATCGCGCAAAGAGGCACCACTCCCGAGGCGAAGGCGAGAACGATCGACATCGTGTCGCTCTCCCTCGGCAACTACATCGAGGGCGACTTCGGCCCCACCGAACTGGCGGTGTTGACCAAGGCCATCGATGATCTTCGCAAACTCGGTGTGATCGTGGTGGCGTCCGCGGGAAACTTCGCCAGCAGCCGCCGGTTCTTCCCCGCCGCGCTCGCCGGCCGCACCGGAGGCCAGAACCCGGATCCCGAACCGGACGCACCTCCCGTGATCAGCGTCGGTGCGCTGAACCCGAACCGCACCAAGACTTTGTTCAGCAACGACAACAACAAAGACGACACGTGGGTGACCTGCTGGGGGCGTGGAGCGGCGCTCATCAGCACGTTCCCCGAGAAGACCAACGCGGCCAGGGGTGTGGCGTTCCGGGTGGAAAAGCCCATCACGTGGCCGGAAGGCGTGCCTCCAGAGGATCCGATCAACTTCCGCGAGTCGCTCGAAAGCGACGACTACACGAGCGGTTTTGCCATGTGGAGTGGAACTTCCTTCGCCACACCGCTGGTAGTCGGTAAACTCGCACAATCGTTGTTCGACAACAAGGAAAGCACCGAATGCGAGCCTGCCAACACCATCGAGCGGGCGAAGAAGGCGATCAAGGATCTCGGCGGCGAGAAAACGTAGGTCTGCCATGGCCAAGAGTGAAGCTACCGCGCCAAGGGACACGTTCCAGGAGCGCCGGAACCGCGTCGCCGAGCTGTTCCTCGAGGTGCGGGCCGGCAACCGCGACCGGCTGGACGAGCTGGTCGCGACGCTGACTCCGGTGCTGTGGCAGGTGGCTCGCGCCCAGGGGCTGGATCGGGCGAGCAGCCAGGACGTCGTGCAGATGACCTGGCTGCACTTCCTCAAGGACATCGAGCGCATCCACACTCCCGCCGCCGTGGTGGGGTGGCTCGTGACGACGACCAAGCGCGAGGCGTGGCGGATGCGGCGCGCCGAGACGAACACTGAGCCGGTCGAGGGGTTCGACAAGGCGGACGAGGCGGCCACGCCGGAGGAGGCGGTGGTGCTCGGCGACGAGCATCGGCGGCTTTGGGAGGCGGTGGGCACGTTGTCGCGGCGGTGCCAGGAGTTGTTGCGTGTCGTGGCGTTCGTGCCGCGGCCCAGCTACGTCGAACTGGCCGGGCGGCTCGGCATGCCCGTCGGTGGGGTGGGGCCCACCCGCGGGCGGTGCCTGGCGCAACTGCGGGCGACGCTGGCCGGTGACGGAGGATGGCCATGAGCGAAGGGGTTTCCGGCGCGGCGGAACCGTTGGACGACCAGGACTTCCGGCTGCTCGACGCTGTGCGCGAGGTCTACGAGCTGGTCGATCCGATGCCGGCGGACCTGCTGGACGACATCAGGTTCGAGATCGCCGTCCACGATCTCGGCATGGAGGTCGCCAGGGAGTCGCCGGGGCTGCTGGCCGTCGGCACGCGCGGCGAGGACGACAGGAGGCTGCTCGGGTTCGAGAGTCCCAGCGCGACGATCACCGTCGGGCTGCAGACCAGTGAGGGCGCGGTCAGGCTCGACGGATGGCTCGCCCCGCCGGGCACGCACGAGGTGGAACTCCGCACCCCGCAACGGAACTGGACGACCACGTCGGACGAGCGGGGGCGGTTCGTCCTCGACGAACTACCGCGCACGACGGCCTACCTGATCGTCCACGTCGGCCGCGTCTCGGTCACCACACCGACGATCGAGCTGTGACGCGTGGACGACCTCCCCAGACCGCTCAGCCCGGCGACCGTCGCCAGGGTGATGCTGATGCGGGAGACGGGCGCGGGGATCACCAACAGCGGCCGTCCCGCGGCGGGCAAGCGCAAGCTCCTGGCCGCGCTGAAGGTTCTCGGCTGGCCGGCACGAACGCTGCCGGGTGACGCGTGGCTGACCGGGCGGGTCCTGATCAGCCTCGCGTTCGCCGAGGCCGAGCGCGGCGACACCGACGCCGGGCTGCAGTTGCTGGCCGAGGCGGACGGCATCGTCGCGCACGAACATCGCGGCATCCTGCTGCAGAACCGCGGCACGATCCTCGAACGGGCCGGCCGCACCGACGAGGCACTGCCGGTGCTCGACGCGGCCGTTCCGCTGCTCACCGAGGCGGCGGACTGGTACAACCTGGCGTCGACGCTGCTCAACCGCGCCACGCTGCACCTCGGCGTCGGGCGGGTACACCCGGCGCGGGAAGATCTGCGGCGGTGCAGGGAGATCGCGCACAGGCACGGCTTCGAGCTGATCGAGGCCAAGGTCGACCACGATCTCGCGTACTGCCACCACCTCGTCGGCGACATCCCCCTGGCGTTGAGGACTTTCGACCTCGCCGCCCAGCGGTACGCGGTGCACGGGTCCGGCTATCTCGCGGTCGTCGCGATGGACAAGGCGAGAGCGTTGCTCGCGGCGGGCATGGCGAGCGCCGCCGAACGGGAGATGGCCACGGCGTTCGACCTGTTCGCACGCGACCGGCTCAGCGTCGACTACGCGTGGGCCGAACTGACCAGGGCCCAGGTCGCACTGGCACTCGGCGACCACCGCGCCTGCCGGACCTGGGCACAGCGGGCCGCGCGACGGTTCCGCGGCCACGGTGACGCGGCGTGGGCGGCACTGGCGGAGCTCACCACGGTCCGGGCCGAGCTGAGGTCGTCGCGCGACCCGAAACGGCTGGCGGTCAAGGCGGCACAGGTGGCGCAACGGTTGCGGGAACGGGGTTTGCGCAACGACGCGACGAGAGCGGACCTGCTCTCCGCACTCGCCCTGCTCGCCGCGAACGACGTCGACGGCGCGTGGTCCGCGGCGGCCGGCGTACGGCCGAGCCCCGGTGCACCACTGGAGGTCACGCTCCTGCGG
This sequence comes from Lentzea sp. NPDC005914, assembly GCF_040629405.1. Lineage (NCBI taxonomy): Bacteria > Bacillati > Actinomycetota > Actinomycetes > Pseudonocardiales > Pseudonocardiaceae > Lentzea > Lentzea sp. NPDC005914. Next base: position 168,466 of record NZ_JBEXVQ010000016.1, on the reverse strand, counting down.
CAGCTGGTCAACGCCGGCCTCAAAGCAGCTCGCGGAAGCCGCGCCCAGGCGTTCTCCCATCTGCGCCAAGGACTTGCCCGGCTGGACGAGCACCGCAGGCGGTTCGGCAGCCTCGAGATGAGGGTGGGCGCCTCCGCGCTGGGTGTCGAGCTGGCGCGGACGGGCCTGGACCTCGCGTTCGGCACCGGCACGGCACAGGTGTTCAGCTGGTCGGAACGCTGCCGCGCGCAGGCCTTTCGCGCCAGGCACGTGCGGCCTCCCGCCGACCAGGAGACCCGCGAGGAGCTGGCGGAGTTCCGGCAGCTCAGCCGGATCACCCGCGAGGCGGAGCTGCACGGTGTCCGCGATCCGCGGGCCGCGGCCAGACTCGGCCGGCTCGAACGGCGGCTGCGGGAACGCGAGTGGCAACGCGACGGAACGGGCGAGAGCACAGGCCAGGTGTCGCTGCCCGAGCTCCGCGACGAGCTCAAGGCGGGCAACCGCACGTTGATCAGCTTCATCGCCCGTGACGACCGGCTGACGGCGCTCGTGATCCGTGCCGGCAGGGCGAACCTGACCGAGCTGGGCTCCACGGCGGTCGTGCTGGAGACCACCCGCCGCCTGCTCAGCGACCTCGACGCGCTCGCGGGCTGGAAACTGCCCCCGCACGTCGAGAACGTCCTGCGCGAGTCCGCCGACTGGCACCTCAAGAAGCTGGAGGACCACCTCCTCACCCCGATCCAGGGGGAGCTCGACGAGGACGGCGTGGTCGTGGTGCCGTGCACCGGACTCGCGGCGATCCCGTGGGGCCTGCTACCGAGTCTTCGCGGCCGGGCGGTGTCGGTAGCGCCCTCCGCCACGACGTGGGTGAACGCCCATCGCACCAACCACACACCCGCCACGGACGCGTTGCTGGTCGCGGGCCCGCACCTGGAGCACGCCGAAACCGAGGTCAACGAACTGGCGCGGATCTACCCCGCCGGCGACAGGCTTCTGGGCGGGAGCGCGACCGTCCAGGCCACGCTGCGAGCGCTGGACGGAGCGGACATGGTGCACCTCGCCACCCACGGCCACCACGAGCCGGACAACGTGCTGTTCTCGTGCCTCGACCTGGCGGACGGGCCGTTGCTCGCCCACGACCTGCAGGACCTGGTGAAACCGCCCCGGCACGTGGTGCTGTCGGCGTGCGACGTCGGGCAGGCCGCCGTGCGCCCCGGCGACGAGATCCTCGGGATGACCGCCGCGATGCTGTACGTGGGCACCACGACCGTCGTCTCCAGCGTCGCACGCGTGCCCGACGATCTCGTGGTCCCGATCATGGCCGAGTACCACCGGGCGGTCGTCGCCGGGGCCGGACCGGCGCAGGCACTCGCCAGAACCTCCGCGGCGGACCTGCTCGTACCCCTGGTGTGCTTCGGCGCCGGATGACCGGTAAGCCCGCGATGAACGGTCACGAGTGCGATGAGCGGTAGTTGGTTAGCAACGCGCACAAAAACGCCGGAGCCACCCTTGTTTCAGGGTGACCCCGGCGAAGATCGGGGAGGATCAGCTGGCGGCCTTCGCGGCACGGCGGTCCGCCGCGTCGAGCACCGCGCGGATCCAGTCGATCTCCTCGGTGCCGCAGGCGCCCTCGGCCGCCGCGCGACGCAGGCGGACCCACAGGCCCAGGTCGGTCCACTCCTGGAAGCGGCGGTGCACGGTCGGCACGGTCACGCCGAACGACGCCGGCAGGTGCCGCCACGCGCAGCCGGAGGAGAGCACGAAGACGATCGCGGTGAAGACCGCTCGGTTGCAGACGCGGCCGCGGCCACCGCCCTGGCGGCGCACCTTGGCCGGCGGGATCAGCGGTTCGACCACTGCCCACAGGTTCGGGCTGACCAGGCGTGCCGAGAGCTGGTCGATGACGTCACCGCGGCCGGTCTCGCAGCTGTGCTCCGGCCAGGCCGAGGCGCGCATCCAGGAGTCCTGGCGCGGTGCGGGGTCGACGGGCCGGGTGTCCTGGCGGGCGGACTCGGCGCGCTGACGGGACCGCAGCAGCGTGGCCAGGGCGGTGTCCTCGGCCGTCGTGCGGCGCTGCGGGACGGCGTAGGCCGAGTGCTGCTGGGCGTGACGGGCGATCTCGGCGCCGACCGTGCGGCGGAACGAGGGGTTGCCCGCCAGGCGCGGGTCCACGGGCTGGCCGTATCGCGCCGGCACCTGGCCGACCGGGGCCTGACGTGGGGGAAGAGGCCGCTGGGGCACCTGACGGGGCGGGACCTGTCGCGCAAGTCGCGGGTCCGGGGTGCGAGCGAACTGTGAGTCGGTCATGGTGTGGTCCTCCGCCAGGACTTTTCCGTCAGGTGACAGCGCTCACAGTAAGAAGGCGGCCAGAAAACAGGTAAGTAGGTAGACCGTAAAAGGCGACGAGCGGGCGTGCGACGGCGATACACGGCCGGTCCTGTTGAGACGAGTGGCCCACCGTCTGCGACGAACGGATAACCGGTCGTGTACTTGAATCACGACCGAGTGGAACTGCCGCTCACGGAGAGCGCCCCCACCGGACGGTAATGATCCGGTCGTTGACGCCGGGGATACCGTTCGAACTGTGAAGCTTTTGGCCACCAGCGACCTGCACGTCTCCTACCAGGACAACCGCCAGGTTGTGGATGCGATCGCCTCACCGGACCCGCAGGACTGGCTGATCGTCGCGGGAGACATCGGGGAGAAGTTCGCCGACGTCGAGTGGACGCTGAGGACCCTCGCCGCCCGGTTCGGCAAGGTCATCTGGTCGCCGGGCAACCACGAGCTCTGGACCACCAGGGACGACGAGAACCAGTCGCGCGGCGAGATGCGCTACAAGCAGCTCGTGGAGCTGTGCCGCAGCCTCGACGTGGTCACCCCGGAGGATCCCTACGTGGTGTTCGACGGGGAACGCGGCCCGGTCACCGTCTGTCCACTGTTCCTCGGCTACGACTACTCCTTTCGGCCACACGGTGCCACGGACGTGAAGTCGGCCCTCGCCATCGCGCACGAGGCGGGCGTGGTGTGCACGGACGAGTACTTCCTGCACCCCGACCCGTACCCGTCGCGCGAGGCCTGGTGCCAGGCGCGCGTGCGGGAGACCGAGGAGCGGCTGGCCCAGGTCACCGGCCCGACCGTGCTGATCAACCACTACCCGCTCGTCCGCGACCCCACGTTCGTGCTGCGCTACCCCGAGTTCGCGCTCTGGTGCGGCACGACCCTGACCGCCGACTGGCACCGCAGGTTCAACGCGGTCGAGATGGTCTACGGCCACCTCCACATCCCGCGCACGACGCACTACGACGGCGTGCGCTTCGACGAGGTCTCGCTCGGCTACCCGCGCGAGTGGAAGCCACGCGGCACCACCCAGGTGAAGCTGCACGACGTGCTGCGGGAGTCATAGGTGCTGGAACAGCTTCTTCCCCCGCCGATCGCGGCGGTGGAGCGGTACGACGACGACCTGCCGGTCGAGCTCTTCCCCGAGGAGGAGGCGCTGCTGGCCAACGCCGTCCCGAAGCGGAAGTTCGAGTTCGGCACGGCCCGGTGGTGCGCGCGTGAGGCCATGAAGCGCCTCGGCGTCGAGCCCGCGGCGATCCTGCCGGGCCCGAAACGCGAACCGCAGTGGCCGGACGGCGTCGTCGGCAGCCTCACGCACTGCGCGGGCTTCCGGGCTGCGGCGCTGGCGTTGACGACCGACTACCGGACGATCGGCATCGACGCCGAGCCGCACGGTCCCGCGCCGAACGGTGTGCTGGAGGCCATCGCGATCCCGGCCGAGATCAGGCGGATGCCCGGCCTGAAGGTCGACGACCCGAAGATCTGCTGGGACCGGCTGCTGTTCAGCGCCAAGGAGTCGACCTACAAGGCCTGGTACCCGGTCACGCAGCGGTGGCTGGGCTTCGAGGACGCCGACATCACGCTCAACGCCGACGGCACGTTCCACTCGCGGATCCTGCTGCCGGACACCCCGATCGCCGGGTTCCACGGCCGGTGGCTCGTGCAGGGTGACGTGCTCATCACCGCCATCGCCGTGCCCGCCGCCAAGTAGGAAATCGCCGTGTAGGGGACGTGTAGAGCGGGTCACCAGACTCCCAGAGCATGGTGACCCTCCCTCCACTACCCGCCGAGCGGCACGAGATCGGCATCGACGTCGACGTGCTGTTCGGCGCGGTACCTCATCGGCAGCTCGACGCGTCGCTGGACGCGGTGGCCAAGCAGCAGGAGCGGCACGGGATCCGCCGTGGCCTGCTGTGCTCGTTGCGCGGCGCGTTGTTCGACGTCTGCTCGGGCAACGACGAGACGCGCAAAGCAGTCGAACAGCAGCAGCGGTTCGTGCAGGTCGGCAGTGTCGACATCCGCGACGCCCTGGGCGCGGAGGACGAGATCGGCAGGCTCGCCGAGTCGGGTGTGCGGATCCTGCGGCTGTTCCCGCCCGAGCAGTGGGTCGAGCCCTGCTCCCCCGGTCTCGCGGCCGTCGTGGACACCGCTGTCGGCCACGACATGGTGCTGCTGACGAGCGGCGACTTCAGCCAGTTCTGGCGGCCGTTCGCCGACAGGGGCGCGCGGGTGTGCTTCCTCGACGTGCACGCCTACCGGGTGGCGGACTTCGTGGTGACGGCCCGCCGCGAGCCCGGTTTCGTGGCCTCGACCCGGATGCTGGTCGGCCCCGACTCCATCGAACGGATCGCCGGCGAGGTCGGCGCGCAACACCTCGCCTACGGGTCGCGCACGCCGTTGCACGACGTCATGCCGTCAGCACTGCGTCTGCGCATGGCGGGACTGACCAAGCAGGAGTGGAAGCAGGTCACCGGCGGAACGGCCGGGAGCTGGCTGGGAGAAGAACTGTGATCATCGACGTCCACGCGCACGCCGGACCGTGGTTCTTCGCCACGGACGTCGGTGCCGCCGAGCTCAACCTCACGCTGATGGACCGCTACGGCATCGACCGGCAGATCGTCTCCGCGTCGGAGGCGGTCACCTACGACATGGTGTCCGGCAACAGGTGGATGGCCGAGGTCCTGCGGGTCCACCCGCGGTTGCTCGGCTACGTCGTGGTGAACCCCAACGACGTCGCCGCCGGGGCACGCGAACTCGAGAAGTACCTGCCAACCGGCCGGTTCGTCGGCGTCAAGGTGCACACCACCTACCCCGGGCAGACCCTGCTGTCCAAGGCGATCCAGGACACGATGGCGCTGGCCGCCGAGGCTGGTCTGCCGGTGCTGGTGCACACCTGGGACGAGTCGGTGCTCGGCCTGGTCGACGTCCTGGAACGGCACCCGGACCTGCGGGTGATCGCCGGGCACATGGGCGGACCGGCGTGGCGGACGGCGGTCGAGGCGGCGTGCCGCACCGACCGGCTCTACCTCGAGCCGTGCTGTTCGATCACCGACGCGGGCCGCTACCGGTACGCGCTCGACCGGGTGCCGCTGGAGCAGATGCTCTTCGGCACGGACAGCACCCTGGTCGACCCGGCGATCGCGCTGGGCGTGGTCGCGGACGCCGGACTCTCCGACAACGAGTACGACCACGTGATGTGGCGCAACGCCGCGCGCCTCTTCGGACTCGGAACGGACGCCGCATGAAGAGAACGGCAGCGCTCGCCGCACTGTCCCTGGCCGCGACCCTGACGGGCTGCGGCTCGCAGCCCGGCGAGGACGCCGTGACGCTGTGGATGTACCCGGTGATCGCCGAGCAGGCGCAGAGCCGGGCCTACTGGCAGCGGGTCGAGGCGGGGTTCGAGGCCGAGCACGGGATCAAGCTCCGGATCGAGCTCCAGCCGTGGGCGACCAGGGAGCCGAAGCTCGGCGCCGCGCTCATGGCGGGCAACGGGCCGGACGTCGTGCTGCTGCAGCCGGACATGATTCCCCAGTACGTGGAGGAGAAGGCGCTGCTGCCGGTGAGCGATGTGCTGACCGGCGGCGAACGCGCGTACCGCCCGTCGGCGGTCGACGCGTTGACGGTGAAGGACCAGGTCTACGGGTTGCCGCTGTACCAGACCGTCACGACGACGGTGTACAACCGCAAGCTGTTCGCCGACGCCGGGATCACCGACCTGCCGGACACGTGGGACGAGGTGAGGGCCGCCGCGCCGAAGCTGGCCGCGCACGGCATAGCGGTGCTCGACTACGCGGGCTCCACCGAGGAGACGCTCAACACGACCTTCTACCCGCTGCTGTGGCAGGCGGGCGGGACCGTGTTCAACGAGGAGGGCACGAAGAGCGCTTTCTCGTCACCTCAGGGCGTTGAGGCGTTGAAGTTCCTCGTCGGCCTGAAAGCGATGGGCGGCCTGCCCCCGGACGCCGCGACCAAGCGGTCCCAGCTCGCGGACGACGCGGTGGTGGCCGGCCGGGCCGCGATGGCGCACGCGATGGTTCCGGCGACGGCACGCGAAGTCGCCCGCTCGATCGGGGCGGAGAACACCGTGGTCGGCGCGCCACTGCTGGGCACGCAGCGGGTGACGTTCGGGCAGCCCGGCGCGTTGTCGCTGCTGCGCAAGGCGAAGAACCCCGACGCGGCACGGAAGTTCCTCTCCTACATGACCTCGCGGAAGGTCGTCGAGGACCTGTGCGTGCAGTCCGGCTACTTCCTGCCGTGGACGGACACGTCGCCGCCGGTGGTGGACGACGTGGACAAGGGCTTCGCCCAGGCGCTGCCAGCCGCACGGGCCGGGGACGCGCATCCGAAGGCGCGCAAGGCGATGGGGCTGCTCTCGCCGCACCTGCAGGCCGCGCTGCTGGGCCAGAGGACACCCGAACAGGCTTTGTCCGACGCGGCGGAAGAGGTCGACGCGTTGCTGCAGAAGCGATGAGCCGGCTGCGTGAGCCGCTGACGGTGCTGGCGTTCCTGCTGCCGGTGCTGGTGCTGTTCGGCGCGTTCCGGTTCCTGCCGATGCTGGGCGCGGCCGGGTTGAGCGTCACCGACTACCGGCCCGGTGGCGACGTCGAGTTCGTGGGCGCGGAGAACTACGCGGGACTGGTCGAGGACCGGTACTTCCTGGCGAGCCTGCGCACGACGGCGATCTACGTCGCGATCTACGTGCCGCTCACGGTCGCCGTAGCTCTCGGAACGGCTTTGCTGCTGCATTCGGTGCCGTGGGGCCGCGGGGTGTTCCGGGCCGCGTTGTTCGCGCCGTACGTGACGAGTCTCGTGCTGAGCGGCGTGATCTGGAAGTGGCTGTTCGAGCCCGCCGGGCTGCTGCGGAACCCCTCGACGGTGCTGCCCGCGCTCGCGATCGTCGGGGTGTGGAAGGGCTTCGGCTACGCGATGCTGATCCTGCTGGCGGGCATCCGCACCGTCCCGGCCGACTGTCTGGAAGCGGCCGAAGTGGACGGTGCGAGCGTGTGGCAACGATTCCGCCACATGCTGCTGCCGTCGTTGCGGCCCGCGATCTTCTTCGTCGTCGTGGTGGAGACCATCGGCGCGTTCCAGGTCTTCGACCTCATCTACGTGATGACCACCGGTGGACCGGCGCGGGCGAGTTACACGCTCGCGTACGCGGTGTACCAGTACGGCTTCACGTACTTCGAGGTCGGCAAGGCCGCGGCGGCGGGGCTGGTGCTGTGGGCCATCGTTCTGCTGGTGTCGCTCACCCAGCGGCGTGCGTTCGAACGGAACCCCTGATGCGGAACCGTATTTGGCTGACGGTGTTGCTCGCGATCGTGTCGTTGATCGCGATCGCACCGTTCGTGCTGATGGTGGTGGTCGCGCTGACGCCACGCCTCTCACCGACACTCCCCCACGCGTGGCCGAGCTCGTTGACCTTGGACAACTTCGTGCAGCTGTTGTCGACGGAGAGCTTCCTGAGGTGGACGGGCAACACGGTGATCTACTCGTCGGTGTCCGTCGTGGCCGTGCTGCTGTCGGCATCGATGGCCGGGTACGTGTTCGCACGCAAGCGTTTTCCCGGCCGGGACGCGCTGCTGTGGTCGTTGCTGTCGACGCTGATGGTGCCCTTCCACGCGGTCCTGATGCCGTCCGTGGTGATCATTCAGCTGCTCGGCTGGGCGGACACGTACTGGGGCCTGATCATCCCGACGCTGGCGAACGCTCAGGCCGTGCTGCTGCTCCGGCAGTTCATCCGCGCGCTGCCGGACGAGGTGTTCGACGCCGCCCGGATCGACGGCGCCGGGAACTGGCGGGTCTACTGGACCATCGTGCTGCCGCTGTGCCGCCCGGTGCTCGCCACGCTGGCCGTGTTCGTGTTCCTGTGGCACTGGAACGACTTCCTGTGGCCGCTGGTCGTCTCGGGCAACGGCGACACGAGCACGTTGACGGTCGGTCTGTCCACACTGGACGCCGGGCACCTCACGATTCCCGAGCTGATGTCCGCGGCGACGGTCACGGGCCTGCCCTGCCTGCTGGTGTTCCTGGTGGTGCAGCGACGACTGGTCAGCACTGTCAGCTTCGCAGGTCCGGGACGCTGAGCCCCAGCTGCCGCAACGCGGTGACGGTCCGGCCGACGTGCGCCTGCATGTCGAGGCGCTGGAAGAGGTGCAGCGCCTGCTCGAAGCACGCGGCGGCCTCGTCGGCGCGCTGGTTGCGGTGCGCGACCCAGCCGAGGCTGTAGAGGGTGGCGGCCTTGCCGGCGCTCTCGTCCTCCGGTGAGAACACCGTGAGCGAACGGGACATCATCTCCGACGCCGTGCCCGCGTCGCCCTGCTCGGCGTAGGTGGCGGCCAGCACGTGCAACGCCAGGGCCTCGTCGCGCGGACAGGATGCGGCGCGGAACAGCTCCACGGCGTCGAGCAGCGACCGTTCGGTCCTGGCGAGGTCGCCCCTGGCCTTGTGGTGCAGGCCGAGGCTGAACAACGCGCAGGCCTGCCCGTACCGGTTGCCGAGCCCGGAGAAGATCTCCAGCGCCTGGCCGAGGCACCGCGCGGCGTCGTCGAGCCTGCCCTGGTTGCGGTGCACGATCCCGAGCGCCTGCAACGCAAACGCTTCACCGCTCTCGTCCAGACAGGCGCTGAACGTCTCGCGCGCCCGTCCCAGCTGGTCAGCGGCCTCGTCCTGCCTGCCGTGGAACAGGTGCACGCTCCCGAGACCGAGGTGCGCGTAGGCGTGACCGCGGTGCTCGTCGGTGCCGGCGAAGATGTCCTGAGCCGACGCGAAGTGCTCGCTCGCCTCGCCGTAGCGGTCGCGGTAGAACGCCAGCGCTCCCAGACCCTGGTGCAGGATCGCCCTGTGCCGCTCGCCGGTCGCGGCGGTGAGGGCCAGCTCGTGAGTGTGGCGCCACAGGTCGTAGTGGCTGCGCAGGTCGAACAACGTGGTCAGCGCGCAGGCCAGGTCGCACGCCAGCGCGGTCATGCCGAGTTCCAGCGCCTGCTCGACGACGACGACGAGCGCGTCCCGTTCGGCTTCCAGCCACGCCAGGGGATCCGCGAGCAGGTGACCGAGGGCCAGCCCGCTGCGTTCGGGATCGAGCCGCACCTTGAGGAACCGGCACGGCAGACCGGCCTCGGCCTGCACGGCCAGGTCGAGCCACGCGGTGAAGGCCCGGTGCAACGCGGTGGCCCAGTCGTCGTCGATCTCGTGTGCGCGCTCACGGGCGAAGACGCGCAACAGGTCGTGGAAGCGGTAACGGCCCTGCCAGACCTCCAGCAGGTGCACGTCGGCGAGGCTGTCGACGATCTCCTCGGCGTCCGGGACGTCGACGCCGAGCAACGCGGCGGCGATCCAGCCGGGGAAGTCCGGCACGTCGAGCAGGCCGAGCAGGCGGAACGCGCGCCGTTGGTCGTCGTCGAGCGCCTCGTAGCTCCACGCGAGGCTGGCGCGGGCTTCGAGGTCGTCGATCCGCAGCTCGTTGAGCCGGGTTCCTTCTCCGGCAAGGCGTTCGGCGAGCCTGCCGACCGACCAGTGGCCGCGGCGGGCCAGGCGGGAGGCGGCGATGCGCAGGGCCAGCGGGAGGTTGCCGCAGTACCGGGCGACGGCGGCGGCCGCGTCCGGTTCGGCGGTCACGCGGTCCTGCCCGGCGATCTCGCCCAGCAACCGGACGGCGTCCTCGGCGCCGAGCACGTCGAGGTTGACGGTCTGCGCGCCGACCAGCTGCACGCGGCTCGTGACGAGGACGGCGGACGAGTCGGAACCGGGCAGCAGCGGGCGGACCTGGGCCATGCTCCTGGCGTCGTCCAGGACGATCAGCACCTGGCGGGCGGCGAGCTGCGAGCGGTAGAGCGCGGCGCGGGCCTCGATCTCCTCCGGGACCGCGTGCGGGTGAACGCCGAGGGCGATGAGGAGTTCCGCGAGAACCGTTGCGGGGTCACGGGGTGACGAGCCGGTGCCGCCGAGGCGGACGTAGAGCTGGCCGCCGCTGAACTGGTCGCCGATCTCGTGGGCCGCGCGGACGGCCAGTGACGTCTTGCCGACGCCCGCCTTGCCGGTGATGGCGGCGAGCGTGGACTTGGTGCGGTGCGTGAGCACCTCGCGGAGCTGGGCCAGTTCGGCGGTGCGGCCGGTGAAGTCGTCGACGTCGGGCGGCAACTGCATGGGGCGCACCGGGGTCGGGCCAGGCTCGGGTCTCTCCGGTCTGCCCCGCAGGATCTCCTGGTGCAGGTCCTGGATCTGGTCGCACGGGTCGACGCCGAGCGTGTCGACGAGGACCTCGCGGACGGCGCGGTAGGTCTCCAGCGCCTCGGCTCTCCGGCCTGCCAGGTGCTGGGCCCGCATCAGGCGCCACCACAGGCCTTCCCTGAGCGGGAACTGCCGGACCTGCACGCCCAGCTCGGTGATCAGCGCGCCGTACTGGCCCGCGGCGAGCCGTGCGTCGGCGGAGTCCTCCCTTGCGGCGGCGGCCATTTCCTCGAGCCGGACCGCGTCGGCCTCCAGCCAGCCCGCGCGGGGGACGTCCTCGAGGATCGTGCCGCGCCAGACCTGCCAGGCCTCCTGCCACAGGGCCGCGGCCTCGGCGGCGTCTCCCGCCGCCAGTGCTTCGCGGGCTCGCCGGGCCGTGGCTTCGAAGATCTCGGTGTCCAGCTCGCCCGGCTCGACCCGCAGCCGGTAGCCCGCGCTGTCGGTGGTGAGCCTGCCGGGCAGGCCGATGTCGGTGAGGTCGCGGCGCAACCGGCTCACGTAGGTGTGCACGTTCGCGACCGCGGACACCGGTGGGTTCTCGCCCCACAACGCGTCGATGAGACCGGCGAGGCTGACGGACTGTCTCGCGCGCACGAGCAGCGCGGCGAGCAACGCCCGTTGCCGCGGACCGGCCGGCTTGAGCGGCTGACCGCAGTTGGCCACCCTCAGCGGACCCAGGATCTCGAAGCTCGCCGTGTTCCCCACACCGGGGAGCCTGCACCACATTCCTTGCACGAAACCTTGTAGAGCCCTTGTAGAGCCCTTGTAGGGGCCGTGTAGAACAGCTCCATAAATTCCGTTTCAGGTCAATTCACGAGAAGAAACGGAATTCAGGAAATGGTTTCCAGAATCGGCAGAACGGTCGTCGGCGTCGCCGTGGCCGCGATGGCGGTGACGCTCGCCCCGAGCACCGCCCAGGCCGCCGCTCCCTCACTCGAGCTGCCGTTCATCTGCGGCACCTCGTGGATCGGCAACTCCGGCGCCAGCAGCGCGCACCGCAACAACGAGATCGACTGGAACATGTCCGGCACGTCGGGCAACGAGGACCTCGGTGAGCCCGTCCTCGCCGCCGCGGCCGGCACCGTGATGACGGAGGGCGGCGAAAGTTCCGCCTACGGCAACTACCTCGAGATCGACCACGGCGGCGGTTATTCGACGCTGTACGCGCACCTCGACAAGAAATCGGTGCACGACGGCGACACCGTGCGACAGGGCCAGGTCATCGGCACGGTCGGCAACACCGACGGCAACACCTCCGGCCTGTCCGCGCACCTGCACTTCGAGTACCGCAACCGGGGCAGTGGCCAGTCCTACCCCGACTACATCCGCCCTGCCTCGTTCCACGGCGATCCGTTCGACTACGCCGCGGGCACCGAGACGTACGTGTCGCAGAACTGCGGCACCGCGAACAAGGCCGCCAAGAGCATCAACGGCGACGTCTACGACGACGCGATCGGTGTCGACGCCTCCGGCACCGCGTGGATCTACAAGGGCAAGGCGGGCGGCGGGTTCACCGCGGCGACGCGTCTGGGTCCGGGCTGGGGCGACTTCTCGGTGATCGCGATCAACGACTCCAACGCCGACGGCTGGGCCGACCTGTTCGCGGTCCGCAGCGGCACGCTCTACTACTGGGCCAACCGCGGTGACGGCACGTTCACGGCCTCCAAGGAGGTCGGGACGGGCTGGGCCGCGTTCGAGTACGTGTCCTTCGTGGACGTCAACGGCGACAACAAGACCGACATCCTCGCCCGTGACGGCGGCAAGATGTACGTCTACACCGGCCAGGGCGGCGGCGCGTTCTCCGCTCGTTCGCTGCTGGGCGAGGGCTGGGCGGGTCTGGCGCGGCACACCGCAGGCGACGCCGACGCCGATGGTGACGGCGACATCTGGGCCACGAACTCGGCCGGCGAGCTCTTCTTCTGGCGCAAGGACGCGGGTGGCTACGCGACTGCGACGCAGGTCGGCTCCGGCTGGAACGGCTTCCGTCAGCTCGTGTCGATGGACGTCAACGGCGACGCGAAGGCCGACCTCGTGGCGGTCCGCACGTCCGACAACACGCTCTGGCAGTGGCTGGGCGGCGGTGCCGGGACGTTCGGCAAGGCCGTGCAGATCGGCAGCGGCTGGTCCGGCTTCGACCTGGCGGTGAACTGACATGAGGATCCTGTCCGGAGTGCTGGCACTGGCCGCCGCAGCGAGCGTGGTGTTCGCTCCCTCCGCCCAGGCCGCCGGTGACATCGACCTCTGCGTCTCGAACGGCCGCACCGCCGGGTTCACCGGCGAGAGGCTCGTCGTCGCGGTGGCGGTCGGCATGGCCGAGTCGCGGTGCGACCCGTCGGCCCGGTACGTGAACAGCGACAGCCACAACTCGGTCGACCGCGGTCTGTGGCAGCTCAACGACTACTGGCACCCCGAGGTCAGCGACTCCTGCGCCTACAACGCGGCGTGCAACGCCCGTGAGGCGTACAAGATCTCCGACCAGGGCTCGGACTGGTCGCCGTGGTCGACCTACAAGTCGGGGCGCTACAAGCAGTTCGTGGACGACGCTCGTGCCGCGATCGGCGCTCCCCCTGCCGTCGTGCTGCCGGGCAAGAGCGTGAACGGCGACAAGTACGACGACGCGCTGGGCGTCGACCCGTCCGGCACCGCGTGGATCTACAAGGGCAAGGCCGGTGGCGGGTTCGCCGCCGGGGTGCGGCTCGGGCCGGGCTGGGGCGGGTTCTCGCGGATCGGCATCGGCGACTCGAACGCCGACGGCTGGGCCGACCTGTGGGCGATCGGCAACGGCACGCTCTACTACTGGCACAACCGCGGCGACGGCACCTTCACGTCGGCGCAGACCGTCGGCACCGGCTGGGCGGCCATGGAGAACGTGGCGTTCGGCGACGTGAACGGCGACAACAAGACCGACATCCTCGCCCGCGACGGCGGCAACATGTACCTCTACGTCGGCCGGGGCCTGGGCAAGTTCGCCGAGCGCGACCTCGTCGGTGCGGGCTGGGCGTCGCTGGCCCGGCACACGGCCGCGGACGCCGACGGTGACTCCGACGGCGACATCTGGGCGACGAACTCGGCCGGCGAGCTCTTCTTCTGGAAGCGCAACGGTGCCGACTTCGCGACCGCGGTCCAGGTCGGGTCGGGGTGGAACGGGTTCCGGCAGATGACGTCGATGGACGTGAACGGGGACAACAGGGCCGACCTCGTGGCCATCCGTTCGTCGGACAACACCCTCTGGCAGTGGCTCGGGACCGGGACGGGCGGGTTCGGGACCGGGACGCAGGTCGGGTCCGGGTGGACCGGCTGGGATCTCGCTGCGAACTGAACGACGATGACGGCGTGCCGGCCCTTCACGGGGCCGGCACGCTCATGCCCAGCTGTGTCAGCGCCCGCTCGGTCCACTCCCGGTGCATCGGCATGTCGAGCTTCTCGAACAACCGCCACGCCTGGTCGAAGCAGGCGGCGGCGTGGTCGGGGCGGCCGGTGCGGTGCGCGACCCAGCCGAGGCTGTACAGGGTCTCGGCCTTGCCGACGCTCTCGTCCGCCGGGGAGAACGCGACCTGCGAGCGGGCCATCAGTTCGGCGGCCCGTTCCGCGTCGCCCTGCCGGGCGTGGACGGCGGCCAGGACGTGCAGCGCCAGCGCCTCGTCGCGGGGACAGGACACCGCGCCGAACAGCTCGACGGCCTCCATCAGCGCGCGTTCCGTGGCCTCCAGGTCGCCGCGGGCGTTGTGATGCAGGCCCATGCTGAACAACGTGCACGCCCGGCCGTAGCCGCAGCCCAGCTCAGCGAAGATCGCCAGCGAGCTGTCGAGGAGTGCTTCCGCGTCGTCGAGGCGGCCCTGGTTGCGGCGGACGACTCCCAGTCCCTGCAACGAGAACGCCTCCCCGCAGGCGTCCTGGCAGTCGCGGAACACGGCGAGCGCGCGGGTCAGCTCGACCACCGCTTCGTCGTGCTGCCCGTGGAACATGTGCACGCTGCCCACACCGAGATCGGCGTAGGCGTGGCCGCGGACGTCGCCGACACCGGCGAACAGTCGTTGTGCCGTCGCGAAGTACGCGCTCGCCTCGTGGAAGTGGTCGCGGTAGAACGCCAGCGCTCCGAGGCCCTGGTGCAGGACGGCCCGGTGGTGCGGGTCCTCGGCGGCCTCCAGTGCGAGCGTGTGGGTCCGCCGCCACAGGTCGTAGTGGCCGTGCAGGTCGAACAACGTCGTCAGCACGCCGGTGACCTCGCACCCCAGACCCGTGAGGCCCAGCGCGATCGCCTGCGCCGCCACCGCGACCAGGGCGTCGCGCTCGGTTTCGAGGAACGTGAGCGGGTCGCCAGTGTCGAGGCCCGGCACCGAGCCGCGATCGGGCACCCGCACCTTGAGGAATCGGCACGGCAGGTCGGTTTCCGCCCGCACGGCCAGGTCGAGCCACGCGGTGAACGCCCTGCGCAACGCCTCGGTACGAGTCTCGGGATCGTCCTGCTCCAGCGCGCGTTCGCGGCCGAACACCCTCAGCAGCTCGTGGAACCGGTAGCGGCCCGGCCCGGCGGACTCCAGCAGGTGCACGTCGGCCAGGCTGTCGGTGATCTCCTCCCCGTCGGGAACGTCCAGCATCGGGCCGGTGACCCAGCCGGGGAAGTCGGGCGCGTCCAGCAGGCTCAGCAGCCGGAACGCGCGCTGCTGGTCGTCCGTCAGCGTCTGGTAGCTCAGCGCCAGGCTGGCGCGCGCCTCCAGGTCGTCGATGCGCAGCTCGTTGAGCCGCGTGCCCTCGCAGGCCAGCCGGTCGGCCAGCCTGCCGACCGTCCACTGTGCCCGCCGCGCCAGCCTGGCGCCCGCGATCCGCAACGCCAGCGGGAGGTTGCCGCAGTAGCGCGCCACCTCGGCGGCGGCGCCGGGTTCGCAGGCCAGCCGGTCCTGCCCGGCGATCGACCCCAGCAACCGCACCGAGTCCCGCTCACCGAGGACGTCGAGGTGCACGGTGTGCGCGCCGTCGGTCTCGACGAGCTGCACCCGGCTGGTGATCAGCACCGCGGACTCCGGCGAACCGGGCAGCAGCGGCCGGACCTGCGCCATGCCCGCCGCGTCGTCCAGCACGATCAGCACCTGCCGGGCCGCGAGTTGCGACCGGTACAGCGCGGCCTGCGCCTCCAGGTCGTCCGGTACGGCGTGCGGGTGCACGCCGAGCGCGATCAGCAGCTCGGCGAGCACGGTGGCCGGGTCGCGCGGTGACGGCGAGGTACCGCCCAGCCGCACGTAGAGGTGCCCGCCGCGGAACCGGGCGCCGACCTCGTGCGCCACCCGCACCGCGAGCGCGGTCTTGCCGACCCCCGCCTTGCCGGTGATCGCGACGGTTCTCCGTTTCCGGTGCAGCAACCGGACCAGCTCCGCCGTCTCGGCCGCGCGCCCGGTGAAGTTCTCCACGTCGGGCGGCAGCTGCATCGGCCGCACCACCCGCTGGATCGTCCCGCTCAGGACCTCCTGGTGCAGCCGCCGGACCTCGTCGCACGGCTCGACCCCGAGCGCGTCGACCAGCACCTCTCTCATCGTGCGATAGGTCTCCAGGGCCTCGGCGCGCCTCCCTGCCCGGTGCTGGGCGAGGATCAGCCTCTGCCACAACCCCTCGCGCAACGGCGTCTGCCGCACCAGCGCGCCCAGCTCGGTGATCACGATGCCCAGCTGCCCGGCCGCGAGGCGCGCGTCGGCGAAGTCCTCGCGGGCGGAGACGGCCATCTCCTCCAGCCGCACCGCCTCGATCTCGAGCCACCCCGCGCGCTCGACGTCCTCGAGCGGCGAACCCCGCCAGCCGGCCCACGCCTCTTCCCAGATCGCCACCGCTTTCCCCGCGTCACCCGACCGCATCGCGGTGCGTGCTTCCTCGGCGGCGTGGTGGAAACGCGTGATGTCGAGCTCGTCCGGCTCGACCCGCAGCAGATAGCTGCCGCTGTCGGTGACCACCCGGTCTTTGAGACCGATGCCTGCGAGGTCCTGCCGCAACCGGCTCACGTGGGTGTGCACGTTGGCGACCGCCGACGCGGGCGGCCGCTCACCCCACAGCGCCTCGACGATGTCCGGCAGTCCCACCGGCTGATGCGGCCTGACCAGCAGTGCGGCCAGCAGTGCCCGTTGACGCTGACTGGCCTGCGACAGGCGCAGGCCGTTGTTCGTGACGCGCAGCGGACCGAGGACCGCGAACGTCGCTGTAGTAACCAAGGCTCCCCCACCCGGTCCAAGCAACGACTCCGGAGGGTAGCAGCGTCGCCACGGTGCGGGGTGCGTCCGAACGAGTGCCAGGCCGTGTAGGAGCGCTGTAGGTGACCTGTAGGTCGATTTTTCTAGATTCCTTTCAGATCGCGGAGAAATGCGCGATTCACACAAAAGGGGATCAATCATGGAATTCAGGGGAATTCTGCGCCGGGTCGCCAGCGGGGCGGCAGTGCTCGTGGCGGTGGGCGCGACGCTGATGGCGCCGGCGTCGGCGGCTCCGGCGCCAGAAGGCGAGTTCGGCGTGAACGCGCTTTTCCAGATCAAGCACCCGAACGCGAACAACTGCCTGGACAACGGAGACGGCGACGTCTTCCTGTACATGTGCGACAACGCAGACTCGCAGCAGTGGAACAACTACGCCCCTGGCCGTTTCAGGAACGACGCCAGCGGGCTGTGCCTGGCCTCGAACGGCGTGAAGGTCTTCACGATGGACTGCGGGACCCCGTCCAGCACGTGGACCACCACCTCCACCAATCCCAAGCTCCTCCGGCACGGGGTGGAGACCTCCAAGTGCCTGACCACGAAGAGCAGCGTCGCCGGACGATTCGCGTACATGATCGACTGCGCGGAGGCCACGCGCTGGGTCATCAGCTGACTGGGGGATTCGGCGGGTCGCTCATCCGCCTGCAGATCGGTTCCAGATTCGCTTCCGATCGTGACGAAATGCACGCTTCTCACAAAGAGGAAATCACCGTGGAATTCAAGTCAATGCTGCGCCGTGTTGTCGGAGGGGCGGCAGTGCTCGCGGCGGTCGGCGCGATGCTGATGGTGCCGGGCTCGGCAGGCGCGGCTCCGGCCTCCGTCACCGCCGACCCGTCCACGCCGTTCAGAGTCGCCTACGGCGCGACCGTCGGGTCCGGCACGATCCGCTGGCACCAGAGGTCGGTCGACGTCGACTACACCTTCAAGGCGAACTACTGCCGCAGGCTCTACGCGTTCGCCTACGACCGGCAGGGGTTCGAACGCTCCAGGAGGAGCACCAGCCTGCACTGCGACGACACCTCGTCGGACACCTGGAACCTGCCGGTGAACCTCCAGGGAGGTCCTGGCTGGGTCCACATCTGCATCGCCAACGACGACGACCTGTACGTCGTGTGCGATGAGTACAAGGTGCCCGCGTAGTACTGGGGGTACGGCGGGCCGCTTCCCCCAGGGGCGGCCCGCCGTTCGGCGTCTCAAAACGCGAGCGACACACGGGTGTCGGATTGATCAACGATGCTGCACAGTGGTGGGGTTAGCTCTCGACCGCCGGGAGGCACCATGGGCGAGGACGTCGCGAAGCACGAGTTCACGCGCGAGGACCGCACGCGGTACCGCACCAAGGTGCGGCGGTGCCTCGACGTGTTCGCCCGGATGCTGCGTGAGGCGCGGTTCGACTTCGAGAGGCCGATGACCGGTCTCGAGATCGAGATCAACCTCATCGACGAGCAGGGCGACCCCGCGATGAAGAACCACGAGGCGCTCGAGGTCATCGACGACCCGGACTTCGTGACCGAGCTCGGCCAGTGGAACATCGAGATCAACGTGGCGCCGCGGCGGCTCGCGGGCGGGGGCATCACCTCGTTCGAGGAGACGGTCCGGCGCAGCCTGAACTCCGCCGAGGAGAAGGCGCGCGAGATCGGCGCGCACATGGTCATCAACGGCATCCTGCCGACGCTGCGCACCAAGCACGTCACACCGGACCAGCTGTCGAGCAACCCGCGGTACGCGCTGCTCAACGAGCAGGTGCTGGCCGCGCGGGGCGAGGACCTGCAGATCTCCATCGACGGCGTGGAACGGCTGCACCTCACGGCCAGCTCGATCGTGCCCGAGGCGGCCTGCACCAGCACGCAGCTGCACCTGCAGGTGTCGCCGGAGCAGTTCCCCGCCTACTGGAACGCGGCCCAGGCCATCGCCGGCGTGCAGGTCGCGGTGGGCGCGAACTCGCCGTTCTTCCTCGGCAAGGAGCTCTGGCGCGAGACCCGCATCGCGTTGTTCCAGCAGGCCACCGACACCCGCGGCGACGAGCTCAAGGCGCAGGGCGTGCGGCCGCGGGTGTGGTTCGGCGAGCGGTGGATCAACTCGATCTTCGACCTGTTCGAGGAGAACGTCCGGTACTTCCCCGCGTTGCTGCCCATCTGCGACGAAGAGGACCCGCTGGCCGTGCTCGACCGCGGTGACACGCCGGGCCTGAGCGAGCTGAAGCTGCACAACGGCACCATCTACCGCTGGAACCGGCCCGTGTACGACGTGGTGCGGGACAGGCCGCACCTGCGCGTCGAGAACCGGGTGCTGCCGGCCGGGCCCACGATCGTCGACACGCTCGCGAACGCCGCGCTGTACTTCGGGCTGGTGCGGGCGCTGGCGGAGGACGAGCGTCCACTGTGGTCGCAGATGAGCTTCCAGGCCGCCGAGGAGAACTTCAACGCCGCCTCGCGCAACGGGATGGACGCGCAGATGTACTGGCCCGGCGTGGGCACCGTGCCGGTGATCGAGCTGGTGCTGCGCAGGCTTCTTCCCCTGGCGCACGAGGGGCTGATCCGGTGGGGTGTCGACTCCGCCGAACGGGACAGGCTGCTCGGCGTGATCGAGCAGCGCTGCCTCGCCGGGGTCAACGGAGCCTCGTGGCAGGCGCGGGAGTTCCACCGCCACTACGACCACACCCACCTGGACCGGGCGGACGCATTGCGCGCGATGCTCCGGTCCTATGTGGAACTGATGCACGCGAACGAGCCCGTGCACACCTGGCCGGTAACGCCGTGAGCGGGTGTGGCCGCTGATGCGGCCACACCCGTTTCATCAGCTGGTCGGGAAATCGTCAGGCGTGCGCATGCGTTCGCGCACCCAAACGCCCGCGGGCTTCAGCACACCGGTGCCGCTGAAGTTGTTGCCGGAGCACGTGCCGGTCTTGAACACCGCGCCCGACCTGTTGTCGTCGGAGAAGTTCCAGTTGGCCCAGGAGATCTTCTTGCGGGCCATCAGGTCGATGTACTTCTGCGACGTCGTGAAGTCGTTCGCACCGTCACCGGACGCGGTCTGCGTGCCGAACTCGGTCACGAACACCGGAACCGCCGAAGACACGCGATCAAGCACGTTGATGTAGTCCTGCTTGTGCGAGTTCGCGTAGAAGTGGAACGAGTACATGAAGTTGGTCGCGTTGACCTTGTTGTTCAGCACGACCGAGGCGTCCTCGCCGTCGGAGAAGCCGAAGGTCGACCAGCCGTGCGTGCCCGAGACGATCAGGCTGTCCGGGTCGATGTTGCGGATCACCGGGATCATCTGCTCGGCGTAGGACTTGACCTTCGACCACGAGACCTCGTTCGGCTCGTTCGCGATGTCGTAGATGATGTTGGTCTTGTCCTTGTGCCGCGTGGCGATCTCGGTGAAGAACGTCTTGGCGCGGGACAGGTTGTAGTTCGGGTCGCCCGGCGAGAGCTGGTGCCAGTCGACCAGGACGTAGATGCCGCGCCGGGTGGCTTCCTCGATGTAGCTGTGCACCAGGTCGGTGAACTTGCGCGGGTTGGTCTCGTACCCGCCTTCCTGGATGTACATCGCGGTGCGGATGAAGTCGCCGCCCCAGTCGTCCACCAGTGCGTCCCACGACGCGGGCTTGATGCACTGGGCGTACCACTGCAGGCCGTGCGTGCTCATGCCGCGCAACTGGATGGGCTTGTTGTACTGGTTGCACAGCTGCACGCCACAGACACGCAGCAGGCCGTTGATGTCGTGCGGCCTGGTGCCGCCGGGCGTGCCCGGCGTGGTCTTCACGGTGATCGAGTTCGACGCGCCGGAGAGGTTCCCTGCCGCGTCACGTGCCTGCACGGTGAAGGTGTAAGAGGTGTCCGGAGTGAGGCCCGTGACGGTGTGCGTGGTGCCGGTCGCGGTCTGACCGTTGGACAGCACGTACCCGGTCACACCCACGTTGTCCGTGGACGCGTCCCACGCCAGCGACACCGACGACGCCGTGGTGCCCGTCGAGCGCAGGTTGCCGGGAACCGTGGGCGCCACCGTGTCCGGCGGGCCCGTCGGAGGTTCGACGTCGAGGCGGTCGAGGTTCGGGCCGCCGTTCGCCGTCGTCGCGACGGTCTTGATCGTGTTGGAGCCTGCGTTCAACGAGACCGTGGTGGTGCGGGTCTGCCACGTGGTCCACGCGCCCGTGCCGGGGAACGAGAGCTCGTCCGCCGCCAGCGAGCCGTTCACCGAGACGTCCATCGGGCGGTTGGCCGTGGTGCCGTTGGCGAACCGGAACGTGAGCGTCGCCTGGCCCGCGCTCGGCGAGGTCACGGTGAACTCGACCGAGCTGCCGACCTCGTTGTCGTAGTTGACGAAACCGGTGCCGGTGAAGCCGGCGTGGTTGGACTCGACGACGCCGTTCGAGATCGTCGCGCTCTCCGCCTGGTACTGGACCGGCGCGGCGACCGCGACGGCCGGGACTGCGAGCGCTAGTGCTGCCGGTAAGACCAGGAACAGGGATCTGGCCACAGGGTGCCTCCTGTGTATGGGGAAACAGCAGGGTGCGGCGGCGATTTAGTTAGGAAGGTTTCCTATCTGATGTGCGTTGAATCACAGCACTAGACCACTGCCCCTGTCAATAAATTCGGGCGACCGGAACAAGTCGGGTGCGGCATCCTGCACGCCTGATGCGATCCACAGTCACCGTGACACCAGCTCAGCTTCCTGAGGTGCTGCTGCACGTCGCCGTCGTCCGGCCGGTCTTCCTCTGGGGAGCACCGGGTATCGGCAAGTCCTCGCTCGTCCGCAAGTTCGCGGCCGAGCTGGGCCTGGAGTGCGTCACGCTGCTGGGCACCCAGCTCGCGCCGGAGGACCTCATCGGTGTTCCGGAACTGGTCGGTGGCAGGTCCCGGTTCGCCCCGCCCGAGTCCATCGCCCGCCACGACCCGTACTGCCTCTTCCTCGACGAGCTCAACGCCAGCAGCCCGGAGGTGCAGAAGGCGTTCTACTCGCTGATCCTCGACCGGCGCATCGGCTCCTACGAGCTGCCGAAGGGCTCCATCGTGATCGGCGCGGGCAACCGGGCAGTCGACAACGCGTTGGCGCGCCCGATGGCGTCCGCGCTCGTGAACCGCATGATCCACGTGCACCTCACCGCGTCGGCGAAGGACTGGCTGGGGTGGGCGCGCGAGAACGGCATCCACCCGTGGGTGCTCGAGTACCTCACGCAGCGCCCGGACCACCTGTGGAGCGCGGCGCCGAAGGTCGAGGAGACGTTCTCCACGCCGCGGGGCTGGCACATGCTGTCCGACGCGCTGCACTCGTTCGGCGACGACATCTCCGAGGACATCCTCGGCGTGCTCGCGTTCGGCACGGTCACCGCGAACCACGCCTCGATGTTCAAGGCGTTCGTGAAGACCGTGAAGCACGCGTACGGGCTGGAAGCCGTGCTGCGCGGGGACGTTCGCTGGCCCGGTGAGCCCAAAGACCGCGACCTGCTCTACTTCCTCGCCGAGGCGTTCCGCACCCGGCTGGTGAAGGAACTGCCGCACGACAAGGCGCACGCACCGGCGGCGGGCAAGCAGCTCGCGCACCGCGGCAAGGCGCTGCTGCTGGAGCTGGCCGAGCTGTCGCTGGAGATCGCGCAGATGGTGATCGCGGCCGACGACGACGGCAACCCCGTGCTGCCCGCGTGGTTCCTCGTCGAGGTCACCCGTGACCTGCCGCGGCTCGTCGCGGCACGGGCATGAGCTCGCGCAACAAGATCGACCCCGGTGCGGCGGCGTACGACGCCGCCCACCGGCAGGTCGCGAACCACCCGCTGTTCGCCGCGCTGGGCGTCTACTTCTACCGCCGCTCCGACCACGACTGGGCCGACATCTCACTGGACGGCAGCCTGTACGCGCACCCGAAGCGACAAGCCGACGAGGCCGAGTGGATTTGGGTCTTCGCGCACTGCCTGCTGCACGTCGGTTTCGGCACGCACTCCTGCGACGAGGTGCTCGACTTCCAGCCCGCGCTGAGGTTCGGCAGGCAGCCCGCGTCGTGGCGGCCGGGGAGGTGCGTGCGCGGCGGGGAGTCGAGGGAACCGGAGAAGTGGGCGCAACGGTTCGCCACCGGGCTCTCCAACGCCGCCGTGGCCGCGATCGACGTGGCGGGCGGCGCGCGCTCGTCGCTGACCGACAAACGGCCCGCCAGGACCGAGTGGGACCTCGCGTTGAGCTGGTTCGTGTCGAACTATCCGCTGCTGGGCGCGCTGGCGTCGTCGATGACGGTGGTGGCGGACGCGGAACTGGCGCGGGGCTGGGACATCTCGATCGCGGCGGTCTCCACGGCGTCGGCCGAGATCTACGTCAACCCGCTCGCCGGCCTGAAGCGCGACGAGTGGCGGTTCGTTCTCGCGCACGAGATGCTGCACGCCGCGTTGCGCCACTGCGACCGGGTCGGCGGGCGCGACGAGTACCTGTGGAACATCGCCGCGGACTACGTGGTCAACGGCTGGCTGATCGAGATGGGCGTCGGTTCCCCACCGGAGGGCGTGCTGCACGACCAGTCGTTGCGCGGGTTGTCGGCGGAGTCGGTCTACGACCAGATCACCACGGATCTGCGGCGGTACCGGAAGCTGCTGACGTTGCGCGGCCACCACAACGGCGACTTGCTCGGCGCACCGTTGAAAGGCCCCTCGGACATCACGGATCTGGACGAGTTCTACCGCCGTGCCCTGCTGACCGGGCTGAGTTATCACACGGTGTCGCGTGGCCTGCTGCCCGCCGGGCTCGTCGAGGAGATCCGCGCGCTGGAGCACCCGCCGCTGTCGTGGGACGCCCAGCTGGCGCGCTGGTTCGAGGAATTCGTTCCCGCCGCGGAAAAGCACCGGACCTACGCCCGCGCGTCACGGCGGCAAGCGTCCACTCCGGACATTCCGCGACCGGGGTGGGTGCGGCCCGAGAGCCTGGAGTCGCGGCCCACGTTCGGGGTCGTGCTCGACACGTCCGGCTCGATGGATCCCAAGTTGCTGGGCAAGGCCGTGGGCGCGATCGCTTCCTATGCCGCGGCACGTGACGTGCCCGCCGCACGCGTGGTTTTCTGTGACGCGATGGCATATGACGCCGGATACGTGCCCGTCGAGGACATCGCGGGCCGCATGAAGGTGCGCGGGCGCGGCGGCACGGTGCTGCAGCCCGGCGTCGACCTGCTCGAACGCGCCCCCGACTTCCCCTCCGCCGGGCCGATCCTGGTCATCACCGACGGCGGGTGCGACGTGCTGCGGATCCGGCGCGAGCACGCGTTCCTGATCCCCGCCGGCGCGCACCTGCCGTTCCGCGCTCGTGGGCCCGTGTTCCGGATGTCCTGATGGAGATCGCCTGCGACGAGTCGGGATCCGAGGGCGAGAAGCTCGTCGGCGGGGTCACGGCGGTCTTCGCGCACGCCGGTGTGCGGATGTCCGAGGACGAGGCTTCCACCTGCGTCGCGTCGCTGCGGGAGATGATCAAGTCGCCCGCGCTCGAGTACAAGGCGAACCACCTGCTGCGCGCGAAGAACCGGTGGGTGCTGCTGTGGTTCCTCGGCCCCACCGGCCCGTTGGCGGACAAGGCGCGAGTGCAGCTCGTCGACAAGCGGCGGTTCCTGGCCTCACGGGTGCGCGCGGAGTTCGGTGCCGTCTCGGGGCCGCTGGAGCACTACAACGACCTGCTGCGCGCCCGCGGCCAGCGCGGCACGCTGGACCCGCTGTTCCCGGCGATCCTGAGGGCCGTCGCGCAGTGGGGCGGCCCGGTGTCGATCGTGCACGACCAGCAGCTGTCGCTGACCGACGGCCGGATCCGGCAGCTCAAGAAGCTGGCCCCGCGACTGAAAAGCCTCACTTTGGTGGACTCCCAGTTCGACGCGCGCGTGCAGGTCGCCGACTTCCTCGCGGGGATCGCCCGCCGCGTCGCCGAGGAAGAACTGAACGGGCGTCCGGACCGCGAGGTGATCGAGTTGCTGATGCCGTACGTCGTCGGGCCTAGGATGTGGCATGCCTGATGCGATTTTCGCCGACCCACGACTGGCTCGGATCTACGACGCCTTCGACGGGCCGCGCGTGGACCTGGACCTGTATCTCGGGATCGCCGCCGAGGTGGAGGCGACGAGTGTGCTCGACATCGGGTGCGGAACCGGTTCCCTCGCGGTGCTGCTGGCCTCGTCCGGACGATCGGTCGTCGGGGTGGACCCGGCGCTCGCGTCGCTCGAGATCGCCCGTGCCAAGGACTCCCGCGTCACCTGGATCCACGGGGACGCGACCTCACTTCCCCCGTTGTCGGTCGATCTCGCGACGATGACCGGGAACGTGGCCCAGGTGTTCCTCGGTGACGACTGGGAGGCCACGCTGCGGGGTGTCCGTGCCGCGCTGCGGCCCGGCGGGCACTTCGTGTTCGAGACCCGGCGGCCGGAGCGGCGGGCCTGGGAGGACTGGGCGCGTGCGAAGCCGCGGGTGCTGGTCGGGGTTCGGGAGCAGCTCGAACTGCTCGACGTGAGCATGCCGTTCGTCTCGTTCCGCCACACCTACAGCTTCCCGGACGGTTCGGCGATCGCGTCGGACTCGACCCTGCGGTTCCGCTCGCGCGCGGAGGTCGAGCAGACCCTGGTTCGCTGCGGCTTCAAGGTCGTGGACGTGCGGGACGCGCCCGATCGGCCGGGCCGCGAGTACGTGTTCGTCGCCCAAAAGGCATAGCGGGCAGGCAGGCATGACGGGCGTCAGCTGACGAGGGCGGGCTGCTTCCAGGCCCGCACCAGCCACGGCAGGATCCGCGGCATCCGGTCGGCCACGACGTCGTGCAGCACCACGATCATCCGGCCGGACTGCCGCGGTCCCGCGTCCAGCCACACGGCCTGCATCAGAACACCCGTCTGGAGGTCGAGCCCCGCCTCCGCCCGCGCCAGTGCGACGTCCGTGGCGGCGGCGGGGTCCACGACCTCGACGTGCGCGAAGCCGGAACGACGCAGTTCGGGATGCAGCTCCACGAGGGAGTCCACCGCGGCGGCCAGGCGTCCCACGCCCAGGCCGGCCCGAACCTGCACCGTAATCGCTCTCATGTTAGGAGACCCTAACCCAGGCTCCACGAGGGATCGCGCCCACTGAGTCCTAGGACACGGTCGAGCAGAGGCGCGTCCGGGCCGACGTCGACCGCCGCACCGAACAACGAGCCGTCCCGATCGTCCGGGCCGATCGACGACACGAACCCGTGGACGACCTCGAGCAGGTTCTCGTCGACCTCGAACGGCTGCCCTGTCGCGCGAGCGAGGTCCCAGCCGTGCAGCACGAGCTCGTCCAGCGCCACGGCACCCGCCACCTCGCCGGGCAGGTCGACGCCGCCCGCCCTGGTCATGCCCTCCCACGCGTCCTTCGCCCGCCAGGCCTCGGCGAGCTCGCCCAGCCGTGCGGGAATCGCCTCGCGGAAGTCCAAAGGCAGGCGGGACGCGTCTCCCGCGGCCGTCCCGTCGAGCGGGGTCTTCAGCGCGGCCATGGTGAACGCCACCGACAGGCCGTTGATGTGGTCGAGCAGGTCGCCGACCATGTAGTCGGGACACGGGGTCGGGGCCTTCAGGTCCCCGTCCGTCACGGTGCGCACCAACCCCGCGAGCTGATCGGCCGCAGGCGATAAGTCGAACATCAGTAGCCGTCTCCTCCCCAGAACTGTTCCTCGAGCGTGTCCGCCGTGCCGGCGAGCAGCTGCAGCGGGTCGGTGAACTCGTGGATGTCGAGGTCCGCCAGCGGCAGCGAGTGCCGCACCACGACGTGCTCCCCCATGATCGCGAGGCCGCACGCGACGGTGGACCTGCCGACCTCCTCCAGCACCTCGCGGAGGTTCACGTCCTTCGCGAGGCCGCAGGGGGACGCGATCTGCACCCATTCGTGCATCTTGTCGAGCACTTCCCGGACGACGATCACGACCTGCGTGCGCTCGTCATCGCCCTCATCATCGTCACCGAAGGTGAAGAGGATCCTCAGCTCCTCGTCCTCGTCGTGGATGACGTCGTACTCGGCGCGGACGTAATCCGCGAGGTCTCCCCAACTCGCCATGGCGCAACCCTACTTGCCGCGATCGCCCACAGCCCGACGACCAGCACGGCGCCGACCTCCGCGGCGAGCAAGATCCTCTCGATGTAGCCCAACGGGAACACGCGCCACCACCGAACGCCGGAGGCCGCGCCCATCACAATGGCGTAGAGGATGGGCATGAACGCGACAACGCTGACCACACCGGACGCCATCGCGACTTTCGCGTGCCGGCCCCACACGTGGTCCCGGAGCCACGGCCGGGCCAGCAGGATCACCGCGACCGGCAGGCTGACGAACGCGATCATGCTGCCGAACCGGTGGATGCTGCCGCTGAGCTCGTTGGTGCCCATCGCCCAGTTCGTCTTGGGGAACGCGACCACGAGCAGCAGGCCCACCGACCACAGGACCAGCGCGATCGAGCCCGCGGACCGCCATCTCGTCAGTCCCTTGTGGACGAGCGCGGCGAGGATCGCGAGCGACCCGATCGCCAGCAGCAGCACGGCGGTGTCGAAGACGGCGCGGTGGTCGCCCAGCGCGTACTCGCTGATCGTGCGGCGCAGCGGGCCTACGGTCAGGTCGAGCAGGCCGACCATGGCCACCGTGGCGACGACGGCGAGTGAACCGCCGGTGGCGGCTAGTCGAGGAATCAGCACACAACGGTCAACGCCGGGGTGAACCTCCGGGGTTCCTGGATTCAGCAAGCCGACAGGTTGCTCCCAGCTTCCCGACAGGTGACTCCTACCTCAGCGCCCGCGCCGCTTCCTGTTCCACCGCGTCGGCCACCGCCGTCAGCGCCGGGGAGTCGAGCTTCCACTGCTGCCAGTACAGCGGGATGTCGACCGTCCGGCCGGGCGCGAGGTCGACCAGGCCTTCCTGCAGCTGTTGCGGCGGCACCATCCCCCACCCGAGGCCCGCCACGATCGCCCGCACGTACACCTCCGACGACGGGACGTAGTGGCGGTGGTCGGACGCGCCACGGCCGCGGGTCAGCGTGCGCACGAACCGGTCCTGCAGGTCGTCGTTGCGGTCGAACACCACGACCGGCGCGTCCGGCAGCCACGACTTGACCGGGCCGTCCGCGTATCGGTCCACAAAGGACTGTGTGGCCATTGCGGCGTAACGGATGCTGCCCAGCTTGCGCACCGAGCAGCCCGCGACCGGCTCGCGCGAGGACGTCACGGCCGCCATCACCACACCCTGTCGCAGCAGGGCGGTCGTGTGGTCCTGGTCCTCGCGGTGGAGGTCGAACGAGATCTTGAGCTCCGGCGAGACCCGTTGCAGCGCGGGCAGGAACCAGGTGGCGAGCGAGTCGGCGTTGACCGCGATCGGCACCCGTACGACGGCGTCCTCGCCGAGGGCCGCGTCGAGGTCCTGATCCAGAGCGAGCAGTTGCCGACCGTAGCGGACGAGCACCTCCCCCGATGGTGTCAACCGCACCGGCCGCGCCCGCACCAGCAGCACGCGACCTGTCCGTTGCTCCAGGGCCTTGATCCGTTGCGAGACAGCGGAAGGAGTGACGTGCAGATTTGCGGCAGCCGCGTCGAACGTGCCCGCGTCGACGACCGCGAGCAGCGTGCGCACCAGGTCCAGGTCCATCACAGCGGCTAATGGTACGTAAGAATCTTTAGCTGGTCTCATCAAGACCGCGTCAATACCGTCGTGGGCGTGACTGACCTGCTGCTCGGCTTCGGCACCATGATGACCCTGATCGTCGCGATCGGCGCGCAGAACGCTTTCGTGCTGCGCCAAGGACTCCGGCGTCAGGCCGTGGCCAGGGTCGTCGCCGTGTGCGCCCTCTCGGACGCCATCCTCGTGGCGGTGGGCGTCGCCGGGTTCGGGGCGATCGTGAAGATGTTCCCGCGCGCCGTCACCGTCGCTGCCGTCGTCGGCGGGCTTTTCCTGCTGGGATACGGGTTTCTGGCGGCGCGGCGGGCGTTGCACCCGCAGTCGCTGCGGGCCGGCGGCGACAGCGCCAGGCCCGTGCTCACGGCACTCGCGCTGACGTGGCTCAACCCGCACGTCTACCTGGACACCCTGCTGCTGCTCGGCTCGATCGCGGCCGGGCGGTGGCTCTTCGGGGTCGGCGCGGTGACGGCGAGCGTCACGTGGTTCGTCGCGCTCGGCTTCGGCGCCCGCCTGCTCAGCCCGCTGTTCGCGAAGCCCCGCGCGTGGCGGGTGCTGGACGGCGTGATCGCGGCCGTGATGATCAGTCTCGGGGTGACCCTGATCGCCGGGTGGTGATCATCACCAGCGCCACCGCCACCGCCAGAACACCGGCCGTCACGGGCGCTGCGGCACCGATCCCGAGGGACGCCGAAGCGAGCCCCGCACTGACCAGAGCACCGATGACGACCCGCGGCCGAAGATCACCCACGTTGATGACCATAGCCCGCGACACGCGCATGTTGGGTGGTGATCCAGACCCCACCACCACATGTAGTATCTGCCGCGCTGGTGGTTCACCGGCCCGGAGCAACGGGCCCGGTGAGGCAAGAGGGAACCCGGTGAGAATCCGGGACTGCCCCGCAGCGGTGAGTGGGAACGAAAGCCGTCAACGAAGCACTGGGTCTCCGGACCTGGGAAGCGACGGCCGGTAGGAGTCTTTGCGGTCTGCCCACGAGTCCGAAGACCTGCCACTGGTGTGCGCGCAAACCTGCGCGCACGACACGGTGCCCCGAGGGAGGGCTGCTGTGTGCATCAGTGGTGTCCTCGCTGGCGTGCGCATGCGTTTCCTCGGGCCGGCTCGCGAGGAGAGAGCGTGCCCGACCGCCTTTCAGTGGTCATCAACGAAGCCTGTGCAGACCTGCCGAACGCGTCGGCCGAGGCGGTTCTGGCCGAGACCAAGCGGAATCTCTACGCCGGCATCACCGACGCCGAGCTCGCGCTGGCGCCGATCATGGCCGCCCGCACGATGGTCGAACACGACCCGGACTACTCGTACGTCAGCGCGCGGTTGCTGCTGGACAAGCTGCGCGCCGAGGCCTGCGGCGTTCCCTTGTCGCACGCCGAGATGACCGAGCGCTACCCGGCGTACTTCGCCGAGTTCATCGGCTACGGCATCGACTGCGGCCAACTCGACCCGCGCCTGGCGGACTTCGACCTGGTCAAGCTCGGTTCGGCGCTGGACGCGTCGCGTGACCTGAACTTCCAGTTCCTGGGCATGCAGACCCTCTACGACCGCTACTTCCTGCACCACGACGGCCGCCGTTACGAGCTGCCCCAGGCGTTCTTCCTGCGCGTCGCCATGGGCCTGGCGCTGGAGGAGGACGATCGCGACGCCCGCGCGATCGAGTTCTACGAGCTGCTCTCGTCGTTCGACTTCATGTGCTCGACACCGACGCTGTTCAACTCGGGCACCACTCGCCCGCAGCTGTCGTCGTGCTTCCTGACCACGGTGGACGACGATCTCGCCTCGATCTTCCACGGCATCAGCAACAACGCGCTGCTCAGCAAGTTCGCCGGCGGTCTCGGCAACGACTGGACGCCCGTGCGCGGCATCGGCGCGCACATCAAGGGCACCAACGGCAAGTCGCAGGGTGTCGTGCCGTTCCTCAAGGTCGCCAACGACACCGCGGTAGCCGTGAATCAGGGGGGCAAGCGCAAGGGCGCCGTGTGCGCGTACCTCGAGACGTGGCACATCGACGTCGAGGAGTTCCTCGACCTGCGCAAGAACACCGGTGACGAGCGGCGCCGCACGCACGACATGAACACCGCGAACTGGGTGCCGGACGAGTTCATCCGCCGGGTCCGCGCGAACGACCAGTGGACGTTGTTCTCGCCCGACGAAGTGCCGGACCTGCACGACGCGTTCGGGGACGAGTTCGCGGCCAAGTACCGGGCGTACGAGGAGATGGCCGACAACGGCGAGATCAAGGTCTTCCGCCGGGTGCAGGCCGTCGACCTGTGGCGGCGCATGCTGACCATGCTGTTCGAGACCGGGCACCCGTGGATCACGTTCAAGGACCCGTGCAACCTGCGTTCGCCGCAGCAGCACAGCGGTGTCGTGCACTCGTCGAACCTGTGCACCGAGATCACCCTGAACACGACGGTCGACGAGGTCGCGGTCTGCAACCTGGGCTCGGTCAACCTCGCGCGGCACGTCACCGCGGACGGCATCGACCACGCGCGGCTCGAGAAGACCGTGCGCACGGCGGTTCGCATGCTCGACAACGTGATCGACGTGAACTACTACACGATCCCCGAGGCGCGGAACTCCAACCTCCGGCACCGACCGGTCGGTCTCGGCCTGATGGGGTTCCAGGACGCGCTGTTCACGCTCGGCACGCCGATGGCCAGCACGGAAGCCGTCGAGTTCGCCGACCGCAGCATGGAGGAGATCAGCTACTACGCGATCACCGCGTCGGCTGAGCTGGCACAGGAACGCGGCGCGTACCAGTCGTTCGAGGGATCCTTGTGGAGCAAGGGGATCCTGCCGATCGACTCCGTGGAGATCCTCGCGGGCACACGCGCGGAGGGTGAGCTGGAGCAGAACCGCGGGTCCACGATGGACTGGGACGTCGTGCGCGAGAAGGCCCGCGCGGGCATGCGGAACTCGAACGTCATGGCCATCGCGCCGACCGCCACCATCGCGAACATCACCGGCGTGAACCAGTCGATCGAGCCGCTGTACCGCAACCTGTACGTGAAGTCGAACATGTCCGGCGACTTCACCGTGACCAACCCGGACCTGGTGCGGGCGCTCAAGCAGCGCAAGCTGTGGGGCGAGCAGATGATCTCGGACCTGAAGCTGCACGACGGCAGCCTCGGCGCGATCGACCGGGTGCCGCCGTACCTCAAGGCCCTGTACGCCACGGCGTTCGAGGTCGACAGCTCGTGGCTGATCGAGGCGGGTTCGCGCCGGCAGAAGTGGATCGACCAGGCGCAGTCGCTGAACCTCTACCTGGCCGCGCCGAGTGGCCGCAAGCTCGACGAGCTGTACCAGCTGGCGTGGCTGCGCGGCCTCAAGACCACCTACTACCTGCGGACGCAGAGCGCCACGCACGTGGAGAAGTCCACGCTGCAGGGCACCGACGGCAAGCTCAACGCCGTCTCCCCCAACGCCTGCGCCGTGACCGACCCCGAATGTGAGGCTTGTCAGTAATGGGCATCGAAGCAGGCGCCGCGCGCGTCAGTGTCGACGACAAGGCGATGATCAACTGCCGCGCCGACGTCAACCAGCTGCTGCCGCTCAAGTACCACTGGGCGTGGGACAAGTACCTCAACGGCTGCAACAACCACTGGATGCCGACCGAGGTCTCGATGCAGGCCGACATCTCGCTCTGGAAATCGAAGGACGGCCTCACCGAAGAAGAGCGCCGCATGATCAAGCGCAACCTCGGCTTCTTCGCGACGAGCGAGTCGTTGGTGGCCAACAACATCGTGCTCGCGGTGTACCGGCACCTCACCAACCCCGAGTGCCGCCAGTACCTGCTGCGCCAGGCCTTCGAGGAGGCCGTGCACACTCACACGTTCCAGTACATCTGCACCTCGCTCGGCCTGGACGAGGGCGAACTGTTCAACATGTACCGCGAGATCCCGTCCATCACCGACAAGGCCGCCTGGGCACTGCAGTTCACGCAGCACCTGGAGGACCCGGAGTTCAGGACCGGCACGCCGGACAAGGACCAGGCGTTCCTCAAGGACCTCGTCGCGTTCTACGTGGTCTTCGAGGGCATGTGGTTCTACACGGGCTTCGCGCAGATCCTGTCGCTGGGCCGGCGCAACAAGATGGTCGGCATCGCCGAGCAGTACCAGTACATCCTGCGCGACGAGTCGATCCACCTGAACTTCGGCATCGACGCCATCAACCAGATCAAGCTCGAGAACCCGCACCTGTGGAACGACGTGTTCCAGAAGGAGGTGCGCACGATGCTCGCCGAGGGCTGCGAGCTGGAGATCGCGTACGGCCGCGACACCATGCCCGGCGGCATCCTCGGCCTCAACGCCGACTCCTGCGAGCAGTACATGCGGTTCATCACCAACCGCCGGTGCGCGCAGCTCGGCTTGGAGCCGGTGTGGGAAGTGACGGAGAACCCGTTCCCGTGGATGTCCGAGATGATGGACCTCAAGAAGGAGAAGAACTTCTTCGAGACCCGCGTGATCGAGTACCAGAACGGCGGCTCGCTGGAGTGGTGAGCTACCGGTCCCGGTAGGCGACCCGCGCGGCGAGCGCGCAGAGCTCGTCGCGCCACTCGTCGCTGATCGGGGCCTCGCCGATCGCGGTCCGCGCGGTCCGCACCAGGTCCGCGATGTGGTCCTCCACGGTGCCCAGCGCGCCGGAGGTCACCAGGTGGTAGCGCAGCTCGTCGAACGCACCCTGTTCGACGAGCGCGCGCACCTCCGCGTCGTGCCGCATGGCCAATGAGATCAGCAGCGTCATCTTGTGCTGCTGGAAGTCCAGACCGGCGGGCTTGCCGCTCACGCTGCTGGTTCCGAACGCGTCGATCAGGTCGTCGCGCAGCTGGAACGCCTCCCCCAGCGCCTCGCCGTAGATCGCGAACACCGACGCCAGGTCGGCGCGCCCGGCGATCAGCGCGCCCAGGGTCAGCGGGCGCTGGATCGTGTAGCGGCCGGACTTCACGACCGCGATGTGCCGTGCCAGCACGGGATCCGCGGCGAACTCTGCGGCCGCGATCACGTCGAGTGCCTGGCCGCTGCACAGTTCCGTGCGCATCTCGCACCACTCGCGGGCGACCGCGGCGCCGTAGTCCGCTATCAGGCCGTCGGCGTAGGTCCAGGCCAGGTCGCCCGCCAGGATTGCGAGAGCTTCGCCGTAGCGGCGTGACTCGCCGCGCCAGCTGTTTTGCTTGTGCTCCAACGCATGCCTGGCGTGCACGGTCAGCGAGCCACGACGAAGGTCCGAGTCGTCCATCACGTCGTCGTGGATCAACGCGCCGATGTGCAGCAGCTCCACGGCCATGGCGGCGGGTATCGGCGAGGCTCCCGGGTCACCACCCGCGGCGAGGAACCCGGCGAGACAGAACAGTGGCCGGAGTCTCTTGCCGCCGGCGCGCACCAGGGACGCGATGTCCATAACGGGCAGGGCGCCGCGGGGGTCGGGGTCGGCTCGGCGGACGGCCTCCAGGGCGAGGTGGTCGGCCAGGCCCACCTCGACCTCGCGCAGCAGCGCGATCAGTTCGGCGCGTGCGGCGGTCGCGGTGAAAATAGGCGCGGTGGTCATGCGGTAATGATGAGGGATCGGGTCAGTGCGTTGTCAACGAACTCTTCGATTTGAGACGACGTCGTTTACCCGCGAAGGTTCGCGCATTTACCCTCGAAGTCCCCACGCTGCCGGATCGGATGGATGCTGCGCATGGAAATGCCGGTCTTGGATCGTTCGTACCCCGTTCGACAGAGCCCTCACTACATCGAGGTCAGGAACTGTTTCCACAGGTGGATGGACGCGCACGGGCCCCATCGGACCACCGAGTCGTACGGTTCATTTGTGGCCAAAGATTACGCCTACCTGGCCTCCGTGGCGTTTCCTGCCTGCGACAAGAGGACGCTGCGGGAGTTCGCGGGCATCTGCGCGACGATGACGGAACGGGATGACGACTGGGCAGATCACTGGAATGCGCTGATCGCCGAGATTTGGACGGGACTCGCGTCGCACACCGAACCGCGACAGATGTCGCGGTTGGCCGCCGCCATTTCGGCATATCGCGAAGGATGTGCCGAGCACGAACGAAAATTAATCCAAGGTGACATTCCCCAGGACGTCGGCACCTATCTCATTTCGCGCCGACTCACGATCGGGCAGCTCATTGATCACGTGCTGGTCGAAATCAGTCTCGGTGTCGACCTCGGTGATTCCCTGGCCGATCCCCTCATGATCGAGCTGGTCAGGTGCGACGTCGAGCGGGTGATCGCCTGCCAGGACGTCCTGTCGTTCCCGAAGGAGCTGCGCGACGGGGACCAGGAGAACCTCGTCGCCGTGATCGCCGCCGAGACCGGCTGCACCTACGAGGAGGCGATCACCCAGGCGTGCGTGTTCTTCAAGGACGCCAACGCCCGCACGGACCGCGCGGCAGACGCGGTGCTCGCATCAGAGCTTGGCAAACGCCGGGACATCCGCCAGTTCATCAGAGGCCTCAACGACTTCGTGGCCGGGCTGATCGAGTGGACGTCCTGCTCCAGCCGGTACACGGGCGAGAAGACCAGTGTCTGGGCCACCCCGACCGTCCCATACCGACCGGAGGACTGACGTGATCACCGCTCCCGGAGGCCTGCCGCTCGCGGGCCACGCGCTCGACCTCCTGCGCCGCCCGCTCGAGTTCCTCACCGAGCTGCGCGAGCTGGGTGACGTGGTGAAGTTCCGGATCGGCCCGCTCCAGACCTACCTGCTCACCTCCCCGGACGCCGTGCGCGAAGTCCAGATCACGCAACGCACCGCGTTCGGCAAGGGCGGGGCCGTCATGGACAGGTCCCGCGTCGTCGTCGGCAACGGCCTCGCCACCGCCGACGGCGAGGAGCATCGCAAGCACCGCAAGATGATGCAGCCCGCGTTCCACCACACCCGCATCGCCGGTTACACCGAGGTCATGGCGGCACGGGCGGTCGAGCGCGCGGCATCCTGGCTGCCCCGGACGGAGATCTCGCTGTCCGACGAGATGCACGCGGTGAGCGCGGACATGCTGAGCCGCACGCTGATCACGTCCGGCGCCGACGTGTCCGCGGTGCTCTCCACCGCGGTGCCGGAGCTGGTCGGTGGCCTCGGGCGGCGCATCCTGCTGCCGTTCGACTGGGCGCACCGCGTGCCGTTGCCGGTGAACCGGCGCTACGACGCGGCGAAAGCACAGCTGGGAGACCTGGTGCGCCGCACCATCGCCGAGTACCGCGCGGATCCCGGCGACCGCGGCGACCTGATGTCGATGCTGCTCGCGGCGCGCGACGAGCAAGGCGCGCCGATGTCCGACGAGGAGCTGTACGACGAGATCATCACGATCATGATCGGCGGCGTCGCGACGACCGCGGAGACCATCGTGTGGATCTTCCACGTGCTCGCGAGCCACCCGGACGTGGAGAAGCGCCTGCAGGCCGAGGTCGACGAGGTGCTGGCCGGGCGGACCGTGACCTACGCCGACCTGCCGCGCCTCGAGTACCTGAAGCGGGTGATCGCCGAGGCATTACGCCGCTATCCGCCCGCGTGGATGGTGAGCAGGCGGACCACGCGCGAGGTCGAGGTCGCCGGCGAACTGATCCCGGCCGGGTCGGACGTGTTCTTCAGCCCGCACGTGCTGCATCACGACCCGCGGTCGTTCCCGCGGCCGTACGAGTTCGACCCGGACCGCTGGCTGCCCGAACGCGCGGGTGAGTCGCCGCGGCACGCCTACATCCCGTTCAGCACCGGGTTCCGCAAGTGCATCGGGGACGCGTTCGGGCAGACGGAGATCATGACTGTGCTGGCGGCGGTGACGGCGCGGTGGCAGCTGCG
This sequence comes from Lentzea sp. NPDC005914, assembly GCF_040629405.1. Taxonomy (NCBI): domain Bacteria; kingdom Bacillati; phylum Actinomycetota; class Actinomycetes; order Pseudonocardiales; family Pseudonocardiaceae; genus Lentzea; species Lentzea sp. NPDC005914. Next base: position 132,270 of record NZ_JBEXVQ010000016.1, on the reverse strand, counting down.
GCAGGTGGGTGAGCCGGTCGCCAGGTGCGACCTGACCTACCGGCTCAAGGAGTGCGTCATGCGAGTCGAACCGCGCTAGGCAGCCCGTCCCGGCTCGCGACCGGCCACGTCAGCGGATCCGGTCCGAGCTTCACCAGTTCGGCGACCTGCAACCGCGACCACGGCGAGATCTCGCGCGTGCCGTCCAGAACGCTGGACGCGAACTCCTGCCACGGCACGCGTTCGGTCGAGTCGACCTCGTCCGGGTTGGGGCTGGGCTCGTCGTCGGAGAACACCCGGAACACCGGGCACATCTCGTTCTCGACGACGCCGTCCATCTCGGCGCGGTAGCGGAATCCCGGCAGCAGCAGCTCGGGGTCCGAACACTTCAGGCCGAGCTCGTCACTCAGTCGGCGCAACACGGCCTGAGCCATGTCCTCGTCCGGAAGCGGGTGACCGCAGCAGGTGTTGGTCCACACGCCGGGGAAGGTCTTCTTGTGCAACGCCCGGCGGGTGAGCACGGTGTTGCCCACCGAGTCGAAGACATAGCTGGAGAACGCCAGGTGCAGCGGTGTGTCCGCGTGGTGCACGACCGCCTTGTCCTCGACGCCGATGGCCGAACCGTCCTCGGCCAGGAGGACCACCTGTTCCACAGTCACGACGCCACGTAATCACATGAGCGTCCCGATCCCCAAGCCGGCCGAGATGGTGAGCTTGAGCGCGGAGATAGCCGGACCATAGGTGGCCCGCGTCACCCTGGGGTCATGACTCCCCCGTTCGTTCAGGCTCACACCATGTTCCTGGTGCTGGTCAGCCCAACGGGCCAGTACTCGATCTGGCCCGCGGTGCTGCAGGTGCCCGCCGGGTGGCAGGTCGTCCACGGCGTCGCGTGCAGGCAGTCCTGCGAGGACTTCGTGCACGCGGTCCGCGACGACCTGCCCCTGGCCGCCTAACAGGTGACCCGCGCGTCGCCCCACACGGCGTTGTCGAGACTGGTGCCATCGCCGCCATCAGTCACCCGCAACGTCAACGACCTCACCCCGCTGACGTCCACGCTGATCGGCAGCGCCGGATCGATGGACTTCCGCAGCGGGCTCTCGTAGAGCACGCGACCGTCGCCCACCACCACGAAGGTGACGGATCCTCCGGCACCTGCCGCACGGTCCACCCGGCCGTCGACCTCGTCGTCCACGCCGACGGTGGCGTCGAACCTCGTGCACGCGCCCAGTTCGACGACCTTGTCCGCGGGCGTGGTGCCGATGCCCTTGCCGAACCGCACGCCCCCCGTCGTCAGCGTCCTGCCCTCGACGGAACGGTCGTTGCCCGCGACGTAGGACTGCCCGGCGGGCAACGGTTTCCAGACGTGCGTGCGCGTCGCCTTCTCCGCCTCGACGCTGGTGCTGAACCGGTAGGGCTGGAACTGGGCCACCGCCGGCACGTCCGTCAGGCCCACGACAGGATCGGCGCCGACCTTCACCGTCCACTTTCCACTGATCGACTCCCCCGGCGCGACCCGGAAAGCCCGCACAGCGGCGGAAGCGCTCCACCCGGACGGCACGCGCGGCGCGAACGACACGTCGTACAGCGGCTGGGCGGAGGTGTTGGTGAAGGTGCTGCTCATCTCGAACGCCTGACCGGGCTGCACCGACACCAGTTCGGGCGTCGTCACCACGGTCGTGGGCGGGAGCCCGTAGGTGGGCCGCGCGCAGGTGTCGTGGTCCGGACGGCAGACCAGCGCGACGAACCCGCCGTCCTTCGGAACCGGGATGGTCAGCTTCTGGTCGGTGACCTGGGTTTCCTTGACCAGCCCGCCCGCGCCGTCCCGCACGACCTCGACCAGCCAGCGGCCCTTGCCGAGTGCCGGGAGGTCCAGCGTGCGGGCCTCCCCCGCGATCGCCCCACCGACGAACCACCGGTCGTCGCTGCGCCGTGCCATCACGACGCTTTCGGTGGGACGGCCGGACAGGAGCTTCGTCTCGTCCCACGCGGTCGGTGCCTGCTCCAGGAACCACTTCGCCAGCGGCCTGGCGTCGTAGGAGTCCGGGCGTCCGGCGAGGTTCTGGACACCTGACTCGTAGAGCACGGTCAGCGCGAGCTCACCGCCGTCGGTGTTCGGACGGGTGCGGTGGAAGCCACCGGGCGTGTAGTCCATGCCGCCCACCACGTTGCGGGTGAACGGCAACGCGGTGAGGTGGCTCGTGGTGAGGCCGCTGGACTTCTCCGCGCCGTGCACGGCCTCGGTCGTCATCACGTGCGGCCAGGTGCGGTGGATGCCGTGCGGCAGCGTGGCACCGTGGAAGTTGATCAGGAAGTGCATCTTCGCGGTCTCGGGCAGGATCTCGTCGTACCAGCGGTAGCGCTCCTGGCCGTCGGAGTCCATGAAGTCGATCTTCAGGCCCTGCACGCCCCACTTCTGCAGCCACGGCAGGTAGTCCGCGCGCTTCTCCGGGGTGTCGACGCTGCTGAACCGCACCCACGTGTGGATGCCGACCCTGCGCGCCTTCGCGTACTGGACGAGCTCGGGGATGAAGCTGGTCTGCCGCCAGTTCGGGTCGTCGTACCAGCCGGCGTCGACCGTGACGTACGGCCAGCCGCGCGCGGCCGCGTAGTCGACGAACTCCTTCTGCTTGGCCAGGTCCTGCTGCACGCCGCGGCCACCGGCGAGCCACGTCCAGATGGCCGGACCCGGCTTGATCCAGCTGGTGTCGCGGATCTTCGACGCGGGCGCGAGGTCGTCCACGAGGGTCGACTCGGTGACGGTGGCCAGGCTTCCGACGATCATCGTGCGCCACGGGGTCTTCAGGGCGCCGTTCACCGCGACCTTCTCGTCCCACAGCTTCATCTGGAACCTGCCGCCGCCGACGTGCATCAGGTGGCCGCCGGAGTAGCGTCCGTCCACATCGGACTCGGTGATCAGCACGTACGTGCCGGCGACGTCGAACAGCGCCGGGTGCATGTACTCGGCCTGCTCCGCGGTGCCGGTCGTGTACTGCAGGAACGGGTTCTCGTAGTCGCGGCGGAACTTCGCGAGCCACGCCGTCGAGTCCGCGGGCAGGACGAACACCGAAGCCTCACCCGTGACCGCGCCGGTGTCCTGCGGCAGCTCGTAGCGGTAGGCGACGCCGTCAGGGGACTCGCGCACCACGAGGTTGAGGTCGTTCACGCCGGCCTTGAACCGGTAGGTCGTCTCGGTGGCGCGCACGATGCGGTCCAGCTTCTTGCCGGACGTCGTGTGGTAGCGCTCGAAGATCGCCCGCTTCGACTTCCCCGCGAGCGTGAGGCCTTGCGACAGGTCGGCGCGCTCGGTCGTGATCCCGACCGGCGACGGCTGCACGACCGTCTTGGACCCGTACGTCACCGCCAGGGTGACACTGCCGTTCGACGTGCTGACGACCGCCTGCGGACCGCGTTCACCGGCCTGCGCAGGCGGCACCACGACCAGCCCCGCAGCCAGAACGGCCACGGCCAGCGTTCTCACCGCCACGGACACTCCCCTCGTGATCCGGGGCGGCGGTCACCGGAAGACATCCAATGACTCGGACGCTATGCCAGGCATTTCGTCCGAGTCAATGGATGTAACAACCGTGAGAACTCCGATGACTAGAGCAGATAGATCGAGCCGTGCGACGAGCCACCGGTGTGCTCGTTGTCGCCCGCGAACGACGCCGTGAAGCCCTGCAGCAGCGTGTTCAACCCGACCAGCAGCGACACGTTCGCGTCACAGGTCGCCTTGCCGGACGCGTTGGTCGTGGCGGTGCACAGCGGGTTGCCCTTGACCGTGCGGAACACGATCGTCGCACCGGCGACCGGTGCCCCGGTGTGCGTCTCGGTCAGCGTCGCGTCGAGCGAGCGGACCGTGAAGCCGAGAAGCCGGAGCTGCAGCTGGGCACTGCCCGCGACCAGCTTGGCCGCGGCGGGCGGCACGAAGTGGATCGCGATGCCCACCGGCTTGTCACCGACTCCGATGGTGCCGGTGACCGTGTTGGACGCCGTGCTGATGATCGACACGGTGTCGCTGTCGAAGTTCGTGACGTAAGCGGCGGAGCCGTCCGGCAGCAGCGACACGCTGATCGGCCGCTCACCGACCGGGATCCGCGGGAGGATCTCGGCGTTCGCCGTCAGGTCGACGACCGACACCGAGTTCGACACGCTGTTCGTCACGTACGCGCGGGACCCGTTCAGCGCGATGCCGTGCGGGAAGTCGCCGACGCCGATGGTGGCGACGACCGTGCGCGACGCCGTGTCGACGACGGAGATGTTGTTCGAGGTCCTGTTCACCACGTACGCGCGCGAACCGTCTGGGGACACGGCGAGCGCGGTCGAGTTGCTGCCCGTCGGGATCGTGGCGACGACCGCGTTGGCCGTCGTGTCGATCACGGAGAGCAGGCCCGCACCCGCGCGGTCGTGCGTCACGTAGACGGACTTGCCGTCCGGGGCGACGGACACACCGTCGGGGCGTTCGGTGACCGCGACGGTGGCGGTGACCGTCCACGTGGCCGTGTCGACCACGGAGACCGAGCTGCCGAAGTAGTTCGTCACGTAGACGAAGCCGCCGCCCGGAGCGACCGCGACGCCCGCCGGGTGGTCCCCGACGGCGATGGACCTGTCGACCGTGTTGGTCGGTGTGTCGATGACCGTGAGCGTGTTCTGCACGGAGTTCGTCACGTAGCCGCGAGTTCCGTCGAACGCGACCGCGGCCATGTACGGCGAGTTTCCGCCGCTGTCGACGATCGTCTCGGACACCGCGTTCGTGGCCGTGTCGATGACCGACACCCCGCCGTCGTTGTTGGCGACGTATCCGAGCACCCGGCCGGCGGGAGCCGCCGAGGCCGGGGTCACCACCAGTGCCGCGGTGACGGCAGCAGCCGTCACCAGTGGACGCAACCGCATGTTCAATGCCTCCTGGCGCGCGTCATCCCGACCTTTTCAGGACATCGCGGCCGAATGGGCGGACGTTAGCCTCTTTTCGAACCAATGCCCGGCATACTTTGCGTCGTTGTAGTTCTCGATCTCCGCGAAACCGTGCTTGGCGTAAAGGTTTCTGGCCTCGACGAGGTCGTCGCGCACGTCGAGTCGCAGCGCGATGACACCGAGTTTCAGGGCTTCCGCCTCTATCGCTTTCAGGAGCGCCGACGCCGCGCCCTGGCCGCGGAACCGCTTGCGCACGAACATCCGCGTCAGCTCGCCGATCCCGTCGCCGAGGAACCGCATGCCCAGGCAGCCGGCCTGCTCGCCGTCCTTCGACACCACGAGGAACACCGGCACGTCGCTGTCCTCCTCGTCGCGCTGGTACTGCGCGACTTCTTCGGCGACGTCGCCCCTCCCCCAGTAACGGCCGATGATGTCCACGTAGTAGTCGTGGTTGAGTTCCGAGGTCGCCGCCCACGTCTCGGGCGTCACGATCCAGTTGGTCATGGCCCCATCTTCAGGACCTCGTCCACTGTGATTCAGGTCACTGCAACACTGGAGGCGCGGAAAGCCAACTGGGGGCGTGATGTTCGCGGAGCTGTTCGACGAGCACGCTCAGCCGCTGCACCGATATCTGGCGCGGCGGGTGGGTGTCGACGTGGCTGACGACCTGGTCAGCGAAACATTCCTGGCGGCCATGCGCGGCAAGCAGAACTACGACGCCGCACGCGGGAGCGTCGTCGGCTGGCTCTACGGCATCGCGACGAACCTGTTGCGCGGCCACGCCAAACGCGAGGTCCGGCTGTTGCGCACCGCCGAACGCTACGGCATCGACCTCGGTGTCGCCGAGACGCTGGAGCACACGGTGGTCGCCCGCATCGACGCCCGCTCGCACCTGCGCCTGATCGCCGCGGAGCTGGCTCGGATGTCCGCGGCCGACCGCGACCTGCTGCTGCTCGTCTCGCTGGCCGGCCTGTCCGTCCAGGAGGCGGCCGAGGCGCTCGGCCTGAACCCCGGCACCGCGCGGTCCCGCCTGCACCGCCTGCGCGCCAAGCTGAAGGAACTGGAGCTCCGCCATGCGTGACCTGCTGGACGACGACCTCTCCGAGCTGTACGCGGTGCGGCCCGCTGACGACGTGCGGCTGGCCCGGTTGCGCGCGCAGCTGTTCACCGAGACGCCGAAACGCCGTGCGCCGCGCTGGGTGGGCATCGCGGCCGCCGCCGTCGCGGTCGTGATGATCACCGGGCTCGTGGTGGTGCTGAGGCCTGTTCGTCACGAGCAGGACGCGCCCGCCACGATGCCGACCGCCCCGGCCACGTCGCTGGGCGAAGCGGCGACGCTGCTGGAGCTCGCCGAGAACCCGCCCGCGAAGTACCGGCACATCCGATACATGGTCTGGCAGGCGCTGAGCATCGGGATGCCGGACAGCGAGGAGTGGGCCGCCGCGCAGGTCGAGTACCAGATCGACGTGTGGCTGCCCACGGCGAAGGGCGGGTTGATCTCGACCTCCAGCAAGCCGACCGGCGGCTTCCGGCCGATCGCGGGCAGCAAGTCGTGGCTGAACTCGGTCGCCTCCCCGGCCTACGGCCCGGTGCTGTGGGGCACGTTCTGCGCGACCACGCCGTGCAAGGAGATCAGCCTCGCGTTGCCGCTGACGGACATCCCCAAGCGGAAGCTGGAGAACGCTTCGTCCAGGTTGTTGTCGCCGTACACCACCAACGAGGAGAAGGCCGCGACCTACCGCGAGCTCGCCGCCTCCCCCGAGATCCACTGGGACAACGGGAAGGTGTCGACCGACGGCGGCAGGACGTCGTTCACGATCGATCCCGCGACCGGGCAGGTGACCGGCTCGGTGGAGCTCAAGCCGGAGGGAAGCCTGCTGCCGGACGGCACGACGTACCTGGAGGTCACGGTGACCTACGAGTGGACCGATCAGCGGCTGTCGTAGGACCGCGGCAGGTACCACGCCAGGGCGGCGCGCAGCTCGGCCACGTCACGCTCGCGCCGCCGCCGAGTGCGCTCGTGAGCGATCGGGAACACCCGCACACCACCGTGATGCGCCCCGAAGAAGCGGCGCGGCGCCGGATCCTTCAGCCAGACGACGACCCACGGCCGTTTCTTGTGCGGCACGACACGGACGCGGGCCAGCTCGTACCACCAGTACTGGTGGAACTTGCCGTTGCGCGTGGTGGCGATCCCTTCGCGGCTGATCTCGATGACGACCTTGCGGCGGGCGGCGGCGCTGAAGAACCGCACCGCGCGCACCACCAGCACGCAGAAGGCGGCCAGGGCCAGCAGCTGGGTGGCGCCGTTGGCGTGAGCGGCCGGGTCGGCGATCGCGGCCGCCAGCAGCGCGGCGGCCATGTTCGTCAGGCCCCACGCGAACGGCACGATGCGCGACGTCGCGAACGTCGCGGCCGCGGGCGTCATCGGGGCGGGCAGCTTGGCGGTCGGCGGTTTCGGGGAGACGACGGCGGCGAGCAGGCGCGTCACCTCGGCCGGTTCGGGGCGGCGCGCGGGGTCGCGGTGCATGCACTTCTGCACCAACGGACGCAGCGGCGTCGGCACGCCCTCCAGGTCGGGCTCGCCGTGGGCCGCCCGGTACAGCAGTGTCGCGGTCGGGCCCTCGCCGAACGGGCCCTTGCCGGTCGCCGCGTAGACCAGGACGGCGCCCAGGGCGAAGACGTCGGACGGCGACGCCACCTCCCCGCCCGTGATCTGTTCCGGCGACAGGAAGCCCGGCGTGCCGAAGACCATGCCGGTCTCGGTCAGCGCGGTGTGCTCCATGGCGCGCGAGATGCCGAAGTCGATCACCCGCGGTCCGTCGGCGCCCAGCAGCACGTTGGACGGCTTCAGGTCGCGGTGCACCAGCCCGGCACGGTGGATCGCGGTCAGTGCCTCGGCCAGGCCCTCTGCCAGGCGGCGCAGGTGGTGCTCGGGCAGCGGGCCGTGCCGTTCGATGGCCTCCTGCAAGGTGGGGCCGGGCACGTACTCCGTGGCCATCCACGGGCGGGGCGCGCGGGTGTCGGCGTCGACCACGGCGGCGGTGCCGGCCGACCCGACCGCGCGGGCCATCTGCACCTCGCGGCGGAAGCGCTCGCGGAAGCGCGGGTCGTCGGCGAGCTCCGCGCGGGCCACCTTCACGGCGACCTGGCGCCCGTCGCTGCCTTGCCCCAGGTAGACCGTTCCCATGGCACCACGACCAAGCCTGCCGAGCAGCAGGTAGTCGCCTATGCGTTGAGGTTGGTCCACCTTCACCGGATCGAGGGTAGCGGGAGTTGGGCGTCAATCCTCACATCTGAGTAGATCTACGTAGGCTTGTCACCCATGAGCCGGACCCGCCTGTACCGCAACGGCGAGCTCGTGGACCACGGCTTCCCGGTCACCGACGTCGCACGCCACCTCGAGGATCCCACCGCCGTGGTGTGGTTCGACCTGTGCGCGCCGTCGGACAGCGAGACAGGTCTGCTGCGCGACGAGCTGGGCCTGCACGAGCTCGCGATCGAGGACGCCTTCGGTGAACGCCAGCGCCCCAAGGTCGACCGCTACCCCAGCCACCTGTTCCTGACGGTGTACGCGACCGAGTACGACGATGAGATCAAGGCCACGGAGATCGGCATCTTCGTCACGAAGCAGGCCGTGGTGACCGTCCGCGAGAACGAGTCGTACGACCTCGCGAACGTCGAGCGCCGGTGGGACAGCGCGCCGGCCCTCGCGACGAGCGGTGTCGGGTTCCTGCTGCACGGCCTGCTCGACGACATCGTCGACAGCCAGTACGCGGCCGCCCAGAAGCTGGACGAGGAGATCGAGGACCTGGAAGACAAGATCTACCAGGAGAAACCGCACATCGGCCACAAGGCGATCAAGCTCAGACGCGCGCTGGTGCAGCTGCGCCGGGTCGCGCTGCCGATGCGCGAGGTCCTGGGCTCGTTGATGCACCGGGAGCAGTCCATCGTCGACGACACGATGATGCCGTACTACCTGGACGTCAAGGACCACACGCTGTTCACCGCCGAGCTGACCGAGTCGATGCGCGAGCTGGTCACGAACCTGCGCGAGGCCGAGGTCGCGGTGCAGGGCAACCGGCTGAACTCGATCATGAAGAAGGTCACCAGCTGGGCCGCGATCATCGCCGTGCCGACCGCGATCTCGGGCTACTACGGCATGAACGTGCCGTACCCCGGTTTCGAGCAGAAGTGGGGCTTCTGGGTCTCCACGCTGGGTATCTTCGCCCTCTCCTACCTCCTGTACGTGATGTTCAAGCGCCGCGATTGGCTGTAAAACGATGAAGATCCACCTGACCAGGCAGAACGAGCTCGCGATCATCACGATCGACGCCCCGCCGCTCAACCTCTACGCCCTGGACCTGGACGCCGAGTTCCACGACGCCCTCGACGAGATGGGCGACGCGCGGGCGTTGCTGATCAACGCGACCGGCCGGGTCGTCAGCGGCGGTGTCGACGTGTCGCTGTTCGCGGCCCAGGAGTACCGCGAGGACGCGCAGGCGCTGTTCGACCGCATGCTCCTGCTTCCCCAGCGGCTCGCCGCGCTGCCGATCCCGACCGTCTTCGCCGCGCACGCGCTGTGCCTGACCTGGGCTTTCGAGCTGGCGGTGGCGTGCGACCTGATCCTCGCTGCCGAGAGCGCCAAGTTCGGCCTGGTCGAGAAGGTCGTGGGCCTCACGCCGACGATGGGCGGCACGCAACGCCTGGCCGCCCGCGCCGGTGTCGGGCGCGCGAAGGAGTTCGTGATGACCGGCGACCTCTACGACGCTCAGACGATGGAGCGGTGGAACGTCGTGAACCGCGTGCTGCCGGACGAGGGCTTCGCGCTGGCCGCCGAGCAGTTCGCGCTGAGCCTCGCCGTCGGCCCGACGCAGGCGCACGCCGCGACGAAGCAGGTGCTCGCACACTTCGAGCACGGCGGTGTCCCGGAGGCGGACGCTCACGTCACGACGATCGCGTCCGCGCTGTTCGAGACCCAGGACCTGCCACGCGCCGTGCACAGCTTCCTCAACGACGGGCCGGGCAAAGCCACGTTCCTGGGCCGCTGATCAGGAGTTCTCCCGGAACTTCAGCCACCGGTCGCTCAACCCGTCCCAGATCTCCTGGTACCGCTGGAACATCTCCCGCACCCGCTCGGGGTCGACCTCCTCGGGCGGGGTGGAGGCGATGTAGTAGCCGAGGTCGTCCTGCAGCCGGTGGAACTTGTAGCTCGCCTCTTCCATCAGCACCCAAAGCGATCGCCACGCGAAGAACGGCTCCAGCGCGCTGACCACGGTCACGACGGCGACGAGCGAGAACGCGGTTCCCGTCCAGGGATCGAGGTTCTGCAGACCGAGGATGATCGTCGACGCCGCAGACAGGACCAAAGTGGTCAGCCGGACAGTCACCGACTTCCAGCGGAACCGGTGCTTGCGGGCTCGGGCGTAGGTGTGGCCGCGCTCGATCTGGTCGCGGAGGTGGTGGGCGAGTTCGAGCGGCTTGAGGCCGGACGGCAAGTCGGTCACGCGCGAGAGATTAGTTAGCGGGTACCTTCCGCGCGTGCAGTTCGCCGGACCGAGAACCTTGCTGGCCGTCCACGCCCACCCCGGCGACGAGTCGACGTCGACTGGAGGCGCGCTCGCCTACTACGCCCGGCACGGCGCCAGAACCGTGGTGGTGACGTGCACCAACGGCGAGTTCGACGACGCTCCGAGCGGTGCGGTGCCCGGCGAGGTCGGCCACCACCCGCAGGCCGTGGCGTCGCACCGGCGCGCGGAGCTCCAGGCGGCGTGCGACGTGCTGGGCGTCTCGGACCTGGAACTGCTGGGATATCACGACTCCGGCCACACCGGTGAGGTGCCGGCCGGTGGGTTCTGCACGATCCCGGTGGAGACGGCCGCCGGCCGGCTCGCCGCGCTGATCGAGCACTACCAGCCCCAGGTCGTCCTCACGCACTACAGCTCGCACCGCGACCACATGCACGTCTGCCGGGTGGCCGGGCTCGCCGTCCGCCGCACCGGCATCCCGGCCAAGCTCTACCTCACCGCTCGCAAGGGCTCCACCACGATCGACATCAGCGAGGTCGCCGACGTGAAGCGCAAAGCGTTGCGGTGTCACGCGAGCCAGCAGGTGCACGGGGCGTTCTCCGTGCAGGAGCAGTACTTCCGCGAGATCGACATCACGGACGCGCCGCTGCCGGAGACCGATCTGTTCGCCGGGATCATCACCAGCGGGCCGGACCTGCCCAGATGGTGAGGCCCTGCTGATGAGACCGCGCGAGGCGGTCCCATCAGCTCGCGGGTCTCAGATCCCGAGCCCGGACAGCAGGCCCTGCACGAGACCACTGGCCTGAGCCAGCAGGCCGCTGGCCTGGTTCACGACGCCCATCACCATGCTCGTCAACGCGTCCATCGGTGGGAACCTCCCCGACAAGACCCGGCGAGCGTGTCCCACCGGGTGTTGCCGGGAATCAAAGCGCTAGCACACGAATCTCGCGCGCCCACTTACACCATTGAGCTAAAAGGACTGTCTCAAATGGACTAGCGACGGCCGAGTCCGGTGCAGGTGAAACCTGCTCGGCGAATGACGTCCGGGTCCAGGATGTTCCGCGTGTCCACGACGACCGGCTGCCGCACGGTCTCGGCCAGGCGTCCCCAGTCGAGCGACCGGAAGTCCGGCCACTCGGTCAGCACGACGAGCGCGTCGACGTCCTTGGCCGCCATGTACGGATCGTCCACAACGGACACCGGACCGAGGTCCGTGCCACCGGCCAGCGCGGGGTCGTAGCCCACGAGGTCCGCACCGGCCTGCTTCAGCAGCGCCGCCACGGCCAGTGCCGGCGAGTCGCGCAGGTCGTCCGTGCCCGCCTTGAACGTCAGGCCCAGGATCCCGAGCCGCACGTGCGACAGCGAGCCACCGCGCTTGCCGGTGACCGCGAGACGGACCTTCTCGACCATCCGCGTGCGCTGGCGCTCGTTGGTGTCGATCGTGGCGCGCAGCAGCCGGAACTCGAAGTCGGCGGCGTCCGCGGCCTGGAGCATCGCGTGGGTGTCCTTGGGCAGGCACGAGCCGCCCCAGCCCGGGCCGGGCGACAGGAACGCCTGCCCGATGCGCTTGTCGTAGCCCATGCCCTCGGTGACGTCGGTGATGTTCGCGCCGAGCCGCTCGCACAGCTCCGCCACCGCGTTGACGTACGAGAGCTTCATCGCCAGGAAGCAGTTCGCCGCGTACTTGACCAGCTCCGCCGAGGCGGCGTCGGTCAGCACCGTCGGCGCGCCCAGGCGTGCGTACAGGGCGGCCACGCGCTCGGCCGCGTCCTGCTGGTCGCAGCCGACGACGATCCGGTCGGGGTTGAGGAAGTCGTGGACCGCGGAACCCTCGCGCAGGAACTCGGGGTTCGAGACGACTGCCACGTCGTCGCGGCGCAGCAGCTCGGCGGTGCGGATCGAGGTCCCCACGGGCACAGTGGACTTGTTCACGATCACGCAGCCGGACGGCAGCAGGTCGCGCGTCTCGTCCACAACGGACTCGACGGCCTGCAGGTCCGCGACGCCGCCGACACCCATCGGCGTGGGCACGCACAGGAACACGACCTCGGCGTCGGCCACCGCGGCGGACGCGCCGAGCACGAAGGACAACCGGCCGGACGCGATGCCCTCGCTCACCAGGTCCGCGAGCTTCGGTTCGAGGATGTCGACCTCACCGCGCGAGAGCCGTTCCACCTTGGCCTGGTCGACGTCCGCGCACACCACGCGGTGACCCAGCGACGCGAGGCACGCGCCGGTGGTCAGGCCGACGTACCCGGTGCCGACGACCGCGATCCTTCTGACGAACATCATTCTCCCGTTCGGTTGACGGCGAACGCACGAAGCACGGCGTCGTCGCTCACGTCGATCATCTTGTTGCCCCACTGGTCGGTGCCCGGGGTCAGCGCGGGCCTGCCGTCGGGGAACGGGCCCCGTGAGGCGAAGCCGGTGAGCCCGTCGAACACCGCGACGTAGTTCTCGGCCTGCGGGCGCCAGTCGAGCTCGGCCTCGCAGCGACGTCTGCCCTCAAAGCCGAGGCGGCCACGGCGTTCCGCGTCGTCGAGCAGGTCGAGCAGCGACGTGGTGAACGCCTCGACGTCCCCCGGCTCGACGTAGACGGCGCAGTCGCCGGCGGACACCACGGTCTCCGTCAGCCGGTACGAGACGACCGGCAGAGCGTAGGCCATGTACTCCATGGTCTTGTTCATAGTGGACACGTCGTTCAAAGGCGACAACGGATCAGGACCGAGGCCCGCCGACGACGTGGACAGATAACGCGTGATCTGTTCGGGCCCAACGCGTCCGGTGAACTCCACGTACGGGTCGAGGCCCCAGGCCGTGGCCTGCTTCTTCAGGTCTTCCAGGCAGTCGCCGAAGCCCAGCAGCGCGAACCTGACGTCGGTGCGGCCGCGGTCGAAAACAACTCTCCGTGCGACTTCGAGCACGCCGTCGACGCCGTCCTGCGGGCCCATGATTCCCAGATAGGCCACCAGGTGTTTGCCGCCGCGTCGCAGCTCGTCCACACCCTCGACAGGTCGCATGACGGTGGTGTCCGGGCCGGAACGCACGACGCTGGTGTGCTCGGGCGGCACGGAACCGCGCGTCCACGCGATCTTCTGGTACGAGGTGTTGGTCGACGTCACCCGGTCCGCCGTGCGGAACGTGCGGCGCTCCAGCCACTTCAGGATCCGGTACTGCAGCTTGCCCGCCACGCCCTGGGGTTCACCGAAGCGCGAGAGGAACACCTCGGGGTTGAGGTCGTGGTGGTCGAAGAGGAACTTCACGCCACCGAGCCGCCACAGCAGCGCCAGCGCCCAGTAGGTGTCCGGCGGGTTGCACGCCTGCATCACGTGGAATCGCCTGCGGGCACGGACTTTCACGCTCAGCAACGCCGTGCGCACCCAGCAGTACAGGAACTCCCACGCGTACCCCAGCGCACCTTCGGCCTGCGGTGGCGGTGCGTACTTGTACAGGTGCACTCCGTCGAGGAGCTGATAGGCGGGATCTCCCGGACCTTTCGGGCAGATCACCGACACCTCGTAGCCTGCGGCGGTCAACGCGCGGCACTCCAGCCAGACGCGCCTGTCCAGCGGCACTGGCAGGTTCTGCACGATGATCAGCACATGCGGAGCACTCAAAGGTCCCTACTTCCAACGGGGGCCGACGCCTCGTAGGTCGTCATCGACGCCCGAAGAGTTACGCGTCGCGTCCAAAGGACCGCAACGCGGGCGCCCGCGTGCGCCCAGACGGTGTAACAACACCCCCGGTCCGCCGATGTAGCAGTCGGAGAACTCAGGCGTCCAGGCACTCCTGGAAGAAGGCGGTGTTTGGGTGTACGTGGCGTCAGCACGGGCGGAGCACGGCAACAAGCTGGGTGGCGTGCCACGCGCGGTTGTCGCTGTCGGCGCTGTTTCGCTGCTCACGGACGTCTCCGCCGAGATGGTCACCGCGTTCCTGCCGGTCTACCTCCTGTTCACACTTCACGTCGGCTACGTGCAGTTCGGACTGCTCGACGGCCTGTACACCGGCGCCACAGCGGTTCTGCGCCTCGTGGGCGGCCACGTCGCGGACCGGCTGCGCCGTCCCAAGGCCGTCGCGGGTGTGGGATATGCCATGTCCGCGGTCACGAAACTGGCGTTCCCGTTGGTCGGCGCGTCGGCCTTCGGCATCGGCGGACTGCTCGCCGCCGACCGTGCGGGCAAAGGACTGCGCACCGCACCGCGTGATGCCCTGATCTCGCTGAGTGTTCCCTCACACCAGCTCGGTACCGCGTTCGGCGTGCACCGCACGATGGACACCATCGGCGCGATGCTGGGCCCGCTGGTGACGTTCCTGCTGATCGCGAACCTGGGGACACAGCCCGACCCGATCTTCATCGTCAGCTTCGCGTTCGCGGTCCTCGGTGTGATCACTCTGGTGTTCTTCGTGCGCGAACGGCCGACCGCACCGGCCTCGGCGAAGAAGGCACCGGACATCAAGGCGGGCCTGGCCCTGCTGAAGGACAAGCCGTTCGCCCGCGTGACGATCGTGGCCGCGATCCTCGGCCTGGCCACGATGTCCGACGCGTTCGTGTTCGTGCTGGTGCAGAAGACCACCGGCATCCCGCTGGGCGCGCTGCCGTTGCTGCCGCTGGGCACCGCGCTGACGTTCCTGCTCCTCGCGACGCCGCTGGGCAGGCTCTCGGACCGCGTCGGCCGCTGGAAGATCTTCTTCGCCGGCCACGTGGTGCTGCTCGGCGTGTACGTGTTGTTGCTGGCCCCCAGCGGTGGCTACGCCGTCGCGGTGATCGCCCTGGTGCTGCACGGCGCTTTCTACGCCGCCACCGACGGCGTGCTGTCGGCGTGGGCGGGCTCGATGATCCCCGAGGACCTGCGCGGCTCCGGCCTGGCCGTCGTGCAGACCGGTCAGGCCCTGGCCAAGCTGGTGTCCTCCATCGCTTTCGGTTTCCTGCTGCAGTACGCGTCCGTGCTCGCCGCGGTCGTCGTCGCCGGCGGCGGGCTCGCCGTCTCGTTGCTCGTGGTCCTGGTGGTCAGAAGGAGAGCTGCCGCGTGAAGTCCTGGTTCGCCGGGCACCGCGTGGTGATCGGGGTGGTCCTGGTGGTGCTGGTCGTGCTCGCGACCGGCGGCTACGTCTACCGCATCGCCGCACGGCCGGTCGCACAGGTGCAGGCCCATTCCGGGCGTCTGCTGACCCTCATCGACCAGAGGGGCGGCAACGACGCGGTGGCGACCGCCGAACTGTCCACAGCGGACGGACCGCGCAACGCGACGGGCATGCGCTGCCAGCGGGTCTACACCGCCGGCGGCACCACGGTGTGCCTGCGGCTCGCGGGTGTCGGGCCGACGTTCGAGGCCGCGGTGATGGACTCTTCCGGCAAGGTCGTGAAGACGATCCCGCTGCCCGGTGTGCCTTCTCGTGCCCGTGTCTCGGCTTCCGGCAAGGTCGTGTCGTGGACCGTGTTCGTGTCCGGTGACTCCTACGTCGCGCCCGGCGGGTTCTCGACCCGCACCGGCTACTACGACCTGCGCACGGACACGGTCGTGGAGTCCCTGGAGGTGTTCAGCTCCACTGTGGAGGGCAAGCCGTACCACGCGGCCGACGCCAACTACTGGGGCCTGACGGTCGGGTCCGACGACCGCACGTTCTACGCGACGTTCCTCGGCGCGGGCCGGCGGTGGCTGGTCAAGGGCGATCTATCGGCGCGCACCCTGGAGACCGTCCGAATCGGACCCGAGTGCCCGTCGCTCTCCCCTGACGGCAAGCACGTCGCGTACAAGAAGACCACGCGGTGGGTGGGTCGCTGGGAGCTGGCCGTGCTCGACCTCGCCACCGGGCAGGAGCGGGTGCTGCCGGACACGAGCGGCATCGACGACCAGGCCGCGTGGCTCGACGACAACACCCTCGCGTACGGCGCGATTTCCGGTTCCACGGGGAAGAGCTCGGTCTTCCAGGTGCCGGCGGACGGCTCCGGCAAGCCCGCGCTGGTGGCGACGGAGGCGTCGTCGCCGGTGCCGATGTCCTCTAGTTCCTGAACCAGGCGGAGCGCCACGGCTTGGCGTGCGTGATCAGCTCGCTGACCGACACCGGCTCGTAGTCGCGGGCTCGCAGTTCGGCTACCAGTTCACGGGTGACGTCGCCCCGGTCGAACGTGGGCTCCGGCGTCGTGTCGCCGGGCGGCACCTCGAAACCGTCGTGCATCAGCATGATCGAGCCGGGGTGCAGACCGTCTAGTCCGCGCGCGGCGACCTCGGGAGCTTCCCCGTCCACCCAGTCCCGGACCGTCGGTCCCCACACCACGGGCATCAGGCCCGCGCGGCGGGTGGCGGCGTACGTGGCGGGCGACTGGGCGCCGTAGGGCGGGCGGAACATCCGCACGTCACGACCGGCCACCTTGGACAGTCGCTCCCGGCCGTTCTCCAGCAGGCCACGCACTTCGCCTCGCGGCAAGGACGTGAGGCGGGTGTGGTCGACGCCGTGCAACGCGATCTCGTGGCCCTCGTCGAGCACCGCGCGCACCAGTTCGGGATGGCGCTCGGCCCGGTAGGCGAGCTGGAAGAACGTCGCTTTCAGACCGAGTGATGCCAGCGCTTCCAGGACGGCCGGGGTACCGACGGGGTCGGGACCGTCGTCGTAGGTCAGGGCGACCAGGCGGGAATCGGTCTTGCCGCCGCGGATCGAGCCGACCGGGGACAACACGGTGTCAGCGGACCTGCGGAGAAAACGCCGCGTCGCAGCGGAAAGCGCCACTTTCACCCCTGTCCAGCGATCCGCACCACGTCCTCGGCCGCGCGGTCCCACGAGTAGTGCCTAGCTGCCTCTTCACGCGCTTCCCAGGTGTTCTGGTAGATCGAGTCGTCCGCGAGCACCGACGCGATCACCTTCGCCAGGTCCTCGGGATCCTCCGACCGCACGAGCTCCCCCGTGCGTCCCGCCGAGATGATCTCGGGCATCGCGAACGCGTCCCTGCCCACGCACGGCAACCCCCGCGACAACGCCTCGGCGAACGCGATCCCGAAGCCCTCGAACCGCGACGGCAGCACGAAGAGGTCATGTGCGTCGTACAGGTCCGCCAGCTCGGACACCGGCAGCCGTCCGAGGAACGAGACCCCGTCGGGCACCTCACCGGGAAGCGGCCACTCCGTCGGGCCCACGACCGTCAGCGTGATCGACGGGTCCACGTCGTGCCGCAGCACCGACAACGCCCGCACCACCTGGTCGCCGCCCTTGGTGTGGAAGTCCTTGCCCACCATGAGGAGCTTGCGCCGCGACGAGATCCGCCGCGCGAACACCGAGTCGGGCACCGCGCCCGACAGAGCCGAGATGCCGGGGTTCACCACGTGCACGCGGGAAGAACGCAGGCCCGTGACCGACACCAGGTGCTCGGCGAACCAGCGCGACATCGCGAACACCCCGGCCGCCGACGAGTACACCCGCCGCTGACGGTCGGCCGACCACCGCACCGAATCCGGCGACAACGACGGGAAGTGCGTCAGCGAACCCTCGCGCGCCAGCAGTTCCAGCAGCACGTCGTAGCTCAGGTCCTGCAACAGGAAGTACGGCCGGTCCAGCACCGCGAGGTCCTGGATCTGCAGCACGGCGTCAGGCGCCAACGACCGGCACGCCTTGCGCAGCACCGACTCCTCGTAGGAACGAGCCCCGCGCGAGTGCCGCCACATCGACACCCACTGCCCGTTCACACGGCGGGCGTGCGCGGCCTTCAACCCCAGCCGCACCAACGAAGAGTGCGTCACGCCGAGGTCGACGACGTCCGCCCGGGACCGCAAGGCCTCGCGGAGGTTCCACGGCGTGTAGGACCACGTCGGCTCCGGCACCGGATCCCAGCTGCAGGCGAATCCCAGTTTCACAGCGCCACCTTCTGCCGCTCAGGCCCCACCACGGGCTTGGCCGGTTCGTCGAGAGCCCGCCGCGACAACCGCCACAGCGCGCCGATGATGCCGAGCAACAGGAACGTCAACCCGCTGATCATCGGGAAGCCGAGCCCGTCGAACGTCGCGAACGACAGCGCGGCCACCGCGATCGACGCGCACAGCGCCTGACCGAGGTGCCGCATCTCGTCGTCCGTCGCCCGCGCCCTCACCCCGCGCGCGGAGAAGATCCCGACGAGGAACAGCGTGATCAGCGCGACGAGCCCGATGAACCCGGTCTCCACGATCTGGCCGAGGTACTGGTTGTCCAGCGTGATGAACGCCTTCGGCAGGAACGTCCCGAACCCGCGCCCGAGGTACGGCGACTTGTCGATGAACTCGCCGACCACCACGTAGTCGTCGGTGCGGCCCTGGATGCTCGGGTCGTCCTGCCAGCCGGTGAACAGGCCGGTGATCGTGCCGACGAGACCGGGGATCAGCAGGCGCAGCACCACGATCGCGACCGGCGCGACCAGCAGGGCGACCGCGCGGCGCAGACCGGACCACCCGGCGAACAGCACGATGAACGCGACGAACAGGCCCAGCGTCGCCGACCGCGACACCGACATCGGGCTGGCCAGGCCGATCAGCGAGACGAGCCCGAGCCACAGCCAGCGGTGCGTCTTGACGTAGAACGCCTGGTGCAACGCGAGCGGGAACATCATCGCGAGCACCACGCCGTACTCGATGGCGTGCGAGGCGGTGGCGGAGACGCGGCGGAAGTTGGACCGGTCCGTCACCGACCCGATGACATAGTTGATCTTCAATCCGGGGATGTGGTACAGCTCGGCGATGTTGAAGCCGGTCGCGAACTGCAGCAATCCCATCGCGGCGATGATGCCCGTGAGGATCACCAGCGTGCGCAACAGCAACTCGACGCTCTTGCGCGTGCGCAACAGGTCCGTGGCCACGAACGCGATGCCGCACCACGACATCAGCGTGAGGATCGCCCGGTCCGCGCCCGAAAGCTGGTCGGCGGGCAACGGGTTCAGCACGCCCCACGCGTAGGACAGCATGATCGACCCGGCGAACGCCAGCACCACGAGCCTGATCGGCTGCAGCCCGGTCTGCACCCCGTTGCCGGGAAGCATCCGGACCATCAGCCAGAACAGGAGCATGCCCATCCCGACGACACCCGCGGGGGTGCCGCTGGCGCCGAGGGGGCCGATGATCATCTGCGCGGGCAGGCAGAACAGCAGTACCGCGTAGACGGTCAGCAGGCCTCGCGCGTCACCGGGCTCGGGTCGGCGGAGGAAGTCCAGCACCGGTCACTCGCGCCCGGTCTGCGGAGCGGGCGACGAGCCCTCCTCGCTCGGCCACTGCACGTCGCCGTTCTTGCCGACACTCTTCTGGGCCGCACCGTTCTGGGCGGTGGCGGTCTTGGCCACACCGTTCTGGGCGACACCGGTCTTGGCCACACCGGTCTTGGCCACACCGGTCTTGGCCACACCGGTCTGGGCGGCGCCGATCTGGGCAGCACCGTTCTGGGCGGCGGGCACCTGCACCGGCCGGAACCGGTGCGTCTCCTCGGACCCCGTCTTGTGCACCACGGGCGGCGGTGGTCCCGACGTCGGCGGGCGCGCGGGCGTGGCCGGACGAGCCGGCGTGGGGACCGGCGGCTTCGGGTTGTCCACGACCGGCGGCAGGTCCGCGCTGCCGACCAGCGACTCCTCGACGAGCGAGCGCTGCTTGCGGCGCGTCTTCACGCTCTCGATCACGAACGCCGCCAGCACGGTCCCCGCGAGCCCGACCACGAGCATGCCGGCCAAAGCCCGCAGCTGGCTGCCGCGCTGGATCTCCGCGTGGGACGGCAGCGTGATCGGGTTGGTCGTGATGAGGAACTGCGCCGGCGCCTTCAGGTCGACCTGCGACTGCCGCAGGTTGTCCGTCATCGCCTTCTCGACGATCTGCGCGGTGCGCAGCGCCTCCGCCTCGCTCTTGGACGTGGCGGTCACCGACAGCATCGGCGCCTCGCCGGGCACGATGTCGACGAGGTACTCCCCCGTCGCGCCGGCCTGCTTCATCTGCTCGATCGTGGTGAAGTCGTTCATCTTGCGCGCGGTGATCTGCGCGACGATGCCGAGCGAGCCGCCGAACCCGAGGTACGGGTTGGCCTGGCCCGCCTGCGACGAGCCGACCTGAGCGGGCACGAGCAGCACGTCGGATGCCTTGACCTGGTACGTCGGCGGAACGGCGATCATGATCCCGACACCGGCGACCGTCATGAGGCCGAACCCGACCAGCACCGTCACCCATCGCCTGCGCAGCACCTTCAGCGCGCTAACGAAATCCACGTCCGCCCCAGGTTTTTCCCGTGCCCCAGTGAGCACGAGCCTACGCGAACGTTTCGTTCCCTCGCTCATTCCGCCACCTCCGAGGTCCTCGCCTGCTCGCGGTGCCAGACCTCGAGCGAGAGCAGGGTCCACAAGCGCGGTTGTTCGTTGCGGCCGCCCGAGTCGTGCTCGGACAGCAGTTTTCGCACGCCCGCCGGGTCCAGTACACCCCCGACGAACGAGGACGGCCCGGTGAGCAGGTCGTGGGCCATGTCGCGCAGCCCGTCGCGGAACCAGGCGTCCAGCGGCACCTTGAAGCCGGACTTCGGGCGGTCCACGACGTCGGCGGGCAGGTGCTCGCGCGCGACCTCCTTGACGACCCACTTGGTCGTGCCGCGCCGCACCTTCACCGAACTGGGCAGCGTGAAGGCGAGCTCGGCGACCCGGTGGTCGAGGAACGGCGGCCGCAGCTCCAGCGACGCCGCCATCGACATCCGGTCGCCGCGTTCGAGCAGGTTGTCGGCCAGCCACGCGTGCGAGTCGGCGTAGAGCATCCGCCTCAGCGCGTCGCCACGGCCGCGGCTGTAAGCAGGGGTGATGGCGCGGGTCGCCGGGCCGCCGAGCAACGCCCGCGACTCGGCGGTCGTGAACGGGGCGAACCAGCCGCGCATCCGGGCGGCCGCGCTGGGCTCGGCCATCGCCCGCAGCGCCACGCCGAAGCGGGCGGCCTTGGCGGGCAGCGAGTTCTCCAGCCTCGACAACGCCGCGTGCCGCAGCCAGGCCGGAGCGATTCCGGCCCAGCGGGTCGCGCCGGCGAACTTGTACTTGGGGTAGCCGCCGAACAGCTCGTCGCTGCCCTCACCGGACAGCACGACCTTCACCTCGCGGCGGGCCAGCTCGGCGAGCTTGAACACCGCGACGTCGGCCGGTTCGGACAGCGGGGCGTCCCGGTGCAGGCTCAGCCTGCCCCAGTTCTCCCGGAAGTCGTCGGCGGTGACGATGACGCTGTGGTGCTCGCTGCCGACCTCGGCCGCGACCTTCTCGGCCCAGTGCAGCTCGTCCACCCGCGGGTCACCGAAGCCGGCGGAGAACGTGTGCAGCTCGCCGCCACCCCGCGCCTTGGCGACGAGAGCGGTGATCAGGCTGGAGTCGACGCCACCGGACAGGTACGCGCCGACGGGCACGTCCGCGACCAGTGCATCCCGCACCGACCGTTCCAGTGCCTCGGTGACGAGAGCGACCGCTTCTTCGGGCGTGCAGTCGCGCACGAGGCCCTGAGCAGGCAGTTCCCAGTACGGCGTCTCGGTGATCTCGCCGGTCCGCGAGACCGTGAGCCGGTGGCCGGGCAGCACCTTCCGCACGCCGTCGACCAGCGTGTACGGCGCGGGCACCGACCGGTGGGCGAGGTAGTCGTGCAGCGAGGCGTGGTCCACGCCCCGGTCGCCGATCAGCGGGATCAGCGCCTTGATCTCGGACGCGAAGGCGAAGACCTTCGAGTCGGAGTAGTAGTACAGCGGCAGGATGCCCATCCGGTCGCGGACCAGGTGCAGGTCACCGGACTCCGCGTCGTCGATCGCGTAGGCGAACTGGCCGCGCAGCTTCCGCACGCCGTCGACGCCGTCGCGCTCGTACAGCGCGAGCAGCGTCTCGGTGTCACCGCCGGTGCGGAACGGGTAGGTGAGCTCCTCACGCAGTTCGCGGTAGTTGAGGATCTCGCCGTTGAACGCGATGTGCCGCCGCTCGTCCGGCGTGGCCATCGGCTGCGTCGACGCGGCGAGGTCGATGATCGAGAGCCGCGTGTGCGCGAATCCCGTGGAACCGTCGGCCCACACGCCGGCGTCGTCGGGGCCGCGGTGGTGCAGCGTGGCCGCCATGGCCCGCAGCAGCGCCGGGTCCACCGGGTCGCCGTCGAAACGCCGGACTCCGGCGATGCCGCACATCAGGCTTCTCCCTCGGCGAGACGCATCAGGTCACGGGCACGGGCGTCCCAGGAGGCCGACAGCACCGAACGGCGGCGCTGCTCGGGAGTGCCGATGCCGCCGTCCTTCAGCGTCAGCCGGATCTGCTCGATGAAGTCGTCCGCGCCTGCCGCGACCCGGACGCGGTCGGTGTAGTGCTGGACCTCGGGGAAGTCGGTGCTCACGATCGGCAGTCCGAGCGCGAGGTACTCCTTGAGCTTGATCGGGTTCGCGTGCTTGATCCAGTCGTTGTCGAGCCACGGCATGAGCGCGACGTCGAAAGCCGTGCCGTACGCGGGAATCTGCTCGTACGGCCGGAAGTCCAGCCACGTGACGTTCGAGTACTTCTCGTACCGCTCCATCGAGCAGGTGGCGTCACCGATCAGCACCAGGTGCGCCTCGGGGATCTCCTTCGCGACCCGCTCCAGCAGGTCGAAGTCCACGAGGTAGTCGTCGAGGCTGCCGAAGAACCCGATCACCGGGCCCTGGATCGACGCGATGTCCGCCGGGAGCTGGTCGCGGCGGCGGAAGTGGTCCAGATCGACGCCGTGGTCGAGGAAGTGGCCACGGGCGCCGGTCTGGGGCTCGTCCTCCTCCTGCAGCGCGCGGCTGACGTAGAGGACGTGGTCGGAGTGCTCCAGGAGCTCGTCCTCCAGCGCCTTGATCGTCACCTGGTCCGACTCGGGGAACGCCGAGTGGCGGTCAGAACGGTTGTAGACCAGGGAAGCGCGCGGCACCGGCTTGATCACGTCCCACGACGTGGGGATGGTCGCGACGACGACCGGTGCCCGCATGCCCAGCGCGAGGCAGACCGCGCGGACCTGGGCCCGCACCAGCACCGAGTTGAGCTTGCGCAGCCACGGTTTTCCGTAGAACGGCAGCGGAAGTGGTGTCATCACGTGGAATCCCGGTGTGTCCGGGATCGGGCGGCGCACCAGCATCGCGACGCTCTTCAGCTTCCTGAAGATCCGGCGCAGGAACTGGGTGCTGCGGCCGGGCAGCGGCATGCGCAGGCCGATGCTGTTGACCAGCAACACCTTCCGGTGCTTCGCGACCCGGCGCAGCAGCTGGAAGTCGGAGTGCGCCCGGTTGTGGTACCACCAGTCCTGAGCGGAGAAGCACAGGTAAGCAGCGTTGTTCTTGTTCGTGTCCAACGGTTCCGGCCACTCCCGCATGCCGATCAAGCCTCGTAAGGCGGCCCGGTGCCGCGGCCGGTGGATCCTGAGAAGTTCGTTCAACGCCACCGCGAACCACATCAGCACGGACTGCGGCCGGCCGTGACGCTCGCGGTGCAACCGGACCCGGTTCGCCTGCAGCAGCGCCCACAGCCGGGCCGAGGTCTCGGACTCGCCGCCGAGATGGACGGCGACGGCCTCGGGCTCGTAGCGGACCGCGAAACCCTTGTCCCGCGCGCGGAGCATGTACTCCGTCTCCTCGGAGTACAGCAGGTACCGCTCGTCGAGCGTGCCGATCGCGTCGACGCACTCCGCGGTGACGAGCCACGCGGCGCCGGTGACCCAGTCGGCGGTGTCCCCGGGCCGCACCACGATCTCGCCCAGCGCCGGGTACTTCCCCGCTGTCGTGCCGCCCAGCACCGCCTGACCGAGCACGCGCAACGGCGTCGGCTCGCGGCGGACCGAGTGGTGCACGACACCGTTCTCACCAACGAGCTTCGGCGCGACGATCCCGACACCGGGTCGCACCGCGGCTCTCAGCGCCGCGACCGCGCCGGGCTCCAGTCGGATGTCCGCGTTGAGCACCAGCACGTCGCAGCCGGGCGCCGCGGCGATGCCCGCGTTCACCCCCGCCGCGAAACCGTCGTTGCCCAGCCGCCGCACGACTTTCGCGCCCGTGGCCTCAGCCAGTTCCACGGTGTTGTCCGCGGACGCGTTGTCCACGACCACGGCCTGCCAGTCCGGCACCCCGCTCAGCGCGACCGGCAGGGCCTCGAGGCATCCGCCGATGACGCTCGCACTGTTGTAGGTGACGACGACCACGGCCAGAGGTCTTGCGGGAAGTGAATCCACGAGCTGGGTCCTCCGGAGGCGAACTGCGACCGGGAATCCGGCCGCGATGTCTACGACCTCTAGATCGAGGAGGCCTGTCCCGCCGTTACGTTCCGTGGACCTGAGAAACGCCTGAGGACTACTCCGGCAACACAAGGTGTCGCCGAGGTAGCCCTCAGTGTCATTGCGAGTGACGCGCTATTTCACGTCAGCCCTCGATCTTGACCGGTTTGCCGTTCTGGTCCACGTTCCCGCCACCGTCCGTAGCGCCCCCGAGTGCGTTGTGGAACGGGGCGTACTGGAATTGGGTGGTGAGCACGTTGTTCTTGATCACGAACGGCGGCGACGCGGCGGCGAAGATCAGGTGGTTCGAGCGGGTGATGTAGTTCCCGTCGATCGTCCAGTTCTTGCTGACCGCGGTGCCCGCGCCCGGCGTGGCGTCGTTGTAGATGCCGATGCCGTTGTGCGTGTACTGGCCGTCCGAGCGGATGCCGTCGATGTAGTTGTGCTTGATCACACCGTTGGAGCCGTTCGGGTTGATGTTGATGACATCCGTGTGGTCGCCGGCCTTGAACCAGATGTCGTGCAGGAAGTTGTCCTGGATCAGGTACGGGCCCTGGCCCTGGATGATGATCGGGATGTTGAAGCCCGAGATGTTGTTGCGCAGGAACGTGCCGCGGTCGTAGGCGAAGATGCCGTTGCCCGACAGGCCGCCGGTGCGCGGCGAGATCGTGCTGTCCTGCACCGTGACGGTGCCGTTCTCGATCCACATCGCGTGGTTGTCGCCGCCATAGATCCGGCTCTGCTGGACGAGCACCTGGGTGGCGTCCGGCACGTTGATGTGGACCATGCCGTCGACTTCGTAGTTCTCGAAGACGAACGGGTCGCCCGCGTTGCCGGAGCCGCGCGCGCCGTGGTCCTTGAGCCAGCGCACGTCGATGAGCTGGTCGCCCTTGAGCGGACGCAGGGAACCGTTCTTGACGCCGGTGTTCCCGGCGGCGGGCCAGCCCGTCATACCCGGCTGCGCCGGCGGCTTCGGGGTGCCGGGCGGTGCGGGCTTCGGGGTCGTCGTCGTGGGTGCGACGGAGCTGGAGGACGGCGCCTCGCTCGAGGAAGGAGCGGCGCTGCTCGACGTGGCGGACGTCGTGGTGGTGGCCGGCTGTGCGTCGCCCGACTTCGCGCCCGCGGGGGAACAGGCGACGAGGGCGACGGCGAGTGCGGCGAAGGACGCGATGCGGGAGGACCGTTGCCGAAGGGGAGCACGGCGTTCGTTCTGTCTCGCGCTGCCACGTTCTGTGGCGGTGCGGTGGAGCACGGGGGATGCCACCTTTCAGTTCGGGCCGCCGACTTCGATCGTGGATCTCCCGCGGCCGGGACATCACGAGAACGATCTCGTTATCTGGCGGTTACCGTTTTGGGCAGGGGGACGGTAACCCAGGCCAGAAGGCCGTGCATTAGGCCGTTCAGCCTAGTTGGGCCATTTCACCGCTACCAAACCGAAATAGCCATCACCTGAACGGGTTGATCTATTTCAAGAATGACCGCAGGTCAGCACAGAAAATGATCTGGGCCGCCGCGAACGCTCTCTCAGCGAATTCCCCGTCAGTAGTACATCAACAAACATTTGCACGTGCACAGGGTGAGTCGTGCCACGTCGTGGGATCACGAAGGTCCGGAACTCGCCGGTTCGAGGTTCTTCAAGTCCCCCAACGAGTGGCGCATCGGGGCGACAACCGGCAGGTAGAGCAGCAGTCCGCCGATGCCACCGATCAACAGGATGGCGAGGTCGTGATCCAGAACGCGGGTCACGACGAGCGGGACGAGCACGAGCGCGAACACGCCGAGTGCCGGTCTCGTCACCGCCTGAGCGAGGGTGAGCGGGCGCACTCCCAGGCCTCTGAGCGCGAACAGGAAGGCAGGCAGCATCACCCCGACCGCCACGACCATGTGCGCGATGCCGACACCCCTGACGCCGGCGCTGTGGGCACCGAGAGCCAGGGCGGGCACGAGCACGGCGACCCACAGCGCCTGAAGCGCGAGCGTCTGCCGGGCGTTGCCCACGGCGATGAGCACGTCGAAGCACAGTTGCAGGGCGACCCTGGCGAGGCCGAGGACCGCGAGGAACATCAGCGCGGTCGACGCCGCCGACCACTTGTCCCCGTAGAGCACGCGGATCGCCGGTCCGGCCATGAGCGCGAGCAGGCCGCAGATCGGCACGGCCGCCGCCATCAGCAGGCCCATCGACCGCGCGAAGGCGATCCGCAGGGACGCCAGGTCGTGCTGGAGGCGGGCGAACGCGGGCACGCTCACGCGCGCCACCGGGATGGACAGCAGCGTGACCGGCCAGCTCGACAGGTTGAACGCCAGCACGTACAGACCGAGCGTCTCCGGTCCGAGGAGCCTGCCGATGACGATGTTGTCGACCTGGACCATGGCGACGGCCAGGATCGTGGCCCCGGCCAGCGGCAGGCCGTCTTTCAGCAGTTCCCCGGCGACCTTCGGGTCGAACGCCGGCTTGTAGCGGACCGGGGTGAAGAAGAGGTGCAGCAGGCCGTTGATCAGGTTGCCCGCCAGCCGCCCCCACACCAGGCTCCACACGCCGAACCCGGTCAGCGCGAGCACGAGCGTGAGGCCGGTCGTGACGACGAACCCGGTCAGGTCGGCGTAGGTGCGCAGGTCCTGGCGGAAGGATCTGGTGAGCATCGCCGACGGCACCGCCAGCGCGCCGTTGATCAGGATCGCGAACGACAGGACCTGAACCAGACTTGTCGCTTCCGGTGCGCCCAGTGACCGGCTGAACACACCGGCGCCCGTGAAGAAGACCGCGAACAGCGCGCAGCTGGATCCGAAGATGACGGTGACCGCGGTCGGCGCGATCCTCGAGACGTCACCGGGCCAGCGGACGAGGACCTGTTCGAGGCCGAGGTCGTTGAAGTTGATGAGGAACACCAGCGCGACCGTGGCGACGGCGAACAGGCCGTAGTCGTTCGGCGTCAGCACGCGCGCCAGGATGATGCCGGAGATCAGGTTCGCCAGCCGCGAGAGCAGCGTGCTGGCGAAGCTCCAGCGCACCCCCTTCTTGACGAGGGTGCCGAGGTTCTCCTCTTCGACGCCTTTTTCTGGGCTCACTTCTGCCCTCTTATCGAGGTCTTGAGCACTGCCCACGACCGGTTCTCCAGGAACGGCCGCTCGAAGGCGCGGTGGAAGAGGTACGAGCCGCCGAGCACGACCGCGAGGCCGAGCACGAGCAGCAGGCCGAACCGGGCGAACGTGTCGCTGACGAGGTGCTCCACGACGAAGTGGTCGGTGAGCCACAGCAACGGCAGGTGCACCAGGTACACGCTGTAGGAGAAGAGCCCCACGCCGCTGAAGATCTTGTGCGCCAGCAGGTCTTTCAACGGCTCGAAGTGGCCGCCCGCGAGTGCCGCGAGGACGGCCGCCGTGCCCGCGCCGAGCAGCAGGTCGATCCAGAAGTAGGCGTGGTCGACCCAGACCGAGCCCATGGCCACCGCGGTGATCACGAACGCCGCGTAGCACGCCGCACCGGCCCAGCCGATCCAGCGCGGGACCTCACCGGACCTGACGACGTCCGCCGCGGCCACGCCGAACACGAACAGCGCGAGGAACTGCGGGGTGAAGTTGAGCAGGCCGTGGAGCGGGTCGACGTTCTCACCGACGAGCTGGGACGCGATCACGCCGGTCGTGAAGATGGCGACCATCCACACCGGACCGAGCTTGCGGCGGAACCACAGCACCAGCGGGAAGAGGAAGTAGATCTGCCACTCGATGGCGATCGACCAGAACGCGCCGTTGGGCTTCGGGCTGTCGACCACGTCCTGCACGAGGAAGAAGTGCGCGAGGACGCCCTTGAGCGTGATCGCCCTGCCGGTCAGTTCCGGGGTGATCAGGCCGAAGACCAGCACGCTGAGCCCGAGCGCGGCCCAGTACGGCGGCAGGATCCGCCAGGCGCGTCTGCGGATGAACCGGAGCACTCCCCCGAGCTCGTACTCGCGTCTTGCCGGCGCGACCGTGAGCGAGAAGCCGCTGACGACGATGAAGACGGCCACGGCGAGGTGGCCGTAGACGAGCCAGCCGAGCACGAGCGGCCCGGTGTTGACCGGGTAGGTCGGGTAGACGGTGAACCAGATGTGGTGCAGCACCACGTACACGGCGGCCAGCGCGCGCACACCGTCCAAGAAGGACAGACGGGTGCGTGCGGGCGCGCTGACCGTGGCGGTCACCGTGCGACCAGCCCGTCGCCCGCCTTCTGGTACGCCTTGCCGCACTCGCAGCTCAGGTCCTCCGGCAGCCGTTCACCGCACTCGCAGACCCAGCCCCGGACCTTGGCCGGGTTGCCCGCGACGAACGCGTGCGCCGGAACGTCCCTGGTGATCACCGCGCCCGCCGCGGCGAACGCGTGCGCGCCGATCTTGGTGCCGCACACGACGGTGGTGCCGGCGCCGAGCGTGACGCCGTTCTCGACGCGGGTCGGCAGGAGGGCCTCGGGGCCCTTCTTGATGTGCGCGCGGGGCCTGAGGTCGTTGGTGAAGACGACGTTGGGGCCGAGGAACACGTCGTCGCCGACGTTCACGCCGTCGAACAGCAGCACGGCGTTCTTGACCGTGACGCGGTCGCCGAGCACGACGCCGCCTTCGACGAACGCGTGGTCGCAGATGTTGCAGTCCTTGCCGACGACGGCGCCGGGCAGCACGTGGGCCCACGCCCAGATGCGGGTGCCTTCGCCGACTGTGTCGGACTCGTTGAGGCCGAGGGGATGCACGCTAGCCATGAGCCGCCACCGCTTCCTTGAGAACGGCGACGACGCGCTCCTGCTGTTCCCGCGTGATCCCGGGGAACAGCGGCAACGACAGGATCTCGCCCCCCGCCTGCTCGGCCACCGGGTAGCCCTCGGGCCGGCCGTACTTGGCGAACGCGCCGGTGTGGTGCACCGGCGTCGGGTAGTGGATGCCCGCACCCACACCGTTGTCGTTGAGGTGCTTCAACACCATGTCGCGGTTGCGGACGCGCACGACGTACAGGTGCCACACGTGCTCGTTGCCGTCGGCGACACCGGGCAGCCGGACCTCGGACACGTCCGCGAGCAGCTCGGCGTAGAGATCGGCGGCGGCCGCGCGCTCCTTGTTCCACGCGCCGAGCTGCTTGAGCTTGGCGCGCAGCACCACGGCCTGCAGCGTGTCGAGGCGCGAGTTGAAGCCCAGCTCCGGGTGCGAGTACTTCTTGTCGCTGCCGTGGTTCGCGAGCAGCCGCAGCTTGCGCGCGATCTCCTCGTCCTGCGTGACGACGGCACCCGCGTCACCGAACGCGCCCAGGTTCTTGCCGGGGTAGAAGCTCGTGGCCGCCGCGACGCCGAAGCCGCCCATGCCGGTGCCGTTCTGGGTGGCGCCCTGGCACTGCGCGGCGTCCTCGATGACCAGGACGTCGTGCTGCTGGGCGACCGCGCGGATGGCGTTCATCGGCGCGAGCTGACCGAACAGGTGCACGGGCAGGACGGCCCGGCAGCGAGGGGCGATGTGCGCGAACTCGTCGGCGTCCATCAGCAGGTGCGCGGGGTCGACGTCGACCGGCACCGGCACGGCGCCGGCGCGGACGGCGGCCTCGGCCGTGGCGACGAAGGTGTTGGCGGGCAACGCGACGTGATCGCCGTCACGGATGCCCGCGGCGCGCAGAGCCAGCTCGATGGCGTCGGTGCCGTTCGCGACGCCGACGCAGTACGCGGTCCCGGTGAACGCCGCGAACTCCTCCTCGAACGCCGTCACGTCCGGGCCGCCGATGAAGGCGGTCTTCGCCAGAACGCGAGCGAACCCCTCCTCGACCTCGGCGGCGATGCGGTCGCGCTGCAGGCCGAGATCGACCAGCGGGATGTTCACAGGGATTGCCCTCTCGCTCATGACAGCTTCCGTCTGACAGCCCGCAGGCCGTTCTTCACCGGCTCCGGGAGTCCGCGCGCGGCCAGCATCGCCGCCGTCCGCACACCTTCCTTCACGGACGTCGTTCGCGAGACCGATTCCGCTACGGTCCGCTGGTAGAGACGTTCGAGACCCCGCGCCGCCGGGTCGAGCCCGTAGTGCTCCACGACGACCTCACGACCGAACGCACCCAACTCGGCGCGCAACGAAGCGTCGTCGAGCATCGGCCGGATCTGGTCGGCCAGAAGGGTGACGGGTTCGGTGCCGTCGCCGAGGCCGTAGTAGCCGTGCTGGCGGAAGTACCCGACCGTCTCGGGGGTGAACGGCAGCGAGAAGCCCTTCTCCCCCAGCACCACGATCGGCTTCGCGAACGCCAGCGTGCGCAGCGCCGACCCGCCCATGCCGAGCATCACGTCCGCCGCCTCGTACGCGGGGCGCGGATCGACGAGCCCGCCGGTGAGCACGATCACGTCGGCGCCGTGCCGGTCGTTCACCTCGCGAGCGCGCTCCGCGACCTTCGCCGCCGCGGTGCCCTCGCCCACGATCACCAGCCGGACCGGCCGCTCCTTGGCCAGCAGGTCGACGGCCTCGATGCTGCGCAGCAGGCTCTCGAGCTTGAGCCATTCGGTCAGCCGCGACACCGTGACGAGGTTGACCCGCTCGTCGAGCAGCCCGTACTTCTGCTTGAACGGCAGCGGATCCACCACACCGGGTGCGTTGAAGTCCACGTCCACGGGCGGTTCGAGCAGGTCGACCTCGCCGGACCGGATCCGCGCGGCGTCCTCGGCCAGCTGCTTCGTGCCGAACGTGGTGGGCAGGTGCCGCGGCAGGAATCCCGGCACGACCATGCCCATCATCGTGGTGAACAACGGGATTCCGTGCACGAGGTGCTCGACGAAGTACGCGTCGAAGCACTGCGGCCAGTCCCACACGTGGATCAGGTCGGGCTTCTCGGCCTTCACCGCCGCCCGCAACGCCCGCGCCACCGTGAAGGACGGATGCCGGGAAGCGTCGGGGGCCTCGATCAGGCGCAGGCCGCGTTGCTCGGCCAAAGCGACGGCCGGGCCGGGGGCGGCGAAGAGAACCACCTCGTGGCCGTGGGTGTCACGGATCCGGGCCGCGAGCTCGATCGCGTTGGTCTGGGTGCCGCCGAGTTCGAGGCGGTGGGCGAACACGAGAACCTTCACACCGTCACCTCCAGCGGCCGCGCGGGCACACCGACCCAGGTCTCCCCGGCAGGAACATCGTTGAGCACCACCGCTCCCATGCCCACCAACGCACCGGCGCCGATCGTCAGCCCCTCACGAACCAGAGCGCCCTGGCCGATGTAGGCGCTCTCCCCCACGCGCACGGTGCCCGCGAGCGCCGCACGACCAGCGAGTGTCACACCGTCAGCCACGACGTCGTCGTGCGTCAGCAACACGTGCGGCATCGCGACCACGAACCGCCCGACCTGCTGAGGCGCGGTGATCACGGCACAGGCCAGCAAGATCGTGCCCGCACCGAGCTCGGTACCGGCCGCGACCGAAGCCTGCGGGTGCACCAAAGTCGCGTAGCGCGAGTCGTCGAACCCGAGCCGCCGCGAGATCCGCATCCTGCTGTCCTGCCTCGACGAGCTCGCCGTGCAGATCAGCACCTGCGCGTCGGGGTGCGAACGAGCCAGGTCGAGCGGCCCGAGCACCTCGACCCCGTCCACGACGCTGCCGTGCTTGTCCGGCGCGTCGTCGAGCAGCCCCAGCACTTCGAACGTGGGCCGCACCGAGTTCACCGCCGCGATCGCGGCGATGACCTCACGCGCGAGGCCGCCGGCGCCGATCAGCAGCAACGGCGTCACCGCGCATCACACGCGAGCTCCAGCGCGTCGGCCACCTGGTCCTGCTCATCCGCGGTCAGCTCGTGGAACAACGGCAGGATCAGCGTCCGCGAGGTCAGCCGCTCGGTCACCGGCAGCGGCACGTGCGGGTGCCCGGCGTACGCGGGCTCCAGGTGCGACGCCATGATCCCCCGCCGCGCCGAGACACCCTTGGCCGCCAACCGGTTCAGCACCTCGTTGCGCTCCACCGGGCAGTCCTCGGGCAGCTCGACCCAGAACGACTGGTAGTTCGTGGTGCCGTAAGCGGGGTCGGACACCGTGCGCAGGCCAGGAATCCGGGCGAGCAACGAGTGGTACCGAGCCGCCAGCTCACGACGGCGAGCGATGATCGTGTCCAGCCGTCCCAGCTGCACCAGCCCGACAGCGGCCTGGATGTCGGTCATCCGGTAGTTGAACGCCGTCTCCAGGTACTCCTCCAGCACAACGCCACCGCCGGCGTGACGATCGGCCGCGCTGACGCTCATGCCGTGCTCGCGCAACCGCCGCGCGCGCACAGCAACAGCCTCGTCGTCCACGGTGAGCATGCCGCCCTCACCGGTGGTCAGCAGCTTGCGCGGGTGGAACGACCACGCGGCAAGCGAGGCACCGAGACCCACGGGCGAACCGTGATACGTCGACCCGGCAGCACAGGCAGCGTCCTCGACGATCGGAAGTCCCAGGCCCTCGAACGACTTCACGTCAGCGGGCACACCGCCCTGGTGCACCAGCACAACGGCACGCGTCCGAGAAGTCACGACAGCGGCAACTGTCTCCGCGGTCAGGTTCCCGGTCTCGGCCGAGACGTCCGCGAACACCGGCGTGGCACCGCAGTACCGCACGGCATTGGCGGTCGCGATGAACGACAACGACGGCACGACGACCTCGTCGCCAGGACCGATGTCCAGCAGGTGCAACGCGAGGTGCAGAGCCGTGGTGCAGGACGACACCGCGACACCGTGCGCGGCACCGACCCTCGAAGCGAAAGCCTCCTCGAACGCACTGACCCGTGGCCCCTGCGCGACCCATCCGGACCGCACGGCCTCGGCAGCCGCGAGGGCTTCCTCCTCGCCCATCAGCGGTCGCATCACCGGGATCATCGCTCTCCCCCAACAGAGTTCTCGGCGGACACGGAAGCTCCCCTCTCCGAGAGGCCGATGGCCTCCGCGAACGCGTCGCTGCGGCGACGCCAAGAATGTTCGGCAGCGAACTCCTGCCGGGACGCAACCGCCGCAGCAGTGCGTTCAGTACTGGCCGCATGAGCGACGGCCGCGGCGAACTCCCCCGGAGCCGCGATGGTGACCATGTCGGCGGCCTCGGAAGCGAGCCACCGCGAAGCAGGAAGATCCGTCGACACGACAGGACGTCCGGCCGCCAGGTACTCCAGCGTCTTCAACGGGAACGAGGCCCGGTTGAAGGAGGAGTCCAGGTACGGCGTGAGCCCGACGTCGATTTTCCGGTAGTAACCGGGAAGTTCGGTGAACGGCACCTCGTCCACGTGCACCACACGGGGACGGATGACGAGAGCAGACCAGCGTTCCGGCTCCCACGACGGATCACGCGGCCCGACCATGAGCAACGACATCCCCGTGTCGGCGACAGCTTCCAACAGAGAAATGTCGATCCGAGCGGTGATGCGTCCGACGAGACCGGCGACCGGCCCTTCCAACGAAGCCACCGCGTCCGGAACAGGCGCGGAGTCCACAGTGGAGTAGGCGTCCACGTGAACCCCGTTGGGCAGGAACTGGGCGGGTGCGCCGAGGCCGGTCCACCTGCGGACCAGCTCCGGCGTCACCGCGAACACTTGCTGTGCCTGACGAAGAGCCCTGCTCTCCTCGCCGAGCAACCAGCCCGGGTCCAAGCCCATCAGCTCACCGCCGGCGACCCAGTCGTCCGTGCCGTACAGCACGGTCCGGACCGACGGGTCCCACATGCCCAGCACGTCGTCGAACGAGAACGACACGACGGCGTGCGGTGAGCGCTTCAACCGGCGCAACGCCCAGCGGATCTGGGCTCGCACCAACGGCCACGTCGTGGCACGGATGCCGGGGCGGGACAGCCCCGGCAACGCCACAGGGGTGAGGCGAGTGATGCCCTCGGGTGTGACCGAGAGGCGAGGCCGGACTCCTCTGCCGACACCTGGCCGGTACCGGGCGGGTGTCACCGGCGAGATCGGCGGATCCACCCACAGCACATCGGCGTACCTGGTCAGTTGTTCTGCCTGCTGCCGGTCAGCGCCACGGACTCCGTCCCACGGCTTTCCCGACATCATGACCAGCAAAGGAGTCACGACCTACCTCATCCTCCGTTTCGCTTACCAGACGGCGAGCATCCGGCCGCCCGCTTCCCGTGCCACGTGCGTGACCGTCCTGCCGAACGACACCGGCCGCACCGAGGCAGCCGACGGCGTTCCGCTTGACGGCGAGTACACGGCGTCGACCCAGTAGTTCGCGTCGTTGCCACTCGTCGGGAAGCCACCACCGTTGCCGTACACGTACGTCCCGTTGGGAGCACCCGCCAGCGTCTTCGGCGCGTGCATCGGGCCGCGGTCCACGCCGTTGAACTCGAACTGGCCGCGCGTCACCGAGTAGTGCCCGTTCGGCGCGTAGTAGGAGACGACGTACTGCGTGTTCGCGGCGACCGTGATCGGCGTGGCGAAGTTCGCCTGCTGCCAGCCGCCGACGGTCTCGTTGGAGAACGTCACCGTGCCGAGCAGCGTGCCGGTCGAGGTCCACAGGTGACCGACGTGCGTACCGCTGTTGCCGGTGCCCTTGTAGAAGCGGACACCCGTGACCACACCGGGCTGGTCGACGGTGAATCTGACGCCGAGCTCGACCTGGCCGTTGTCGTTGGCGTTGTTGATGACCGGCGTCGCCGAGTCCGCGAACAGCGTGCACGGGCAGCCGCTGGAGTCCGGCAGGGCCGTGGTGAACGTCCAGCTGACCGAGCCGGTCATCTGGTTGCCCGCCACGTCCTTGGCACCCGAGACGGTCGCCTGGTACGTCGTGGCGTTGGCCAGCGGCGAAGCAGGAGTGAACGTCCAAGTGCGAGTTGCCGGGTCGTACGTGCTGCTGCCCGCGACCGAGGCACCCACGCCACCGGTCGGCACCAGGTTCACCGACGGCGTCGCCGGGTCGATCGCCTCGTCGAACGTGACCGACACCGAAGTGGTGGTCGGAACGCTCGTCACGCCGTTGGCGGGCGCGGTCGAGACGACGGTCGGAGCGGTGGTGTCCGGAGGCGCCACGTTGGTGAAGACGGCATCCACGTAGTAGTTGCCCGCCTGGTACGAGTCGACCGGGAAACCACCGCCGGCGCCGTACTTGAACAGACCGTTCTTCAACGACCCGTTCGCCGGGGAGTGCAGCGGCGCGTTGTCGACGTCGGCACCGAAGTAGTTGACGTCACCCGCGTACCGCCCGTTCGGCGCGTAGTACGACACGATGTAGGTGGTGTTCGCGGAGACCTGCACCGGGTTGGCGAAGGTCAGCTTCTGCCACCCGGTCGCCGTCTCACCGCTGAACGTGCCGGTGGCGAGACGCGTGCCGGTGGTGGACCACAGGCTGCCGGTGTGCGTGCCGGTGTTGCCGGTGCCCTTGTAGAAGCGGACGCCGGTGATCCAGCCGTTGGTGTCCGGCGTGATCCGCATGCCCAGCTCGACCGCGTTGGTGTCGGACACCGACGGGCTCGCCGGGACCACGCTGTCGTTGAACAGCGTGCACGGGCAGGCTCCGACACCGGACGTGGTGAAGAACCAGCTGTTCGTCAGCGGCATCGCGTTGCCCGCGGTGTCGCTCGCCTTGACGGTGACCGTGTAGGTGGTCGCCGCGTTCAGCTGGTTCGTCGGCTGGAACTTCGCCGTGCGGGTCGTCGAGTCGTAGGTCGCGGTTCCGGTGACACCACCGGTGACCGTCCACTGCACCGTGGCGGGGTTGATCGCCTCGTTGAACGTCGCCGAGATCTGGGTGGTCCTCGGGACGCTGCGCGAGTCGTTGCCGGGGTACGTGGCGGTCACGGTCGGCGGGGTCAGGTCGGGATCCGGCTGGAACACCGTGTCGACCCAGTAGTTCGCGCCACCACCGTTGGTCGGGAACACGCCACCCGTGCCGTAGCGGTAGACACCGGTCGCTCCGTCGGTGCCGTTGGCCAGCGCGCGCAGCGGGGCGTTCGCCACCTGTGCGTTCAAGCCACCGGACGTGGCGGAGTAGTAGCCGGAGGTCTGGTACGAGACCACGTACGTCGTGTTGGCGTTGATGTGCACCGCAGTGCTGAACAGCGCCTGCTGCCAACCCGCGGTGGTCTCGGTGCCGAACGTGACGGTCGCGAGCAGCGTGCCGGTGTTCGACCACAGGCGGCCGGTGTGCGCGCCGGTGTTCTGCGGTCCCTTGTAGAACCGGACGCCGGTGACGTTGCCGCTCACGTCGGAGCGGAACCTCATGCCGAGCTCGACCGCGCCGGCGTCGTTGACCGTGACGGTCTGCGGCGTCGCACTCTCGTCCCACACGCTGCACGGGCAGACACCGGGGTTGGCCGGCTTCTGCGTGGTGAAGCTCCAGGACGTGGTGCCCGCCATGGTGTTGCCGGCGGTGTCCTTCGCTCCCGTGACCGAGGTGGTGTAGGTGGTGTTGCCGGCCAGCGCGGCGGTCGGCGTGAACGTCGCGATCTTGTTCGCGGCGTCGTAGGCCACGCTGCCGGTCACCGCCTGGTTCGCGGCGTTCTTCATCGTCATGTTGATCGTCGCGACCTGCACCGCCTCGTTGAACTGCACGCTGGCGGTCGTCGACGGCGAGACGCTCGAGCTGCCGTTCAGCGGTGACACCGGCGTCGCGGTGGGCGCGATGGTGTCCGGCGGGGCGACGGTGTCGAAGACGGCGTCGACCCAGTAGTGCCCGCCCTGGTAGGTGTTCGTCGGGAACCCGAAGGAACCGTAGGCGAACATGCCGTTCGGGGCGGCCTCCGTCGTCGCGGGCGCGTGCAGCGGCGAGGCGTCGAAGGACTTGTTGCGGAAGAAGTCCGAATCGGACGAGTACCTGCCGACGGGTGCGTTGTACGACACCACGTACTGGGTGTTCGCCTGCACCTCGACCGCGGGGTTGAGCGAGGCCATCTGCCAGCCGCCCGCGGTCTCGTTCAGGAACGTCGCCTGGGCCAGCAGCTGGCCGTTCGCCGACCAGAGACCACCGGTGTGCGTGCCGGTGTTGCCCGCGCCCTTCCAGAAGCGGACCGCGGTGACCCAGCCGTGCGTGTCGCTGGTGAAGCGGGTGCCGACGTTGATGGCGTTGGCGTCGTTGTTCGCCTGCGTCTTCGGGGTCGACAGGTCCGGGAAGATCGTGCACGGGCAGTTGCTGTTGACGCCCACCGACGCGGGGCTCGCGTCGGTGTTGAGGCTGTCGTCGGTCGCCCGCGCCTGGATCGTCAGCGCGCCGGTGCGCGGGATGGAACCGGTGTAGGACCAGCTCTCCCTGCCGTCCGCGACGTGCCACGTCGTGCCGCCGTCGAGCGAGACCTCGACGCCGCCGACGCGACCGCCGGTGTCGGACGCGGTACCGGTGACGGTGATCGTGTCACCACTGTGGACGGTGCCGCCCGCGGCGGGTGAGGTGATGACGGTGTTGGGCGCGGTGCCGTCCGTGGAGACGCCACCGGGGATGAGCCCGGCTTCCAGGCTGCCCGGCTGGACTCCCATGTCCCCGAACAGGTTCACGGTCGCCTGCTGGATGCGCTGGTCGGTGGCGACCTCGGCGCCGTCGTGCTGGCTGTCGAGACCCCACGACCACTGGACGGTGCCGGCGCCGAACACGAGCGCGCCGCTGGCCGCCTTGTACAGCGTCATGCGGTGCGTCGCGTCGCCCTGGGCCACGTTCGTGCCGTAGTCCTGGATCTTGGCGTCGACCGTCTGGGTGGTCTTGGACAGCCGGATCATGTTCTTCGGCCGGAAGCCGTTGTCGACGTCCTCGTCCCACTCGTAGCCGAGCGTGTTGGGTGCGAGGGTCGCAACCTGCCCGGCCGACTGGTTCGCCACGGACGTGTTGCGCCAGAAGCGCATCTTGCCGTCGTCGGCGGGAACCTGGATCGCGTAGCTGCAGCAGTTGACCGTCCACAGCTGACCGGTCAGCGAGTTCTCCGGCCGGCCGCCGTCGGCGGGCGGGCTGAAGCGCGGGTCGCGCCACGTGCCGGTCCACGCCGCGTTCGGGTCGGACTTCATGTTGTCGTGGGTTTCCTTGTACGTCACCAACGTCCGGTACGGGGTGTTGGTGCCGTCGACGCTGTTCTCCCAGCGGGTCTTCCAGAAGACCTCGTTGCCGGAGAAGAACGCCAGGTTCACGCCGGCGTCACGGGCGGCCTCGACGTTGGCGCGCTGCTGCGACGACCAGTACTCGTCGTGCCCGACCGACAGGAAGATCTTGTGGTTGAGCAGCAACGAGGCCGAGCGGTCGGAGTCGATGCCGGAGATGTAGCTGACGTCGTACCCGTTGCGCTCCATGAAGCGGATCATCGGGTACTCGGAACCGAAGATGAAGTCGCGGCCGTCCGGCACGTCGGTGCGCGTCGAGAACGGCCTGTTGTAGCTCAGCTTCTGGGCGCGGCTGCCGTAGAAGCTCTTGCCACCCCACGTGTTGTAGGCCTGCCACGTGGTGTCGGAGGTCTGGAACACCATCTTCGAGCTGCGGGCGTCGTCACGCACCACGAACACGATGTGGTTGTTGATGTCCTGGTCGAGCCGCTGCAGGTTCGCGACGTACACACCGGACACCAGGTTCGTCGGCACCGTCCAGGACGCCGACTCGAGCCAGTTGCCGCAGTCGACCAGACCGGTGTTCGCGTCGCCGCCGCAGTTGGCGGGCTGGTTGCGCGGCGTCGGCGTGATCGAGTCGACCTTCCGGGCGCCCGCGCCGCCGTAGTAGCCCAGCCGCAACAGGTCGATGCGGTACGGGGCCGAGGTCTTGACCTTGAACTTGATGGTCTGACCGAGGTTCACCGACATCTGGGTGGCGAAGCCCTCGATGCTCGGGTCGCCGCCACCGGTGGCGTCCCAGCTGGTGTCGCCTGTCTTGGAGTTCTCGCACAGCACCGGGTTGGTGACCGGTGCGTCACAGGGTGCCGCTGACGCGACAGGTCCGAACACAACTGCCGGGACCAATGTCGCGGCCATGAAAACAATCAGCGCCAGAACTCGCGCAAGCACCGGATGGGATCTGGCACTCGAACCCCTTGGGGCGGTCATGTGTCGTCTTCTTCCTCTCGCGCCGCTCCTGCGACCCCAGCCATGTGGTCGTCGTCCGAGCGACGCGCTGCATCTCCCCAGAGGCGGGCGCGCCGACGACATTCCAATTGGGACGTCGAGGTGAGACCAGTCCTCGTTACACGTTTTGGGGTATCGATTAGGCCAAAAGTTCAACGGGCCCAAGGGTTTCCGTCGTTCTTGTCACTGTGGGTTAAAGCATTGCGACCGGATGAGACGGACGCGGCGGCCCGACTTCGCACAGTCAGGCCGCCATTTCGGACAGTCAGGCAGACTTCTCCGCCGTCTTCTCCGCGCGCCACCACTTGACGAGGTCGCGCAGACCGCCGTCCATCTCGATCTCGGGCTTCCAGCCGAGGTCGGTCGCCGCGGCGCTGATGTCGGCCAGACGGCGCGTGACGCCGTTGACCTTGCGCTCGGGGCCGTGCTCCAGCGGGAGGTCGGAGTCCATCGCGGCAAGCAACGCGAGGGCGAGCTGCTTGAGCGAGGTCTCCTGGGACGACGCGATGTTGTACACCGCGTCCGTGACCGGTGCCTTGGCGGCGAGGAT
Source organism: Lentzea sp. NPDC005914 (assembly GCF_040629405.1). NCBI lineage: Bacteria > Bacillati > Actinomycetota > Actinomycetes > Pseudonocardiales > Pseudonocardiaceae > Lentzea > Lentzea sp. NPDC005914. The sequence goes on along the minus strand of NZ_JBEXVQ010000016.1, from coordinate 92,142 downwards.
GTTCGCGCGGGCGATGTCGTGCACGTGCACGAAGTCCATCGTCTGCGCCCCGTCACCGAAGATCAGCGGCGACTTGCCGTCAACGATTCGTTCCATCCAGCGGATCAGCACCTCGGTGTACAGGCCGTGGACGTCCATCCGCGGGCCGTACACGTTGAAGTACCGCAGTGCCACGTAGTCCAGGTCGTGCATGGCCTTGAAGCTGCGCAGCATGCCTTCGTTGAACGCCTTCGCGGCGCCGTAGAAGGTGTCGTTGTTGTACGGGTGGTGCCGTTCGTTGGTGGGGAACGACTCCGCGAGCCCGTAGATCGACGCGGACGACGACGCGATGACCTTCTTCACGCCGGCGGCCGCGGCGGCCTCGATGACCGTGAACGTGCCGTCGACCAGACATTCCAGAGCGAGCCGCGGTTCCTCGGCGCACTGGGTGATGCGGATGGCGGCGAGGTGGAAGACGAGGTCCTGGCCCTCGGTCAGCTCCCGCACGAGCGCCTTGTCGTTGATGTCGCCGTCGACGATCTTGACGACACCGGACTCCAGCGCGCTCTTCAGGTTCTCCCTGCGGCCGCGCACGAAGTTGTCCAGTACGACGATCTCGGAGGCACCCGCCTCCACGAGCTGATCCACCACGGACGACCCGATTGTGCCCGCGCCGCCCGTGACGAGCGCACGCTGGCCACTGATCGGTTGTGCCGTCATCTACTGAACCCTGCCTTCGACTTGTTGGACCGGAACGAAAACTCCGCCGGAGCGCAGCGACTCCGACGCGGCTTCCAGCACGGCCAGCACGCGCAACCCCGCGCGGCCGTCCGTGAGCGGCGGACGCTCCTCCGTGATGGACGCGGCGAACTCGGCCATCATCGTGCGCAGCGCCTCGCGTTCCACCAGCGCCGGAGCGACCATGTCACCGGTGCGGTAGGAGATCTTCTGCTGTTCTTCGGAACGGTCGACGCCGCGGTCGTAAATGGACAGTCGCTGCGCCGGATTGTTGTCGTCCCACACCACCGTGCGCTGCGAACCGCCGATGACCATTGTGCGAATCTTCGTCGGCGACAACCAGTTCACGTGCACGTGCGTGATCGCGCCGTTGGACAGCCGGACCGTGAGGTGGCCGACGCAGGCGACGCCCGCGCCGATCGGGTCCGAACCGTGTGCCGCGACCTCCACCGGCCGCACGTCGTCGGGCAGGATCGCCTCGAAGATCGACAGGTCGTGCGGGGCCAAGTCCCACAGCACGTCGACGTCCGGCTGCACCAGACCGAGGTTGATGCGCACCGAGTCGATGTACTGGATCTCGCCGAGCTCGCCGCCGCGGATGATCTCGCGCAGGTGCTGCACGGCCGGGGTGTAGGCGAAGGTGTGGTCCAGCATCAGCGTGAGACCGCGGGACTCCGCGGCCTCGACGAGCTTGAGGCCGTCCTCGAGGTTGGCCGCGAGCGGCTTCTCGACCAGGACGTGCTTGCCGGCCTCCAGCGCCGCCAGTGCGACGGGCAGGTGGGTGGCGGCGGGTGTCGCGATGGCCACCGCGTGCACCTCGGGGTCGGCGAGCACCTCGTCCAGCGACGCCGTGGCGCGCACGGTCGAGTACTCGCCGAGCACGCGCCGGGCCTTCTCGACGTCGAGGTCGCACAGGTGGCGCAGCTTCAGCTGCGGAGTGGCCTGGGCGTTGCGGACCAGGTTCGGTCCCCAGTACCCCGCGCCGATGACGGCAATGCCAATCACGTCTTGATTCCTCATCAGTAGGCCCCGTGGCCGCCGAAGACGGCGCGGAAGGTCTTCCACAAGATCACGGCGTCGAGGGCGAGCGACCAGTCCTCGACGTAGCGCAGGTCGAGCCGCACCGACTCCTCCCACGAGAGGTCGCTGCGTCCGCTGACCTGCCACAACCCGGTCAAACCGGGCTTCACGAGCAGACGGCGCCGCACGTCCGAGGAGTACTTCGCGGTCTCCTCCGGCAGCGGCGGGCGCGGGCCGACGAGCGACATGGTGCCCGCGAGAACGTTGAACAGCTGCGGCAGCTCGTCGATCGAGTACCGGCGCAGGAACGTGCCGACCTTGGTGATGCGCGGGTCCCTCTTCATCTTGAAGAGCAGCCCGTGGCCCTCGTTGGCGGCGGAAAGCCTGGTGCGCAACGCGTCGGCGTTCGTGACCATGGTGCGGAACTTGATGATCGTGAACGGGTGCCCGCCCTTGCCGACGCGCTTCTGGCGGTAGAAGACGGGGCCGCGGCTGTCGATCATCACGAACGCGGCGACGGCGAACATCAGCGGTGCCAGCAAGACCAGCAGCGCGAACGCTCCCACGCGGTCGACGACGTCCTTGACCAGACGGCGGAAGCCGCTCAGTGCCGGTTCACTCACTCGCAGCAACGGCATTCCGAGCACGGCGCTCATGTGCAGACGAGGTCCCGCGACCTCCATCAGACCGGGCGAGACGACCATCTCCGCGCCGGAACCCTCGAGGGCCCAGGCGAGCTGCTGCAGCCGGCGAGGCGTCCAGTACGCGTCGGGTGTGACGGCGACGATGCGGTAGCCACCGCGGCGGACGTGCTCGGCGAGCTCGCGCAGCTGGCCGACGACGGGCACGCCGTCGACGTCGGTGCCCGAGCGGCCGCGGCCGTCGATCGTGCAGATGGCGTCCACGCGCCAGCCCAGGTGGGCGACGCGCTTGGTGCGGTGGATGAGGTCCTCGACCGTGTCCAGGTTGCCGGCGGCGAGGACGGAGAGCAGGAAGCGCCCTTCCTTGCGGCCGCGGTGCAGCGGGCGGCGCAGGGCGTAGCGCATGGGAAACGCGACCAGGGCGATCGCGGGGACAACGACGAAGACCCACAGGCGGGCGCCGGGGATGTCGACGGCGAGCGCTCCGAGGCCGAGCGCCACGACGGCACCGAACAAACCCCGGCCGAGTCTTCGGAACTCCTCGGCACCCTGGCCGAGGACGGTCGGCGTCCACACGCGGTTGATCGCGAGCGAGCCGACGACGACAACTACTGTGAGTATGTCCAGCAGGGCAAGGGAAAGCGGTCCGAAGGCGGCGTGTCGCATGCTCATGACGGCACCGACGGCGATGACGACCAGGGCGATGGTCAGCACATCGGCGGTGATCACGGCGTAGCGGTAGCGGCTCTCCCAGCGGGCGACAGGTGGGTGCGTCTGTCTGTGTTCCGGCAGCGGAAGGAGCGTGGAGCGCAACCCGTCGACGTCACGGGCAGCGCGGACCTGCTCACTCATCGTTTCTGATCTCCCCGGCTCAGCGGCGATTCCGGACGTGCACGTACGCAGGTCACCCCGAGGACCTTGAATCTTCGATCTCAGACGACCTTCGACAACGCCTTCATCGAGGCTCGGCGGAAGAAGCTCGCAACCGATGATTCGCCCGTTGTGGCATCCGCGTTACAGACTCCGGAAAAAAGTTTCCCGGCGCCCGAATATCGGACGTGACGCGCGTCTCACCGTCTCGAAACCGTGGCGACGCAAGACGATTCCACGTGTCCACAAGGGACATAATGGTTACGTATAGCTCGCCTGATTCGTTCAGATCAGGTCTTCAGACCCTAGTCCGATCGTCTGCATATGTGCATGTTCTTACCGCTGAACGGAGCAATCCGTTACCGCCGAACGGAAATGCGCACCTCGTCACTCTCGACGACCACGATGTCACCCTCGCGCAGCTGTGCTCCGCGACGCAGCTCCACGTGGCCGTTGACGTGGACTTCCCCGTCCTCGATCAGCTCCTTGGCGTGCGCGCCGTCCTCGGCCAGCTGAGCCAGCTTGAGGAACTGCCCTAGCCTGATCGGCTCTTCGGAGATCTCCACCGTCCGCATGAGCACATCATCCCAGTAGGGCGCACCCCACCGCTCGCTCGGGGGCGTGCACCAGCGCATCCGGGTGAAGTCGTTGACAGCCTTGCGGTTATGAAAACTTCGAGGGGATACGTCGCCTGGTTGGCGGTGTCAGGACTCGTCTGCCTCGCGATAACGATCTTCGCGGCGAGCGCCTACGTCACGCTGGACATGAGCCGGGCCAGGCCGGCGTTGCACGGATCGGTGCACTACGGCCTTCTGGTGGCGCACATCTTCACCGGAACGGTCGCCGTCCTGGCGGGTGTCTCGCAGTTCTGGCCGCGGCTGCGCGCACGGCACCCGCGGGTGCACCGGGTGATGGGCCGCGTCTACTTCGCTGCGGTGCTGCCGTCGTCCCTGCTGGGCCTGGTGTGCGCCCAGCTGTCGCTGTACGGGCTGGCGACGTCGGGACCACTGACGGTGTTGTCGGCGCTGTGGTTCATCAGTGCCGTGCTGGGGTTGCGGACCGCACGGCAGCGCAGGTTCGCCGAACACCGCATCTGGATGATCCGCGGGTTCGCACTCACCGGCGCCGCCGTGACCGGCCGGCTGTGGGGCATGCTGCTCGGCGCACTCGTGCCCGCGGGGGACGGGCTGCTGACGTTCGCCACCGCGAACTGGCTGTCGTTCGTGGTGAACCTGCTGGTGGCCGAGTGGTGGATCCAGTCCCGGGGCTATACCCGGGCCTTGCCCTCCGCAGCGTTGAGCCCGAGCATTTCGAGCAGGTCAGCGCAGTCGAGCGCGTTCGTGGCGTGACAGGCCACCGTGCGCGCCGCCTTGCTGTTCTGAATCGTGCTGTGCTCCTTTTCCAGAGCTTTTGCCTCGGCGAAGGTGCCGGTTTCGGGCTCGGCGATCGCGGGACGCGCCCAAGTCATGTCGTGCCTGCTTCCGCATCGGGGGATGAGGTCATCATGACAACTGGGTGACCGAAACGCCAGATCTAGTGCTTTGAGTAATCGAGCACCCACAGAGCGTGTAAACCCGAGAAAGCGTTTTCCTGGCGCAATCTTGATCGATTGTCGCCAGGAAATGGCTTCACCGGCCGTACCGCAGCACCGACTCCACTTCGGTCACAAATGCGACGAGCCTTTCATCGTCCACATCGTCCGGTGTGGGCCCGTCCACCGCGAGCCGTTGCAGCGCAACAGAAGTAGTGGCGCTTTCCCTGGCCAGCCGCCGGAAGCCGAACGTCGCCTCGTAGAGCGAGAACGCCGTGGCGAGAGCCGCGAACGTGGTGGCCGCGAAGCCCCACAACGCCCTGCGCGGCCCGTCCGCCATCCCCACCGCCGCTGCCGCCGCCGCGGCGATGAACAGGCCGGCGGCGATCGCGACCATCCACGTACGAGCGCTGGAGTACCGCTTGCGGCCGCGTTCGAAGTGGTCGAGGCGATCCTGGAAGCGGTGCCTCAGGTAGGCCTCGACGAACTGGGCCTGCCGCTGCTTGTCACTCATGTCCTGACCACCTCGTGCTTGCGGTCGCTGACCGCGGCTTCCAGGTCCGCCACCTTGTCCTGGCGTTCTTCGTCGGTCGCCGGCGCGATGGCGGCGAGGTGGGCGAAGTAGAGCGCCCTGAGCCGTTCCGCGCGGGACCGTGCGGTGAGGTACTTGTCGAGCGACTCCCGCTTGCGCGCCACGATCGTGATGGCGGCCGCGAACGCCCCGCCCGCGACCACGAGCACACCGGGCCACGGCGTGTCCTTGAGCCACGTCTGCAGCGCGCCGAACACCGTCGTGGTGAGGCCGCCGCCGATCGCCAGCACGGCCATGAGCCGGTAGCGGTTCTGCTCGACGTCGGCTTCCGCGTCGAGCTCCTGGAACGCCGGCGCGACGACCTTGTTCGCGTCGTGGATCGCGTCGGCGAGCATCGGGTAGGCCACGACGAAGCCGGGGTCGACGAGCGGCCGCGGTTCCGGCGCCCTGTACCGGACCTTGGGCCAGATCCTCGGCGGCTTGACGGGCTTCTCCTTGCCCAGCAACCGTTCCAGCGCGGTGACCGTCTTCCCCGCGCCCTCGTCGACGTGGACGATGAAGATCTTGCCGCTGCGCACCAGCACCGCGAGGTCGCCCGTGAGGTCGCCGGTCGCGATGCGGTCCGCGAGGCCCCCGGTCCCGGCGAGCACCAGCAGCGGGTTGTCCGCGCTCAGGTGGTCGATGACCTCTCGCTCGTTGTCGCCTCCGACGACGAGGGCGATCACGGGCTTCTTGTGCCGGACGGCGTCGATGGTCCGGAACAGCACCGGTGTCGCGTCCGTCCACTCCGAACCGGGGACGATGATGGCGACGCTGTGGTTGGGTTCCAGCGCGATCTGACCGTTGGTGGAGGTTTCGGTGAGGTCGTGCACCTTGCTGCTGGGCGCAACACCGACCACCACGGGCCACTGCTGCTCACACGCCTGCAAAGCCATGCCCAGCAAGTGGACTACGCCTCTGTCCGTGCCTTCCGTGACGAACACCGCGCCGTTGCGCGCCGCCGTGACCACGACGGATCTGAGCACCGGCAACAACTTCGCGGCGAGATCCGTCTCGATGTCTTGTGTGGAGCCGAAGACCGAGATCACCGTCCGCCCCCGGGGCAGGCCGAGAGCTTTGGGTTTGATGTCGGCGTCCGGCTGGGACAGCCGTTTGACTGTCGGGCCGCCTGCAGTGGGCATGCCGCGCACCATAACGCCGTGATCGAAGCCAGACCAGAGCCGTTCAGACCCGGTCTTCGTCGTCCAGGGGAACTTCGCGCTGCTGGTCGAGGGCATCCGCCGGGTCCGCCTCGATCGGCGTGACGGGTGTCTCGACAGGGTCCTGCGGCACGACCTCGCGCTGCTGCTCTGCCACGTCCGCGTCGGGTGCTTCGGGGTTCATGCGTCGCGGTTTCCCCCGGCGCCGTTCCTCCACACCTGTCTGGCCAGTTCGTCGAGGTCGCTCAGGTCGTCGAGGACCGTCCCGGCCCCGACCTCGCGGAGGTCTTCCGCGCTGCTGCGTCCTGTGGCCACGGCCACAACCCGCACACCGGCGGTGGTGGCCGCGCGGACGTCGTGAGGCGTGTCACCGATGAGCACCACCTGGTCAGGCGTGAAGACCCGGATGTGCTGCGCGCGTTTCCTCGCGAACGTCACCAGCTCGGCGCGGTCCGCGTGGTCGTCCCCGAACGCGCTCACGTCCCAGTCCACGAGATGCGCGAGCCCGAACTCCTCCAGTTTGATCAACGCCACGCTCCGGAGGTTCGCCGTCAGCACGCCCTGGTGCACGCGCGGATCATCGGCGAAGTGCTGAAGTGCCCGCAACGCCCCCGGCAACAGATCGCTGTGGTCCGGGAAGTCCTTCCGGCGGCTCTCGAACGAGCTGGCGAGGGCGCCGGCCAGCAGTGCGGACGTCTCCTCGGTGTGCTCGATGTCGTGCTGGTGCAGGATCTCCGCGATGACGTCCAGCTCGGTGCGCCCGCCGAGGTCGACGGGCCCCTTCAGCTCCCGGCCGAACGCCGTCCGGAACGCCTCCCGGTACATCAGCCCGCCGAAGCCGCGACCGGCGATCAGCGTGCCGTCGATGTCCCACAGCACCAGCAGTTCGGGCCCGGTCACCGGATCACCGCGCCGCAGATCATCAGGTACCGGACTGGTGCGCTCACGCCTCTGCTCCCGCTCGTCTGCTGCCGCTCTGGGGCCCATCTGCGCCACCAGCCTGGCAGGCTCGCGGTGGCGTCGTGCCCGCACCTGGAGGCCCGGCCGCCGGACCGTGCGGGCTCACACCGTAAAATCCCTGCTCATGACCTCGATCGACCCCGCGGAGCTGGAAGTCTGCCTGCGCGTGCTTGCCCAGGTCGAGGACCTGCCCGCCGAGCACGACGACGCGGTGCGCGTCCGCCGGGCCACCGCGAAGATCTTCAAAGCCGCGAAGAAGTTCCGCAAGTCCGAGCGCAAGGCCGCCATCACGGCCAACGACCGGGCCGTCACCGCGCTGACCGCCACCGGGTCGCCGGACCGCATCGACGACGAGACGCAGGGCCTGCCCCTGGTGTCGAACGCGACCGGGGCGACCGCCGGGACGTTGCTGCGCGCGCGGTCCTGCTACACGTGCCGCAAGCGGTTCGTCGAGGTCGACGCCTTCTACCACAACCTCTGCCCGTCCTGTGCCGCGTTCAACCACGGCAAGCGGGACGCTCGCACGGACCTGACCGGCCGCAACGCGCTGCTGACCGGTGGGCGCGCCAAGATCGGCATGTACATCGCGCTGCGGCTGCTGCGTGACGGCGCGCACACCACGATCACCACGCGGTTCCCCAAGGACGCGGCGCGCAGGTTCGCGCAGATGCCCGACTCGGCGGAGTGGATCGACCGGCTCAAGATCGTGGGCATCGACCTGCGCGACCCGGCCCAGGTGCTGGCGCTCGCGGACGAGGTGGCGCTGCGGGGCCCGCTCGACATCCTCATCAACAACGCCGCGCAGACCGTGCGCCGCTCCCCCGGCGCCTACACGCCCCTCGCCGCCGCCGAGCACGAGGCGCTGACCGGGGACGCGACCCGGCCCGAGCTGATCTCGTTCGGCGGCCACGGCCAGCTGGCGTTGCCCGGCACCGCGGTGCCCGAGGCGCACTCGGTGACGACGCTGGCGTTGATGGCGGGCTCGAAGGACATCGACGCGGGCGGCCTGGTGCCGGACACCGCGGCGGTCAACTCGTGGATCCAGAACGTCGACGAGGTCGACCCGGTGGAACTGCTCGAAGTGCAGCTGTGCAACTCGACGGCGCCGTTCCTGCTCATCTCGCGGCTGCGCCCGTCGATGGCGAAGTCCCAGTACCGCCGCAAGTACGTGGTCAACGTGTCCGCGATGGAGGGTCAGTTCTCCCGCGCGTACAAGGGTTCCGGGCACCCGCACACGAACATGGCGAAGGCCGCGTTGAACATGTTGACGCGCACCAGCGCCGAGGAGATGCTGCAGGCCGACGGCATCCTGATGACCGCCGTCGACACCGGCTGGATCACCGACGAGCGGCCGCACCCGTTGAAGATGCGCCTCGCTGACGAGGGGTTCCACGCGCCGTTGGACCTGGTCGACGGGGCCGCGCGGGTGTACGACCCGATCGTGCGCGGTGAGGCCGGCGAGGACCTCTACGGGTGCTTTTTGAAGGACTACGCGCCTGCGGCTTGGTGACACACGCGTCCGAGGTACCCGTCGGACGCACCCGAACGAGCCCTTTCGTCACCGGGTAGGTCTATTCGACCACGTGTTCGAGTACCCATTTGTCATGAGAACTGTGTGGCGGGGAGCACTTCGGTTCGGCATGACGACGATGACGGTGCGGCTGGTGTCCGCGTCGACGGAACACCGCGGCAGGGTGCACCTCGTGCACCGCGAGGACAGCGGCCGCGTCCGGCACCAGCAGGTGTGCGGCGAGTGCTCGCTCCGGCTCACCCCGGACGACATAGGCCGCGGCTACGAGCTCGACGACGGCCGCATCGTGCAGATCGACCCGCGCGAGCTGCCGGCGCCGGAAGAGGGCGTCATCGACGTCCAGCAGTTCGCGCCGGTCAGCGATCTCGACCCGATCGCGTTGCACCGCAGCTACTACGTCGAACCGGACGACCTCGCGGTCCGCTCGTACGTGCTCCTGAGGGAGACTCTGGAGCGCACCAAGACCGCCGCGATCGTGAAGTTCGGCCTGCGCGGCAAGGAAACGCTCGCCGCGATCCGGCCACAGCACGGCGTGCTGGTGCTGCACACCCTGCTGTGGCCCGACGAGGTCCGCGAGCCGCACTTCGCGTTCCTGCACCGCGACACCGAGGTCCGCACGGGCGAGTTGGCCGCGGCGGCAGCGCTGGTGCGGGCGCAGACCCGCCCGTTCCGGCCGCACGACTACCCGAACGCGCACCACGAAGCCTTGCTGCAGCTGGTGGAAGCGAACGCATAGCTCCTGGCGGTGCGGGCGGCCGACCCGCGTATCGGGGATAACGCGGGTCGTCCGCCCGTGCCACCAGGACTACCAGTTCGCGGGCTCGGCCAACGCGTAGCTCGTCGCGACGCGGTGGTGGTCGTGGTAGATCGACAGCGTGGACTGACCGGCGGGCTTTCCGTCGCGCCACGCCGTGCAGTAGATGCCAGACGACCACCGCATGGTCTTGGACGTCTTGGGCAGCACTGTCTGCGTGCGCGACACGACGCGGGTGCCGTTGATCCACACCTCGAACTTGCCGGTGTCCTTCGCCAGCTTGAACCGCGTGACGATCCGGGTCCACTCTCCGCGCTTGATCTTGCCCGCCGTCCCGGAGATGCCGCCGGAGCCGCCGTAGCGGATCTCGTCGTTCTGCACGAACATCAGCAGCCACGGACCCTCGGGATCCTCCGGTGACCACTGCTGGAACGTCACGTTCTGGTTGTGGTACTGCCAGTTCGCCGGAAGCATGATCGCCTGGCCGTAGTAGCGGTCCTGGCCGACCGACTGGGCGCCGCGGTCGATCGTCTCCGAGTGGTAGCCGCCGGTCTCGCCGATGTAGGTCTGCTTGGCCTCGATGGCCGTAGACCCCTTGTACTTCACGTTCGTGACGTCACGGATGACGCCGTCCTTCTGCGTGTAGTGGTAGTCCCAGCCGTTCAGCGTGCCTTCGTTCTGGAAGTCCACGCCGGGAGGGGGAGCCACGAGCAAAGCCGCCATGAGCAGGGGGAGCATGAAACGCCTTCCACGGGTGCCATGCGGCGGCTGGCTCGGACATTAGCATCACTGTCCATGCTCGCCAGCCCGTTGGACCTCGTCGACCTGCTCGAGTGCGAGCACCGCAGCTACCTGGCGCGCGACGAAAGAGACGGCGGCACCACCGAACTCGAGGCGCAGGCCGCCCGCACGGCCACCGAGATGCGCTCTGGCGCCGAACTGATCGAGAACGCTCTCTTCTTCGACGGCGTCTTCCACTGCACGGTGCCGACCTTGGTCCTCACTTCGAACGGCTACGAGCCCTGCGCCGAGGAAGCCACGCCAGAGGCCGTCCTCAGCCTCACCGCCGCCGCTGAGGCGATCGAGGCCGAGCGCGCGCACCTCGTCATCGACGGCAAGCGCACGACGTTCCGCGTCGCCGACTTCACCCCGCTGCTGACCAGGCTCAAGACCCGGCTCGCAAAGCCCGGGCCTGCTCCGAAGCGATCGTGGGGCGACGTCAGGGCAGCGTGCAACGGCTGCCGCTTCGCCCGCCACTGCGCTTCGGGCCGCGAAGAGGCCCGTGACCTGTCGCTCGTCGCCGGACTGCGGTCCGACCAGCGCCGGAAGCTGGTTTCGGCCGGCATTGAGACCATCGACGCGCTCGCGGCCACCGAGCAGCGGCCCGCCACCCTCTCCCCCGCGAGCTTCACCGCGTTGACCGCGCAGGCCCGGTTGCAGGTGCAGCAGGAACGCACCGGCGTCACCAGTTACGAGGTCGTCGCGCCGGAAGCGTTGCAGCACCTGCCCGAGCCGCAGGAGGACGACGTCTTCCTCGAGGTCGACGGCGACACGTTCCGCACACCCGGCTGGGAGGGCACGTTCGCGGAGTTCGTCGACCGCACGCCGACGGGCGCGGTCTACCACTTCACGCCGCACGACCTGCCGGTCCGAGCGGCACGGACCGCGACCAGGGAGTCCGAAGTGGACGAGCTGGTGCGGCGCTGCGTCGATCTGGGCGCGCTGACCCGCCGAGTGCTGCGGATCTCCACGCGGGAGTACACGCTGCAGGCCCTGAAACCGTTGCTGCAGGACGAAGTCCCGACGCGAGGCGTGCGAGACCTGCTGGAGAAGATCAAGCGGGAGAACGGCGTCGAGACCGCGGTGCGCGAGGAACGCGACGAGGCCGCGCTGGAGAAGGCGGCGGAGCGGGCGCGCAGGATGGCGGCGCTGACCGAGCCGTTGATCGCGGAGGGCCACACGTTGTTCGCGGCCACCGTCGGTTACCACCGGCGCGAGGCAAGTCCCGCGTGGGGTGACTTCTTCCGGCAGGCCAGCGCGCCCATCTCGGATCTGGAGACCGACTCCAACTGCGCGGTGCCGATCACGCTCAAGGCCGAGGACTGGGTGCCGCCGAGCGGGCGGATCCGCACCCTCAAACGGCAGGTGCACGCGCGGATCGACCCGGAGCGGCCGCACCCGTTCGGCAAGGACGAGCAGGTCAGGCTCCTCTACCCCGGCAACGTCACGCGCAACGCCGTGGTGTCGGACGACAACCCGTACGAGCTCGTCGTCACCGAAAGCACCTCGCAGGAGCACGCCGAACTGCCGATCGCGGTCCTGCCGGGCAGTCCGGTTCCCGCGTCACCGAAGGACGAGGCGGTCGCGGAACTCGCGGACCAGGCCGTGCACCTGCTGCCGCTGCTCCCCCGCAACCCCGGCATCGACCTGCTGCTGCGCACGCCGCCGGGGCCGTTGCCGCAGCACCCGGACGTCGTGCAGGCGGTCATCAAGGCCGTCGACCAGCTCGACGGCGGCACGCTCGCCGTGCAGGGACCGCCCGGCGCCGGCAAGACGTACCTCGCGACCAAGCTCGTCAAGCACCTGATCGACCAGGGCAAGACGGTCGCGGTGACGTCCACGTCGCACAAGGCCGTGGAGAACGTGCTGCACTCGGCTGACCCCGGCATCCCGATGGCCAAGCGCCCCAAGGGAAAGCCCGAAGAAGGCCTGCCGTGGGACCAGCCGAAGGACAACGGCGCGCTGGCACGGTGGCGCGAGGAACACCCCGAAGGACACCTCGTCGGCGGCACCGCGTGGACGTTCTCGAACGCCGTGATCAAGGCCCGGCCGTTCGACGTGATGATCATCGACGAGGCCGGCCAGTTCGCCCTCGCCGATGCCGTGGCAGTGGCCACCGCCGCGAAGAACCTGGTGCTGCTGGGAGATCCGCAGCAGCTGCCGCAGGTCGTGCAGGGCGTGCACCCGCCGGGATCGGACGCGTCCGCCCTCGGGCACCTGCTCGGCGACGCGGACGTCATCCCCGACCATCTGGGCTACTTCCTGGCCGAGACGCGCCGCATGCACCCGGCGGTCTGCAAGCCGGTGTCCGAGCTTTCCTACGCCGGACTGCTCCATTCGCACGAAACTGCCCATAACCGATCCATTGAGGGCATCGAGCCCGGCATCTACCTGCGCGAGGTCGACCACCGGCACAACATCACGTCGTCGACCGAGGAAGCCGACGCCGTGGTCGACACCGTGCGGCGGATCGTCGGTCGTACTTGGACGGACAACGGCAGCACGCGCGAGCTGACCGCGGCGGACGTTCTGGTCGTCGCGCCCTACAACCTGCAGGTCCGGATCATCCGGAGACGCCTGGCAGATGCGGGTTTCGACGAAACGCGGGTGGGCACAGTGGACCGCTTCCAGGGCCAGGAGGCACCCGCGGTCATCATGTCCATGACGTCGTCGTCCACCGTGGACCTGCCGCGTGGCCTGGACTTTCTTTTGTCACGTAACAGATTGAACGTGGCACTCTCGCGTGCCCAGACGCTCGCCGTGATGATCTGCTCGCCACGCCTGCTGGATGCGGACGTCCGAGGCGTCGAACAGATGCGGCTGGTGGCCGGAGTGATCGCCCTAACAGAAAACATGAGGATCTTTCCGTGGTGACATCTCACCGTTGTCATACGGTGACCTTTCGAGCGCTCTGTGTTGCTAACGTGGCGCGGTTCACCCAGTCGGGTGATCAAGAAAGTGAATGTGCTCGATCCGCCACGCACCAACCAGAGCAGGAGAAGATCCGTTGGCAAGTAGAGTTCTCGGCGCGTTCGTGGTGACTGGCACCGCTGCACTGGCCACCCTGGTGATGGCCACCCCCGCAAGCGCGCACACCGCTGACGGGTTTGCGCAGTGCGACGGCAAGGACGCCATCCTCCACGTGAACCTCACCCAGTTCGCGCCCGAGAAGAAGAACACCGTCGTGATCATGGACGGTGACCAGGTCCTGGTTCCCACCGAGAAGTTCGGCACGTCGTGGACCGTGGACAAGAAGGGCTTGGACGGCAAGGTCGCTCACACCTTCACCGTCGATGTGAAGGCGTACGACACCGACAAGTCGAAGAACAAGAACTACGACAAGCACTTCACGTACACCACCGTGGTGTGCGACAAGACGCCGCCGAAGCCGGAGCAGCCTCAGCCGCCGGTTCCTCAGCAGCCGCAGCCGCCGGTGGAGACGACCACGGAGACGCCCTCGTCCTCCGTGACGCCGCCGGCCCCTGGTGGTAGCACGCCGGAACCGCCGCTCGCGGCGACCGGTGCGTCCCCGGGCTGGCTGCTGCTCTCGGGTCTGGGTCTCGTCGGCGCCGGTGCCGGCACCCTGCTGTTCCTGCGCCGCCGCCGCAGCGCGTGAACTAGTGGTGTGGCACGGAACGTTGCCGTGGGAATTCGCGGTCAGACGGGTGCATCGTGGTGCCGCCCCCGCGTCCTCATACTGGACGTATGGGGGCGTGGGGGCGGTGCCGCGAGGCGCCCTGCTGAGCGTGAATTACCTCGCCAACGGGCCGGGCCGCGCCACTAGCTGAAGCACTAAACGGGGGCGGTCTCACGGGCCGCCCCCGTTTTTGTTGCTACAGATCCAAAGGAGTCGCGGGACCCTCGCCGTGGTGGACGAACCACTCGGTGCCGAACGGCAGGGCGAAGGTCTCGTCGTCCAGCGCCAGGAAGAACGACTGCTCGGTGATCTGCGAGGCGTGCGCGCGCATCGCCGCCCGCTTCACGTCGAGGTACTTCGAGACGTCGACCCCGGCGGTGATCTCCGACTCCGGCACGGCGTCCTCCATCACCGGCGGCTCCTCCATGCCGGCGCGCCGGAACGCCTCGCGGAAGTCGGTCTCCTTCACCTTCGCCTGGTACACGGGCGTTCCGGCGATCTCGGCGGCCCGCGCGCCCACCCGGTGCACCTGGATGTGGTCCGGGTGGCCGTATCCGCCATAGCTGTCGTAGATGGTCAACGCCGAAGCGTCCTCTTCCGCCAGCAGGGCAGCGAGTTTCTGAGCCGCTTCTTCGACATCAGCCGTCCAGAACGAGCCGGGGCGCGAGTTCAGCTCGTCGCCCATCATCCCGGAGTCCAGGTATCCCAGGAACTCCACGCGTGCCACGCCCAGCAGGTCGGCCGCCGCGTACGTCTCCGACACACGGCGTTGCCAGAGCTCCTCGCCCGGCTCCAGGGAGTCCGGGATCTCGCCGGCCTCGCCGCGGGTCGCGACGACGAGCACGACGCGGTGTCCCTCCTCGAACGCCTTGCGCATCACGCCGCCCGTGAGGATGCACTCGTCGTCGGGATGCGCGTGGAACGTCACCAGTGTTGCCATGCTCGCGACGTTACCCGCGGGTGGAACTTCGCCATTCCCTCAGGCGCTTGCCGCTCCCTACCGTGGGGTACGAGTCCCTAGGGCCGCAGGGGAGGTTTGTCGTGCGCGTGCTGGGCACGGTCGCGTTCTCCGCTGCCCACGCACGGGCGGTCCTCCCCCTCGTCACGATGCTCGGTGAGCTGGGTCACGAGGTGCTGGTGGCTGGCCCCGAGTCCGTGCTGGCCGGGTTCACCGGCGAACCCGTCCGGACCGCCGCGGTGGTGCCCGAGGTGTGCGACCAGCTCGTGGACCTGTTGCAGGGAGAGGTGCTCACGCTCCCACCGGACTACGACCCGTTCGCCGACGAGATGATCGTCGAGTTCGCCGCGGGGCCGCACATCCGCGGCGCGGTGCAGGCCCTGCTCCCCGTCGCCGCCGACTTCCGGCCGCATCTCGTGCTGCGCGCCGGGATCGAGTTCGCCGGAGTGCTCGTCGCGGAACGACTCGGCGTGCCGCACGTGGCCGCACCGACCGGCGTCGGCCAGTACATGGACCGCCTGACGTTGCTGAACGCGCTGAACGAACGCCGCGCGGAGCTCCGTCTGCCGCTGCACGAGTCGCTCGATTCAACCCACCGGTACGGCCGGTTGGACGCCGTCCCTCCTGGATACTCCTTTGCCCGCCAGCCGATGCCCGCGGCGTTCGCCTACCAGCAGCCCTCGCACCACAGCGCCGGTGAACGGCTTCCGCAGTGGCTCGCGGATCTCGACCCGGAGAGGCCGCTGATCGTCGCGTCGACCAGCACGTCCGGCGGGGTGTTCGCGACCGAGAGCGCGTTGCGGCTCTTCGACCTCGACGCCGTCCCGGACCAGGTCCTGCGCCACTCTCCCCTGGCGCACCTGGAAACCCTCGTCCACGGACTGTCCAGGGTGGACTGCGAGGCGGTGGTGCTGACCGGCGGGCTGCCGGTCGAGGCGCAGGCCGCCAACGTGCACCTCGTCGAGTCGATGCCGCAGGCCCTGCTCCTGCAGGTCGCGGATCTCCTCGTGTCGCACGGCGGCTACAACTCGATCCGCGAGGCGATGCGGGCCGGCATCCCCACCGCGGTGCTCCCCGTGCTGCACGACCAGATGCACAACGCGCACCGCGTCGGTGAGCTCAAGCTCGGCGTGCGGGTGCACGACTTCCACGCCGACGCGGTGACCGAGGCCTGCCACCGCATTCTCGGCGACCTGGAGATCCACGCCACGGTACGACGGGCTCAGCGGCACCTGCTGGGACTGCCGTCGATCCGGGCGGTGGCCGGATATCTGGAGCGGATCGCGCAGCGCAACCGGAAGCTGACCGTCACCTGGTGACTCACCGGAAACCGGGTGCGGTGGGTGGCAGCCCCATGAGCACGGCGCCGGCGGCGTCGTACATCGCGGGACCGAGGAACGCGTGTTGCTTCGGGACGAGCGCGTCACCGAACAGCAGCTGCAGCGGGTGGCCGGTGTTGATCGGCGCGGTGCCGGAGACCTCCAGCAGCCTGCCGGCGACCTCCGACGAGGTCTTGGCCAGATGGGCGGCGGCGAGCCTCAGGTGGGCGTTCTGCTCGTCACTCACGTCGTCCCCGGTCATCACGGTGTCCCAGACCTCGTGGCTGAGCTCGTAGAACCACGCCCGCGCCGAGCGCAGTGCGGCTTCACAGGCGGCGACCTCCGCACGGTAGTAGGGCCTGTCGGCCAGTGCCGGTGCGCCGGTGACCCCCGTGTACCCGGCACCGGCCGCCGCGGCGTAGTCCAGCGCGGCCCGCGCGACGCCAGCACCGACGACGGCCAGCACCTGGGCCGCGTAGGCGATGGTCGGATAGCGGTACAACGGCTCGTCGATCGTCGATGCGCCGCCACGGACGAACGTCCACTCCCGGGGCACCTCGACCTCGCGGACGACCAGGTCGAACGAGCCGGTGCCGACCATGCCGACGACGTCCCAGTCCCGCACGATCTCGACCTGGTCCGGCGGCAGCAGGGCGACTCTGGGCTTGCCCGCGGTGCCGCTCTGGATGCCGACGCCGAGAACGTCCGCGCCCACGCACCCGCTGGCGTACTTCCAGCGGCCGTCGACCACGAACCCGCGCGCGGTCGGCCTGGCCTGCTGGACGGGGAAGAGCCCGCCGGCGAAGACGACGTCGGGGCCGTCGCGGTAGAGCTCGGCCTGGGTGTCCTCGGGCAGCGCGGCGAGGTAGACGAGGCCGGACCCGAAGCTCGCGACCCAGCCCGTGGACCCGTCGACCACCGAGATGCGTTCGATCCGGTCGAGGAACTCGGCGGGCGGCAACGGTTCGCCGCCGAACCTGGCCGGTGCCGCGGCCCGGTAGATCCCGGTCTCCTTGAGCCGGGCGATGAAGTCCCTCGGCACGTACCTCTGCTCTCGGAACTCCGCCCTGCGTTCGGCCAGCTCCGCGAGCACGTCGTCGAACACCATGAATCCGACCTTGGCACAGAATGTGAAAGGGCGGCGCCTTCCTCAGGATGGAAGGCACCGCCCCTCGGCGAACTCGTGGAGCTATTGCAGGGTCAGGTTCCAGGAGTTGATGTACCCGGTGTCACCGGAGTACACGTCCTGGACCCGCAGCTTCCACGTGCCCGCCGCGACCTCGGACGAGGCGTTGACCGTGTAGGTCGCCACCACGTTGTCGGCACTGTCCGAAGAGGACGAGTTCTTCAGCCGGTAGGCGGTGCCGTCCGGCGCGACCAGGTCGATCACCAGGTCGCCGCGGTAGGTGTGGACGATGTCCACGCCGACCTTCACCGCCGACGAAGCGTTACCGGACAGGGTGGACACGATCGACGAGGTCACCGCGGCACCGCGGTCAGGGATGGCGACGTCGGTCGTGTTCTCCAGGCCACCGGAGGGCGGCGGCGTGGTGTCGATCGCGTTCACGGCCTTGGTCGCGTCGGCCAGGCCCGCGCCACAGCCACCGGAGCAGGTGCCGGGGATCGGCCGGGCGTTGGTCTTGATCAGGTCCTTGACCTGGGCCGGCGTCAGCGACGACTTCTTGGCCACCAGCAGTGCCGCGAGGCCCGCGATGTGCGGAGCGGCCATCGACGTGCCCTGGTACGGCTTGTAGGTCTCCGAACCCGGCGTGGTGGCACCGGTGTTCAGGGTCGACCAGATGCCGTTCTCCGGCGTGGTGATGGTGCCGGGGGTGTCGGTGCCGCGACGGGTCTCGCCGCCGGGCGCCGCGACGTCGATGCGGGAGCCGAAGTTCGAGTAGAAGGCCTTGTTGCCCTCACGTCCCAGCGCCGCCACGGTCAGCACGCCCGAGCAGTTCGCCGGGGTGAAGTTCGCGACGTTGGCGTTCGAGTTGCCGGCCGCCACGACGACGGTGGTGCCGCGGTTGATCGCGCCGTTGATCGCGTTCTGGTAGGTCGTCGAGCAGGACGACTGACCGCCCAGCGACATGTTGATGACCTTGGCGGGCGTCGCGTTGGCCGGTACACCGCTCACGGTGCCGCCGGACGCCCAGGTGATCGCGTCGGCGATGTCCGAAGTGGAGCCACCGCACTGCGCCAGCACGCGGACGGGCTGGATCTTGGCGTCGTAGGCGATGCCCGCGATGCCCTTGCTGTTGTTCGTGGACGCGGCGATGGTGCCGGCCACGTGGGTGCCGTGCCAGGACGAGTTCTGGTCCGACGGCGGGGACGGGTTGCCGGACGCGTCGGTGCCGCAGTCACCGGCCTTCATCCAGTCGCCGTTGTCCGACGGGTCCGCGTCGCGGCCGTTGCCGTCACGTGCACGCGAAGCGTCCGACACAAAGTCGTACCCCGCGACGACCTTGCTCGCCAGATCGCTGTGCGCCACGTAACCGGTGTCGATCACGGCGACGGTCACGCCCGCGCCGGTCGTGCTGGACCACGCGCCGGGCACGTTCATGCCCGCGGTGGCCTCGAACAGGTCCCACTGCCGGGAGTACTCGGTGTCGTTCGGGTCGGCGAACGGCTGCATCAGCAGGTCCGGCTCGACATAAGCGACGTCGGGGTCGCTCTTGAACGCCTGGATGGCCGAGTCCGCGTTGGCGGTCTTCGAGCCCAGGTCGACGACGACGGCACCGCTGGACATGCGGCGGTGCACGGACTTGCCCTTGCTCTTCACATCGTCCGAGGCAGCGGTGTCGGACGAGGCTTCGGCGGTGCCGGGCTTGTAGCCGACGATCAGCCGTTCGAACGGGCGGTTCACCTGGGTCGAGTCCGGTTGGGACTGAACCGGGGCGGGGGCAGCGTTAGCGGGTGAGATAACGCTGAGCACGGCGGCGGAGACAGCCGCGGCGCACACGCTCGTGCGTCGCAATCCGTTCACGTGAGGTCCTTCCACGCAGGGCCTTCGCGTGCCGTTGAGGGCGTCAGTGTTCTGAACCGGCTGCGGAGGTTGACGAGGACCGTAAGTCGGGTCACACCGGCGAAAACAGGTCTGGCGGAGTCCGAATAACGACACTGGCGTGTTCACGACAGGTGTACTGGGCTGAATGGCGCACAATATGGCCGTGTTCGGACACTTGGGCGTCGCGCCGGAGCTAACGGCCGTTTACGAGCTTCTGGTAACGGGAGGTAGCCGCACCACGGACGAGATCGGCGTCGCACCCGACCTGCTGGCGCAAATGCGACAGCTGGGCATCGTCCGGCACCTGCCGGGCGACGTGTGGCAGGCCGTCGCGCCCGACCTCGCCGTGGAGGCGCTCATCGCGGCGCGCGAGGACCAGAACCGCAGGGCCCGCGCGGACGTCGGCCCGCTGATGGAGCTCTACCTGCGCAACCGCGACGAGGAGCAGGCGGACGACGCGTTCGTCGAGACCGTGACCGGCGTCGGCGCGGTGCGGGAGCTGTGGCACACGCTGCTCAACGGCGCCCGCGACGAGGTGTGCGTGCTCGACCAGCCGCCGTACGTGACGCCGCTGGGCGAACACGTAGCGCTGGAAGACGAGACGCGGCAACGCGACGTGCAGTGGCGCGTGGTCTACGACCGGTCCGCTGTGGACCTTCCCGGCCGCGTCACCGAGATCATCGAACTGGTCGCGGCGGGCGAACGGGCCCGCGTCACGCCGACGCTGCCGTTCAAGCTCGCCGTGATCGACACGCACGCCGCGGTGCTGCCGGTGGCGAACGGCGACGTCGTCGACAAGGTGCTGCTGATCCGCCCGTCGGCGTTGCTGGACGTGCTGCGCTCGACGTTCGAGCTCTACTGGGACAAGGGAATCCCGTTCAGCCCGGGCGGGATCTACGCGGCGGCGGCCGATGTGGACCCGAACCTGCTGGGACTGCTCGCGGCCGGGCTCACCGACGAGTCGATCGCGCGGCAGCTGGGTCTGGCACCCCGGACCGTGCAACGGCGAGTGCGGCAGCTGATGGACCGATGTGGGGCACAGACCCGGTTCCAGGCGGGAGTGCAGGCGATGCGGCGCGGCTGGCTCTAGGCCACACCACGGAAAAACTCGTGTGCAACCTATGGTGATCTTGGGGCGTCTCTGAGATTGAGAGGTTAATACTCACCAGGGGGATTCATGCGCATGCGCAACGTGATGACGGCTGCCGTTGCAGGCCTCGCACTCCTCGGATTCGCGAGCTCGGCATCGGCTTCGACGGACCTCACGTGGCCGCCGAAGGACGTCAAGCCGGTCCACAAGACCAAGGCGGAGCTGCAGAAGCAGGCCGACAGGTTCTCCGCACACCAGAAGAAGGCGTTCCCGCGTGCCTTCCTCGGCGCCAGGGACGTCGTGACCGGCAACTGGGGCGGCGAAGCCGAGGGCGTCTTCGACGACATGCAGTACATGGGCAACTCGGTGTCGTTCACCTACAACGGCGCGAACGTCTCGACGTTCACGCAGGTCAACGCGCCGGGCTTCCACAAGCTGTCGCCGAAGGAGTACTGCGAGACCACCACGTGCACCGCCACCGTCAGCGACCATCGCGGTGGCGTGACCGTCCTCGCCAAGGACGACAGGTTCGGCATCGTGGAGGCCCGCAACTTCCGCCCGAACGGTGAGGTCGTCTGGGTCCAGAGCTGGACGCCGGGCACGGAGAAGCAGCTGGCGGCCGTCGCCTCCGACCGCGCCTTCACCTTCACCAAGTAAGTAAGTACCAGGCGGTACAACAGGAGCGGGCGCTTCCGGTCATGGAGTCACCGGAAGCGCCCGCCCTGTCAACTGGCGACCTTGCGCGCGGCCACCAGCTGTCCGTCCGCGAACCCCTCGACCCGCACCTCGGACCCGGTCGCGCTCAACGTCGCGGTGTGCGCGCCGTCGGTCACGTCCAGCGAGGTGGCCGGGCGGCCGTCGACGTAGACGTCCACCCGGTCGAGGTTCACGGTGTCCAGTGAGACGGTCGTTCCCGCGACCGCCACTCCGAGCCGCCGCACCGGCATCGCGGCGAGCAGCGACCCGGCACGGGCGAGCAGATCGACGTTGCCCTGCAACAGGTCCGCGCGCGTCAGCTTGTGCTGGTGCGTCGGCCGCACGCCCAGATCCTCCACGGGCGTCCCGGAAAGCTTGCCGACGCGCAACGTGCGGCGGATCGCCACGCGCATGTTCGCCCTGCCCGGCAACGGCTTGTACGGCGACTCGGAGTCGCCCGGCGCCGGGATCTTCAGCAGCTGCGCGAGCAGCCCGTGCGTCCACACGTTAGCGCCGCCGGCACCGGTGTTGTCGTCCACACCGAGGATCGGGCCCAGCTCGTGGTCGGCCCAGCCCGCGGCGAAGATGTCGGTCGCGGAGTAGCAGCGCGCGTCGGTGATCAGCAGCACCGGGCCGTGGTAGGTCTGGCCCACCTCGTTCGCGCCGTCGACCGGCGTGATGGTGTGGGCGCAGGAGAACGCCTGCCCGGTCTCGGTCGAGGAGTCCAGCGACGGGAACCACGGGCCGAGGTCGATCTGGCCGGTCGGGTCGTCCGCGTGACGGCGGCAGATGCGCAGGTTCAGCGGCGTGCTCAGGAACTGCACGGGTTCCGGGTCGATGCGGCGCGGCGTCATCGTCTGCAGCAGGAACTCCGAGGCGAAGATGTGGCCGCCGCCGTTGTCCCGCACGTCGACGATCAGCCCGTTCTGCGGCAGCAGAGCCGCGAGCCGCACGAACTCGGTGCGGAACGCCTCCGGGTCGTCGACGCTGAACGTGAAGATCCGCAGGTGGCCGAACTCGCCGGACGGCGTGGTGACCGGGCGTGCCCGGAACACGCCGGGCATCGTCGTCGGCACGTCCTGCACGGCCATCGCGACGGCGCCACCGGCGGCCTCGGCCTGCACGACCTTGGGCGCGTGCAACAACTTCTTGGCGCGCGCCTTCTCGTCGGAGTCGAGGTCGACGCCCTGCGCGGCCGCGGCGGAGCTGAGCGAGTCGACGTCGGTCATCGGCGGCAGGTTGTCGGTCACCTGCCAGTCGACGCGGATCTCCTCGGAGCCGGCCGCACCGACGAACGTGACGACGACCCAGTCCTCGTCGGGCGGGAGCTGGATCACCAAGGGGCGCAACGTGAGCGACTCCAGGCCGCGGGCGAGGTTCGCGGCGGTGTTGCTGCCCGCGAAGATCGCGCCGTTCAACGCGACGGCACGGCCGATCGGCACGCCGTTCCAGTGCGTGACCTCGGTGCCGACGGCGAACCCGTCGAAGCCGGCGACCGCGCGGGCGACGAGGTAGTGCTCGGTGCCGTCCTCGTCGAAGCAGTGCTCCAACTGGAACGGCAGAAACGCGATCTTGCCCGCGAACGGCGCGGGCAGCAGGTAGTTCGTGTGCAGGTCGCGCACCGAGTGGAAGGTGCTCGACAGCTCGCGGTGGAACTGCCACTCGGGCTCGGCCGTGGCGTCGGTCTGCCGTTCGAGTCTGGCTCGTAAGACCCTGAGTCTTTGCACAGGATTCACCGCGTGCATCGCGACTTTGAGAGGCAGGTGCGCGTAGTTCTGTTCCAGCAGGACCAACGCCTGGTCGACGATGAGCTTGCGCTGCGCCAGGGTGAGCGTGCCCGCGGTGGCGAGGAACTCGGCGAGTCCGACGGAGTTTGCGACGTTCGGGTGAGCGGTTGTGGTCATGGTGGGGCCTCCTTGCCAAGTAGAGGCTTTCCAGGGCGGTTGGATACACCTATTTCACCCGTTCGGCCGCTAACTGGAGCAGTTTTCCGGACGACAACTGGAGTAAAGGGAGGCCGCGGTGACGTCGACGAGCCCACGTACCCTTGAACTGCGCATCCACGGGGTCAACAACACGCCCCCGCCCGCGATGCTGGCGCTCCCCGACCACGCCGTCGAACAGTTCCGCGGGGACAGGTTCGGCAGCTTCTGGCGCCCGAAACCGGACAAGGTCGCCGAGCTGCCACCGGATCACGCCGGACGAGTGCCCGAGGCCGTGCGGCGCGAGGCGTACTCGTGGGGCGGGATGGCGCGCAGCAGCCCCGGACTGCCCGGCAGCGGGGTGCCGTCGGTGCTCGCGAACGCGCTGGGGCGCATCGGCTGGGCGTTGTTGCTGCCGTTCGGGCTTGCGAACGTCGCCTACTGGTCTCGCAAGCTCCCCGACGACTCGACGCCGACCACGAAGCGGATGGTGTGGTGGAACGCCGGGCGCGGCGCCGCCTCGACGCGGCTGTTCGGGCTGGGGCTCACGGTGCTGCTGGTGCTGTCGGTGTGCGAGGTCGCGATCGACATCTACGCGATCCAGTGCGCGTTACCCGGGACCACGTGCAAGCGGCTGCCGGAGTTCCTGGACCTGCTCGGCGATCCCGCGCGGCACATCCGGGTGCTGGCCGCGTCCGCCGTGCCGGTGTTGCTGCTGCTGGGGTTGCTGGCGCTCACGTCGTTGTCCCGCAGCAGATACGAGATGACGACGATGCGCCGGTCCCCGGTGCGGCGGCCCGGCGTGATGCTCAGCCGGTCGTCCATGTGGGAGGGCAGCCCGCGGATCCGCCGGCTCACCCGGCTGCACATCGCGGCGGGCTGTTGCGTGGTGGTGCTGGTGACGAGCGCGCAGCTGCTGCAGCACGCGTTCTTCCTGGTGCTGACCGTGCTCGCGGGCGGCCTGCTGGCGACGGTCATGGCCAGGGTCGTGGTGACCACGACGGACTGCCCGGACGTGCCGTCGACCGAGAAGGGCGGCCTGTGGTCGTGGCTGCTGATGATCTCGGCGGTGATCGTGCTGGTGGCGCACGGGTTCGGGCTCTACGCGATCGCGCCGGTGTTCGACGGGCCGCTGTGGCTGACGTCGTGGGGGCCGCCGGTCGTCACGGTGGCGCTGCTCGGGTCCGTGCTGGCAGCGTGGTCGTGGCGGCGCAACGACGCCAAAGGGCCGTTGATCCTGCTCGTGCTGTTCGTGGCGTTCATGGTTGCCACGTACTGGGTTTCGCTGTCGTGGATCGGTGCCGCGCTCGTCGGCGTGGTGCTCGCGTGGCGGGCCCGGCCGCGGCACGGTGACGAGTGGCAGGCCTGGCGCGGCGCGGGTCCCGGTGTGCTGCTGGGGTTGTCGCTCACCTCGTCGGTGATGCTCTCGACGGTGCTGGTGCTGACGTTCCGGGGCTGGGTCGGCACCGGGCTGCGCGCGCCGTCGTTCTACTCGTGGTTCAGCGCGGCCTTCGCGGTGGCGCTGGTTCCGCTGGTGCTGCTGGTGATCGCGCAGGCGTTCACGTTGTTGTCGCGGCTCTTCCAGCCCACCGCCCTGGACAGCGAGGCCGACGTGCTCGTCGTGCGAGTGCGGCACGTGGTCGCCGTCTCGCACCGGGCCGAGACCGTCATCGGTGTGCTGTCGACGCTCGGCGTGCTCGCGCTGATCCTGACCTGCCACCTCACGTTCGACGCGCCGTCGTGGTCGCAGTGGCGGGGCGTCACGTGGGTGCTGGGCAAGGGCGACTGGGTCACCGGGCTCGCCGGGGTCGCGGTGATCGGGTCGTTCGTCGGCGCGGGGATGCTGACGAACCGGCGCCCGCTCGGCCTGCTGTGGGACCTGATGTGCTTCCTGCCGCGCACGGCACACCCGTTCGCGCCGCCCTGTTACGCGGAGCGCGCGGTGCCGGAGATCGCGGACCGGACCCGCGAGTTCCTCGACGAGTCGCCGGACAACCGCGTGGTGCTGTCCGCGCACAGCCTGGGCGCCGTGCTGGCCGTAGCCGCGCTGTACGCGTTGCCGGAGGGGTACCTGGGGCGTGCGCAGCTGCTGACGTACGGCGTGCAGCTGCGGCCGTACTTCGGGCGGATCTTCCCCGAGCTGCTCGGCCCTGTGGTGCTCGGCACACCGGAAGTCCGTGCGGGCGCGCTGTTCTCGTGCGACCCGTGGCGCCGGCAGCCTGGCGCCACACCGGATCGCGGCCTCTCTTTCCTGCTGGGTCCGAACTGGATCAACCTGTGGCGCCGCACCGACTACCTCGGCTTCCCGGTGCACGGCTGGGACGACAACACGGTCGACCGTCGTGCCGGGGAGACGAACGGCTCACCGGACAAAGTGGAGACTCACGGCGGCTACCACCTGTGCGGAGCCTATCGAGACGCGTTCCGCGACCTCGTCTCACTTGATCTGAACCAGTCACCCGATGGTGAACGTGGAGGGGGTGGGAACCTGGAACGCAGCTGACTCAAGGAGAAACATGCGCACGACTGTGGCGGCCCTCGTGGGTGCCGTACTGCTCACCGGCGGACTGGCCGCTTGTTCGAGCGAGACTCCGTCCTCCGCGCCCCAGGCGCCGGAGATCAAGCCGGTGGCGGAAACCGCGGTGGCCGAGCCCGCCGCGTCCGGTGACCAGCCCAAGGGCCTCACCTACGACGTCAAGCGGATCCCGTTGGGCGCCAAGCTCTCCGCCGGCTCGTCCGTCGAGAACGGACAGACGACGGTCGAGCTGAAGGTGTCCGGCCTGCTGCCGAACACGAAGTACGGCTCACACGTGCACACCAAGCCGTGCGGCGCCAAGCCCGCCGACTCGGGCCCGCACTACCAGAACGACAAGGACCCGGTCACGCCGAGCGTCGACCCGAAGTTCGCCAACGCGGAGAACGAGATCTGGCTCGACTTCACCACCGACGCGCAGGGTGCCGCGACCGGCAAGGCGAGGGTGAAGTGGGAGTTCCGCAAGGGCGAGGCGAACGCGGTCATCATCCACGCCACGCACTCCAGCACCGAGCACGGCAAGGCGGGCACCGCCGGTGACCGCCTTGCGTGCCTGACCGCCCAGTTCTGATTCGGGCGCAGTTCTGATCGGTGCAGTTCTAACAGGGCCAGGTCAGGGCCACACCCCCCGCGAGATGTGGCCCTGACACCGGTTCCAGCACCGCCGCACGCACGAGGTTGAGCACCTCGTATCGGGGTCCCGCGCGACGGACCAGTCCACGCACGCTCAGAGCGCGTGCGACGTGCTCGTTGTCCCCGTCACCGCGATCGGCCATGCGCACCAGCACATCGCGTTCCTCGACGTCCAATGTGGACAGCGAGAGCCGCAGCGAGTCGCGCAGGTGGGCCGAGGTCGGGTCCAGCGGATTGGTCCGCAGCCGCTCCAGCAGGTGCTCGGGCGAGTAGACCATGAACCACCCGGCGGCGAACTCCAGTGCCGACGGCAGCCCGTCGAGCTCGCGCACCAGCCCGATCAGCGCGGCGTGGTTCGCGGCCTCCTGCCGGAACCCGGGCCGCACCCGCCGCACGTGCGTCACGAGCAGCTGCACCGCCGCGTCGTCCGCCAGTGGTGCCAGCGGAAAGACGTGCTCGCCCGGACTCCCCGTCGGTGCGAGCGACGTGACGATGACCCGCAGCCTCGGGTGCGAGGCCAGCAACTCGACGTCAGGACTGTGGTCGGTGACGAGGACCGTGTCCTGGTTGTCGTCGATCGCCGGAGTGCGCGACGCGGGCAGCCACGCCACCGACCAGCCGAGCCGGAAGTGCAGCTCCCCCGCCACCTCCAGCGCGAGCCGCGTCTTGCCCACCCCGCTGACGCCGGTGATCGTCACCAGCCGCCGTCCGTCGACGAACAGGTCCATCAGCGCGGCGGACTCGATCTCGCGGCCCACGATCGCCGACGACGGCGCCGGTGGCGGCACCGACACGGGCCCGGCCGGCCTTCCCCCGGCCTCCTGCAGGGTCGCGCGGCTGTCGTCGTCCAGCCGGAGCCCGGCCGCGAGCAGCCGCACCGTCTCGGCGCGCGGCGATCTCGTGCGGCCGCACTCCAGGTCGCGGATGGCCCGCACGCTCACCATCGCGAAGTCGGCCAGCTGCTGCTGGGTGAGGCCGACACGGATGCGGTAGGTGCGCAACAGCTCCCCGAACTCCCTCATGCCCGCTCCCCTCTCAGGTCCCGGACCGCAAACTCCCTCATGCTCGTTCCCCTCTCCGGCCACGAGTCTCAGGCCGCCGGGGTCTCGAAACATGGGGGGCGATCCCCCATATTCACGTTCACCGCAAATCTGGGGGCGTGCCCCCCATGTGTTCCGCGTGCGCGCATGCGAGGTTCTGCCGGTGACCTCCGCGGCTGAGACCACCACGGGCGAGAGCTGGACTGCGGCCTTCGCCCACGCGCTGCGCCCGCTGATCGACGCCGCCCGCATCGAGGTCGCGCCCCCGTTCGACGCCTCGTTCGCCGAGCAGCTGGGCCGCCGCCTGGTGGGGATCGCGACCCGCACGCTGGTGCTGGAGCTGCACAACGCGCGCGGCACGCTCGTCGGGGACTCCCCGGCCGAGCGGTTCACGTCGTTCACGCGGAACCTGGACCTGCCGGAGTTGTTCGCCCGCTACCCGGTGCTGGCGCGGTTGCTCGCGCAGGCCTGTGAGCAGGCCGTTTCCGCGCACCACGAGCTGTCGTCGCGCTTCACCCGGGACCGCGCGGAGATCATCAGGACGATCTTCGGCGGGCTGGATCCGGGTGCGCTGGTGGCGATCGAGACGGGCCAGGGCGATCCGCACCAGCAGGGCCGGACGGTCGCGGTGCTGACCTTCGAGTCCGGTGACCGGCTGGTCTACCGGCCGCGGCCGGTCGAGCTGCACGTGCACTTCGTCGCCCAGCTGTCGTGGCTTTCCATGCGAACTGGAATGAACTTCCGCTCGCCGCGGCTCGTGGCGCGCGACGGGTACGGGTGGCTCGAGTTCGTGGAGCACGCGCCGTGTGCGGACGTGCCGGGCGTGGCCGAGTTCTACCGGCGGCTCGGGGCGTTGCTCGCGCTGCTCTACGCGGTCGACGGCACCGACATGCACTACGAGAACCTGATCGCGTGCGGTGACCAGCCGGTGCTGGTCGACGTGGAGACGCTGTTCCACCCGACGCCTTCGTCCTCCGACGATCCGGCCGCGCTGGCCCTCGCACGGTCTGTGCATCGGACGGCGTTGCTCCCCCACGTGCTGATGGGCGACAACGGCGTCGTGGACGTGTCCGGGGTCGGCGGTGACCAGGGCGTGCCGTCGCCGTTGGACGTCGTCGACTGGGCCGACGCCGGAACGGACCGGATGCGGCTCGTCCGGCGCCCCCGCGAGTCCCCAGGGGCGTTCAACCGGCCGTTGCTGGGTGGTGTGCCGGCCGAGCCCGCCGACTACCAGGAATCGCTGCTGGCGGGGTTCCGCGCGGGCTACGACGCGATCGTGGCGCACCGAGGCGAGCTGCTGCGCTTGGTCCGTGCGTGCGCTGACGACGAGGTGCGGTTCGTGGCGCGTGCGACCCGTCAGTACGCCGTGTTGTTGGACGAATCCACGCATCCGAGCGTTCTCGTCGACGCGATGGACCGCGACCTGGCGTTCGGCGTGCTGATCGTCGACGACCCGTTGCTCGACCGGCTGGTGCCCTTCGAGGTGGCGGACCTGTGGCGTGGTGACGTGCCCCTGTTCACGTGCCGGCCGGGGTCGCGCGACCTGTGGACCACGTCCGGGCTCCGGCTGCCGGGGATGCTGCCGGAGCCCGGACTGCACGCCGTCGAACGCAAGATCGCGGCGATGAGCGAGGTGGACCGGCACGACCAGCAGTGGGTGATCGCGGCCGCTCTGGCGTCCCGGCCACGGCCGGTGTCGCATCACTCCGGCGGTGCTCTGCCCGGTCACGTCGCCGCGGTGGACCCGGATCCGGCGCGGCTGCTGGTGGCGGCGTGCGGGATCGCGGACCAGATCCTCGCGCACGCCGTGAAGGGCCCGGATCGCGTCAACTGGCTGGGGCTGGAGCTGATCGACGACCGGCACTGGACGGTGCAGCCGCTCGGCGCCGGTCTGTCCAACGGCTACACGGGGGTCGCGCTCTTCCTGGCCGAGCTGGGTGCTTTGACCGGTGCCGCCCGCTATGTCGACTTCGCGCGTGACGCCGTGCGTCCGTTGCCGCGGCTCCTGGACCTGTTCGCGTCAACCCCGGAACTGGTCACGGCGGTGGGTGGCGGGCTCCAC
The DNA here is from genome assembly GCF_040629405.1 of Lentzea sp. NPDC005914. Classification (NCBI taxonomy): domain Bacteria; kingdom Bacillati; phylum Actinomycetota; class Actinomycetes; order Pseudonocardiales; family Pseudonocardiaceae; genus Lentzea; species Lentzea sp. NPDC005914. Next base: position 62,713 of record NZ_JBEXVQ010000016.1, on the reverse strand, counting down.
GGCCTGGGCGGGATCTGTTACGCGCTTTCGCGCCTGACCCCGTTGCTCGGCCTCGACCCCGGACTGCTCGCGTCCGCCGTGTCGCTGATGCCGGTGGAGGACACGTCGTTCAGCGTCGTGGACGGCGTCGCCGGCTCGCTCGCCGCCATGCTCGCCGTGGGCACGCCTAAATCCATGACGCTGGCGACTCACTACGCGTCGCTCCTACGTGGGGCGATTTGTTCTGCTAATGGGTTCGCCCGCGGCCATGCGGGAATCGGATGGGCTCTGCGGCGTTACGCCGAGGCGGTTTCCGACGAGTCCTTCTATGTGGCAGCAGAGGCCTTCTTCGAAAGCGACGCGATCGACCCGACCGACACCGGCTGGTGCACGGGTCTGGCCGGCGCCGCACTGGCCCGCTCGGACGAGCGGCTGGGTGTGGCGCTGGCATCCCGGGAACCGTTGCGGGACATGAGTCTCTGCCACGGTGAACTGGGCGTCGTGGAAGCCCTGGCCGCACACCACCCCAGTGCCGCGACCCGCCGCACGGCACTGCTGCTGGGAGCACTGGACGAACACGGCGCCCGCTGCGCCACCCCGGGAGGCGTCCCGTCGCCCGGTCTGCTCACGGGCCTGGCCGGTATCGGCTACGGCGTGCTGCGCCAAGGGTTTCCCGTGCCGTCGGTCCTGCTGCTCGAACCGTGACACCAACAGATGAGGAGAGCGTCTGATGAACGAGTCCCTGCACCGCCCGACCGCCCTGCCCGAGCCGGTCGAGAGCGTGATCGGGGAGATGGAGCTCACGCCGAGGTCGAAGGCAGGCGCCCGAGCTCGCGCGCTCGCCGGACTGACGCTCGCGGTGAGTGCGTTCGCGTCCATCACGCCCACGTTGTCGGACCCGACCGTCAGCGTGCAGTGAGAGTCAAGACCGGATGAGGGGGGCCGGGCGAGCAGCCCGGCCCTTCGCGTTGATCGCGGAAAGATCCTTTCCTGATCTCACCGGGCTGTCGCGGCGAATACGCCTGAGCAGCCGACACGGACGACGTCACCCTGCCGTTAAGGTCCTGCCATGCAGACCCGAGCCCCCCACGTGGTCGGCCGCGATCGAGAGGTCACGGCCCTCACGGGGGCACTCAGGCGCACCCGGACAGGGCAGGGAGGAGCGATCTTCCTGACCGGCGAGGCCGGTATCGGCAAGTCGCGGCTGGCCCGGTACGCGGCCGGGCAGGCGTACGGCGAGGGCATCCGGGTGCTGAAGGGACGCGGCACGACGATCGGGCCGATGGTGCCGTTCCGGCCGATCGCAGAGGCGTTGCTCGGGCTCTTTCGCGGCGAACCGCCGGACGACTCCGCGCTCGGACCGTACAAGCCGGTGCTGGGCACGCTGATCCCGGAGTGGCACGACCACCAGTCCACGACGGAATCCGTCGTGGTCCTGGCGGAAGCGGTGCTCAGGCTGCTCGCGTCGGTCGCCAGGACGACACCGTGCCTGCTGGTCCTCGAAGACCTGCACGACGCCGACGCCGAGACGCTCGCGGTCATCGAGTACCTGACGGACAACCTGGAAGACCAGCCCGTCCTGCTGCTCGCCACGAGCCGCAACGAACCGGGCAACGCCCTGGAGCTGATCCACCGGATCGTGCAGAGAGGCGCGGCCACGCCGCTGGAGCTGCGCAGGCTGACCCGGCCCGAGGTCGAGCAGATGACCGCCGCCTGCCTCGAGAGCGAGCAGATCCCGGCGGAGCTCTCGGATCGCTTGTGGACGGACAGCGACGGAAACCCGTTCGTCATCGAGGAACTGCTGCACGGCATGGTGAGCAGCGGCCTGCTCGTCGCAGGCTCCACCGGCTGGCAGGTGCTCGGCGAGCTGAAGCTGCCGGTCCCGGCGGCGTTCGTGCGCAGTGTCGCCCACCGCACCGACCGCCTGGGGCCTCAGGGACGCGAGGTGCTGTCGATCGCGGCCGTGCTGGGTCACCGGTTCCCGCTGTCCGTGGTGCAACGGGTGACCGGCACCGACGACCGCCAGCTCCTCAGCCATCTGCACGCCGGTGTGGCCGCACAGCTCGTGACGCCCGACGAGCCCGCCCCCGACTGGTACGCCTTCCGGCACCCTCTGACCGCGGACGCCCTGCTGGCGCAGCTGACCCCCGGCGAACGTGCGGAGCTGTCCCGGCGCGCGGCCGACGTGATCGAGGACCTGCACCCCGGGCTGACCGGCGACTGGTGCCCGCTCGTCGCGAAGCTCAGGTTCGACGCCGGATCGCCGGCCCAGGCCGGACTCCTGTTCGCCGAGGCGGGAAAGCGGGCGCTGACCTCGGGTGCGGCGGGGTCCGCGGTCACGTTGCTGGACCGCGCGCAACGGCTGCTCACCGACGACGCGCGCGCCGAGGTGCTGGACTCCCTCCTTCCGGCTCTCGCGGAGACCGGCGAGTTCGAGCGCGCCTTCGGGTTCGAGAAGGACCTGGCGGAACTCAAGGACGGGCCAGGAAAGGCGAAGCTCCACACGCGACTCGCGCGCGTCGCGCACCAAGCCGGACGGTTCACCTACGGGGTCGAGCAGGTGCGCATCGCCCGTGCGCTGCTCGGACCGGACGCGCCCGACGAGCTGACCGCGCAGCTGGACGTCACCTCGGCCTACCTGTCGCTGATCAGTCCGAGCTCCGACCGGGTCGAGTCGGCGGCGAGCCTCGCGCGGCAGGCGGCGGAGGCGGCGGCACGGGCCAGCCTTCCCGCCGTCGCGTGCGAGGCGTGGCAGCTGCTCGGGATCATCGCGCGCGAACAGGATCTCGACGAGGCCAACAGGTGCTTCGACAAAGCGCGCGCACTGGCGGACACGCACCAGATGCCGATCCAGCACATCTACGCGCTGGTTCGGTTGGCGGGCAACGACTGGCTCGCCAACGGGAGCACCGGCACGCTGGAACGCGCGCACGGTGAAGCGTGCCGGGCGGGCGCGATCACGGTGGCGTACAGCGTGAACGCCATCATGGCGCTGCAGCTCGTGCTGGCCGGCGACTACGACGAAGCCGCCGAGCAGGTCGAGAGCTGCCTGGAGGCCACCGCGCGGCTGCGGTTCCACTCGCTGACCCGGTACCTGTTGATGGTCAAGGCGACGCTCGCCGCGCATCGCGGCAACCGGCAGGAGACCGACGAGGCCGTCGGCAAGTTCGAGGCGGTCGCGAAGAACGGTGGCGCCCAGGAAGTTCCGCTCTGTTACGGGCTCGCGCGCGCGTTCTGCGCCCTGCTCGAGGAGAACCACGTGCTGGCGATGCAGGAGCTCGACCTCGCGGAGGCCAGGGAGTCGGAGAGCCCCACCCCGTTCCACCTCTCCGGCTCGCACGGCACGCGCGTGCTGCTCGCGGTGCTCGACGGCCGCTTCGGCTGGTCCGACTACGAGGTCCTGGCGAAGTCGAGTGCCGCCGGCATGCGCTGGAACCGCCAGTTCGCCGACCTGGCCCACGCCGTGCTGCTCGGCCGCGACGGCAGGTACGCCGAGGCGCGCCAGGCGTTCGACAGCGCCCAGGAGGCGGCCTCGCTGTACCCGATGGCACGGCACCTCGGGCTGCGGCTGGTCGCGCCGGAAGCCGAGGCGTGGGGCGACCCGGTGACGTGGTTGCGCGCCGCCGAGGAGTACTTCCACCAAGCGGGGATCCCGCCGGTGGCCTCGGCGTGCCGGGGGTTGTTGCGGCAGGCGGGCGCGCCGGTGCAGCAACGCCGCACCGGTACCGACCAGGTTCCGAAACAGCTGCGCGGGCACGGCGTGACGGTCCGCGAGTTCGAGGTCTTCGTGCTGCTCGCCGACCGGATGGGCAACAAGGCGATCGGCACCCGCCTGCACATCTCGCCGCGCACGGTCGAGAAGCACGTGGCGTCGCTGATCGCGAAGACGGGTCAGCCGGACCGCGAGTCCCTGTCGGCGTACGCGGCGGCGCTGAGCCGCTGACGCTCGCGCTTCAGCCGTGCCTCGAACTCGTGCCGCTTGCCGCCGCCCAGGTCGTTCCTGGCAGCACGCGTCACGTCCCGGAACACGTCGTAGTAGGTGTCGTCGTACTGCTCGACGATCTCGAACGTCCACCGGCCCGGCAACACGTTCCTGCCGAGCAGCTCCCGCTGAACCCGGTCGGCGTGCTCGTGGTGGCCCGCCTGGCGCAACAGGGTGATCGCCTCGTCGAGGGTGAAGTCCGCCGTTCCGGTGAGCTGGTGGAACGAGTAGAGGTGGCCGCGGGCCCGTTCGGTGGTCTCCAGCGCCAGGCTGAGCTTGCCGAGCGCCTCGATCGTCTGGTCGTCCATGCCGCTGCGAATACCCACCGAGGGTTTGCGTCTACCCCCGCCGGGTAGTCGATCACCGGCCGTGTTCAACCCAGAGCGAGGCTCACCCCAGAACGAGATCCATACAGAACGAGGTGACCACCCATGGCCGACGTCACCACCCGCACACGGGTCCAGCAGGCCGCACTCGTCGTCGCGGCGGTGTTCGCCCTGGTCGGCGTGCTCGGTTTCATCCCCGGCGTCACAACGGGCTACGACTCCATGACCTTCGCCGGTCACGAGTCCGGCGCGATGCTCCTCGGCGTCTTCATGGTCTCCATCCTGCACAACATCGTGCACCTCTTGTTCGGCGTCGCCGGCTTCCTGGCCGCGCGCTCGGCGGCGGGCGCACGGGCGTTCTTGATCGGCGGCGGCGCGGTGTACCTCGTGCTGTGGCTGTACGGGCTGGTGATCGACAAGATGAGCGACGCCAACTTCGTGCCGCTCAACAGCGCGGACGACTGGCTGCACTTCGTCCTCGGTGTCGGCATGATCGGACTGGGAGTCGCGCTTGCCCGGCGTTCCGCAGTGCGCTGACACCGTTGGCGTAGAAGAAGAGTTCCTGCTCGTCGACACGGCGTCCGGACGTACTTCCACACGTGCGGACGCCGTGCTGGCGCGCGTGCAGGACACCGATCTCACCAAGTTCCACGCCGAGCTGGCCGCGACGCAGGTGGAGGCCGCGAGCGGTCCGTGCACGTCCGTCGCCGAGCTCGGTCAGGTGCTCCTGGACGCTCGCACCACGCTCGCGAAAGCCGCCGAGGAGATCGGCGCCGGGCTGATCTCCCGTGGCACACCGGTGAAACCGTCCTTGCACCCGATCGTCTCCCGTGCCAACCCGCGATTCCACCGCGTGCTCGACACCTACGCGGGCGTCGTCGAGCACTACGAGGCCTGCGGATGCCACGTCCACGTCGGCGTGCCGGACCGCGAGACGGGCGTGCGCGTTCTCAACCACCTCCGCCCCTGGCTGCCCACCCTGCTCGCCCTCTCGGCGAACTCCCCGGACAACGGTTACGCGAGCTGGCGTCTGGTCCAGCAGTCGCGCTTTCCCGGCTCCGGAGTGCCACCGGTGTTCACGACCGCCGCCGACTACGACGCCCACGTGGCACGGATGGTCGCGTGCGGAACCCTCGTCGACCGCGCCCAGTCGTTCTGGCTGGCCCGCCTGTCGCTGAAGCTGCCGACCGTGGAGTTCCGCGTGGCGGACGCGGCGGCGACGGTGGAGGACGCCATGCTGCAAGCCGCCCTGTCGCGCGCGCTCGTCCACATGGCGTTCCTGGACGACGACCCGCGCCCGGTGCGTGACGAGGTGTGCGCGGCGGCCGTCTGGGCGGCTTCCCGGTACGGCCTGGACGGCGCCGCGGTCGACCCGTGGCGGGAGTGCCGGGTGCCCGCGACGGAGTTGCTCGAGAAGCTGGTGGAGCACGTCACGCCGGCGTTGGCGCAACGGGGCGAGCTCTCGCTGGTGCATGAGCTCGTCGACCAGCGGGTATGACACGACGGTGAAGCTTCCCTCCCCTCGCGGGCCGTTGTCCGAGACCGTGAACGCCGTGCTGAGCGGTGAGCCTGACGGTCAGCCGATCCCGTTCGCCGCCGCCGACCCGTACGGCGAGGATCTCACCATCGCCCTGCACACGATGTACGAACTGCACTACGGCGGCTTCGACGGCGTGCACCCGGCCTGGGAATGGGATCCGGCACTGCTCAAGCTGCGCGCCCAGACCGAGATCGCGTTCCTCGCCACGCTGCGGTCCGATGTGGACGCCGGCGGCGACCTGGACGCGGTGCTGGACGACCTGCTGGTCGAACGCGTTCCCGGTAGCGGCGTGTCGCATCACCTGCGGGACAACGGAACCTGGGACCAGATGCGCGAGTACTTCGCGCACCGCTCGGTGTACCACCACAAGGAAGCCGACCCGCACGCGTGGGTAATCCCTCGCCTGCGGGGCAGGGCGAAGGCGGCGCTGGTCGCGGTGGAGTTCGACGAGTTCGGTGGTGGCCGGGCCGATCGGATGCACTCGCGGCTGTACGCCGACCTGCTCGAGGGCGCCGGCATGTCGTCGGACTACCTGCACTACCTGGACGACGTGCCCGCGCCGGCCATCGCGCTCGTCAACATGATGTCGTTGTTCGGCCTGCACCGGTCGTTGCGCGGCGCGCTGGTCGGCCACTTCGCCGCCGCGGAGATCACCACGGCCCCGAGCGCCCACCGCATGGTCCAGGCCCTCGAACGCCTCGACGCCGATCCGCGGTGCGTCGAGTTCTTCACCGAGCACATCGAGGCCGACGCCGTGCACGAGCAGATCATGCGCCGCGACGTCATCGGCTCACTGCTGGAGCAGGAACCCGAGCTGCGCGAGGACGTCGTGTTCGGCATCCAGGCCACGGAACTGCTCGAAGCCCGGCTCGCCGATCACCTGCTGTCGTCGTGGGAGGCCGGCGAGTCGTCGCTGCGCACACGCTTGCGGTGGCTGGTGTCGCAGAACGGATAACGCTTGCTGCGGCGGCACGCGCACACCGCGACCACGAAGCGGTCGCTGGTGTGCGTGACGCCGTCCTCGGTGACGAGCTCGACCGGTCCCTCGACGAGCACCGGCCCGTTCGGCACCACCGTCACCCTGCTTTTATCGCGACTGCGGGCGTTCTGGCCGGTCACCGCGGATCACCACCAGTTCCTCGTGCCGCTGGCCCGGCTCGATCAGGCCGTGCTGTTCCAGGAAGCCGATCCTGCCGTTCATGACAGGCCCGAACGGCACCGAGCGGCGGTGCACGATCGACGCCTTCAACCCGTTGTCCCGCAACTGCCGCAACGTCGTGTCCACTCCGCACAGTGCCGAATGGACCATCAGCAGCACCCCGCCCGGCACCAGGAGGTCGAACATCCTGGCGCACAACGGGTCCAGCAGCTGACGACCGTCCAGCCCCGCGTCCCACGCCCGCGCCGGCCCCCGTGCCGCACACGGGCTCGCGGCTGGCACGTACGGCGGATTGGCGAGCACCAGGTCGAACCGCTCGCCCACGACGACCTCGAGCGCGTTGCCGAGCCGCACCCGCAACGGCAGCCGGTGCAGGGCGGCGTTGACCCGCGCGGTCCACACCGCACGCCGGGACACGTCCACGCCGGTCACTTCGGCGGCACCGGCCCGGATCGCCGCGATGGCCAGCGCTCCCGTGCCCGTACCGATGTCCAACACTCGCGCGTCCGCAGGAATCGCCGCCGCGCGCATGGCCTCGACGAGAAGGTCCGTGTCGTCCTGAGGCGCGTACACGCCAGGAGCTCTGAGCAGCCTCACAATCGGAGAATCCCCCGCCGAAAGACCTTGAAACACCACGTTTTCGCGCGGTGCGGGCGGGTACACGAGGATGTGCTGTCCACCGTGTTCCGCCTGCTCTCGAAGGCCAGGCACGCTCGCGCACTGCATCCGCTCGGTGTCCAGAGGACCGGCGAACTGAGCGGCACTCCCCCGTTTCCCGCGACCGCCACCGTGACCGTGCGCCTGTCGAAAGGCGCGGGTACCGGCCCCGGCAAGCCGGACGTGCTCGGAATCGCGCTGCGGGTGCCCACCGAGTCCGGTGACTGGGACCTGCTGATGTCGAGCACCGGCACCGGCGAGCGCACGCGGTTGCTGCCGAAGTTCGTGCGCCACTGGCGGGACGCCCGGCTCGGCACCCTCGCCCCGTACCGCTACCGCGGCGAGCTGCTGTGGTTCATGGCGGTGCCGGACGAGCTGCCGGACGAGCTGCCGGACGACGGCGAGCTGCCGGCGCGGTTCACCATCCACGCCTCGGGCACGGACGCCGTCTGGCGCCAGGTCGCTTCCCTGAAGCTGCATCCCGACCGCGGCGACACAGCACCGGTGGCGTTCGACCCGGTGCTCAACCGGCCGCCGGAGATGGAGCTGGCGCCGCGCTGGCTCGCCCTCCTGCGCGAACAGGCCTACGAGGGGAGCCGGCGCGGCCGCCGGTCATGACTTCAGCTTGTCGTACACCAGGTTCAGCGCGTCGGACGCCGCCACGGCCGTGAGCGCCGTCGACACCAGCCGGGTGAACCGCGGCGCGAACACCAGGCCGGCCGTGAGCCCGCTCGCGATCCACACGCCCGCGCAGAACGGGCACGTGAGCAGCTCACCGATCGCGTGCTGCGCCGGGTGATCCGACCGCGCGGACTCCTTGAGCTCCGCATGCCCCGCCGGTTCCTCGTAGCGGGTGAACGGCGCCCGCAGCGGGCTCGTCACCGCCTCCTTGGTGAGCAACCGGCTCGCCTTGTGCGTCGCCACGCCGACGAGCGCGGTGTCGCGCAGCGAGAACCGCTCGGGCAGCCGGACGCCGGTGAGACGCCCTGCCACCGAGACCGCGCCCGCGAGAGCCGCGTAACTGCCGATGGCGAGGAGGTAGCCGGGCAGCGGCCTGTCCTCGCCGTACGCCTGCCAGATCCGCTTCACTCGTCCGCGTCCTCCGCTGAACCGGGTTCGGTCATCGTCCGCATCATCTTGGCCTTCACGGTGTCCGGCGCGACCTTCCCGGCGATGGCCTGCACCTTGTTCTTCACCGAGCCCGCGACCACGTGGTCGTCGCCCTTCATCAACGCGTCGAAACCCTGCTGGGCCACCTGCGCCGGGTCGTCCTTCTCCCCCGTCGCGACCTTGGTGTCCTGCATGCCCGCGCGCTCGAAGAACTCCGTGTCCGTCGGCCCCGGCATCAGCGTCGTCACCGAAACCCCGGTGTCGCGCAGCTCTTCCCGCAGCCCCTGCGCGAACGACGCCAGAAAAGCCTTGGAGGCCGCGTAAACCGAGTGGAACGGGCCCGGCGCCGTCGCGGCGATCGACGACGTGAAGAGCACCTTGCCCTCCTTGCGGTCGACCATGTCGCTGATCAGCCGGTGCGCCAGGTGCACCGATGACCGGACGTTCAGGTCCACGATCTCCAAGTTGTCGTCGAGCGACGTGTCCCGCACGAAGTCACCGCCGACACCGACGCCCGCGTTCACCGCGAGCACGTCGACAGGGCGGCCCAACGCGCGCACGCGCGACACCAGCAGTTCCACGCCCTCGTACCCGCGCAGGTCGACTCGCACCGGTTCCACGTGCGCCCCGCCGCGAGACCCGAGTTGCGCGGCCGTCTCGTCAATCCTCTCGTCCTCCGCCACGGCCACGACGTCGAAGCCGTTGTCCGCGAGCACTTTCGCGAGTTCGTAACCTATTCCGCTGGAAGCGCCGGTTACCACGGCAAGCGCATTCACAGGTGTTCTCCTTCCGGTCAACACCCCGGATACCCATGACCACCAGGTCGATGCGACATCGGCCGAAAGTCCGATGCAACCTCCCGGACCCATGAGGTGTCCTTATCGGTAGGTTGGTTGAAACGACATGGGGGACATTCGTGCGCAAAATTCTTCTCGCGCCGCTGTGCGCGCTGGTCACGCTCGCCGTGGCGGCGTGCAGTCCGTCAGGTCCGGATCAGGCCAATCCGGAGCTGGCGCCGCGCGGCACGACGATGACCAAGGTCAAGCCTTCCAAGCAGGACCTGACCACCAAGCTGAGCATCACCGGCAAGGTCGAGATGAACCCGACGTTCGGGCTCGTCGCGCCGGTCGAGGGCCAGGTGCGGTACTTCGAGCTCGCGGCGCCCAACGGCACGCCGACCAAGCCCACCAGGGTCGCGACCGTGTGGAAGGACCAGACCCCGAACTACGTCGAGATCCCGGCCGGCGCCACGTTCGGCGGCAGGCTCGTCGACGACAAGGCGACGGTGACGGCGGGCATGCCGATCGCGTCGGCCAAGCACGTCGGCTACGCGATCGTCGGTGACATCGACGGCTCGCAGGCCTACAAGATCAACGGCGCGCTCACCGACGTGACCGTGCAGATCAAGAACGGGCCGGGCCCGTTCCCCTGCACCGTGCTCGGCACCATCGCCGCGCTGCCGCAGGGCACCATCCCGGACAAGCCCACGCAGACGCCGGACCCGAAGACCCCGCCGACGGACAAGCCGCAGCAGCCCAAGCAGCCCGACCAGCCGCAGCAGCCGAGCTCGTCGACCGGGCTGCGCATCGTGTGCACCGGCCCCGCGGACGTGCAGATGATCAACGGCGCCGCGGCGTCGATCGAGGTCACCACCGGCAAGTCCGCGCAGGCGCTGGTCGTCCCGGTCGAGGCCGTCGCAGGTCAGCAGGGCAAGGGCAAGGTCGACGTCATTCAGTCCGACGGCTCGCGCAAGACCACGGACGTCACGCTCGGCCTGACCGACGGCAAGGTCGTCGAGGTCAAGTCGGGTCTCACCGGTGACGAGGAGCTCGCCGTGCCCGGCCCGAACCTGCCGGAGGGCCAGCAGCAGGGCGGCGACCCGCAGCAGAAGCCGACGGGACCGTGATGACCCAGCCTCAGGTTCAGGTGCAGGCACCGCTGCTCCAGCTCAACGGCATCACCAAAGTGCTTAAGGGCCAGGAGGAACCGCGCACGATCCTGTCCGGTGTGGACCTCACCGTCCATCCTGGACAGAGCGTCGCGATCCTCGGCCGCTCGGGTTCGGGCAAGTCGACGCTGCTGAGCCTCATCGGGCTCTTCGACCGCGCCGACTCCGGCCAGTACTTCCTGAACGGCAACGACATCACGAAGGTCCCGGAGCGCAGGGCCGCGGCGTTGCGCAGCGCGGAGTTCGGGTTCGTGTTCCAGCGCTTCTTCCTGCTCAAGCACCTCACCGCGGCGCAGAACGTGGCGATGGCGCTGGTGAACGGCCAGGGCTGGTCCGCACGCCGCAAGCGCAAGCAGCAGGTCATGGAAGCCTTGGAGACGGTCGGCATCGCGCACCTCGCGAAGTCCAAGCCCTCCAGGCTTTCCGGTGGTGAGCAGCAGCGCGTCGCGATCGCCCGCGCACTGGTCCGGCAGCCGCGCGTGATCCTCGCCGACGAGCCGACGGGCGCGCTCGACACCGAGACCGGCAACCTCGTCGTCGAGGTGCTGCTCAACACGACCAGGCAGGGCTGCGGCCTCGTGCTGGTCACGCACGACCACGACCACGCGCGCAAGATGGGCCGCGTGCTGGAGCTGCGCGACGGGCGGTTCAACTGATGTTCTCCGGCAAGCTGCGGTCCGCCCTGGTCATCGGCGGACAGGGCATCCGCGCCCGAAAGCTGCGCACGTTCCTGTCGATGGTCTCGCTGTTCCTCGGTGTCCTCGCGGTCGTGGCCGTGCAGGCGGGTTCCGAGATCGCCGAACGGGCGATGCTCACCGACGTCGAGCTGCAGGCCGGCAAGGACGGCACGCTGATGGGCTACATCCCCGGCGAGAAAGGCGCGCCGGGGATCGTCGAGGCCACGCTGAAGGGCCGCGCCGACGCGGTCGCGATGATCAGTTCTCAGGCGATCATCGGCGAACCGGGCGTGCGGCCGATCAACGAGGGCGGCATGCCGTTCGAGTACGCCGGCCGGGGCGGCGACTACTACGGCCCGATGATGATCTGCGACGCCGGCGGCGTCTGCCAGGAGCAGAAGCAGCAGGAGAAGAAGCCGGCCGGTCAGGCGATCGAGGTCAGCATGGTCGCGCTGACCGGCGACATCCGCCCGTTCAAGCCGTTCCGCCCGGTCTCCGGCAGCTGGCTCGACTTCACCTCGGTCCCGTCACTCGCCCCGCGCATCGTGCTGAACGAGGAAGCCGCCAAGGGCCTCAAGCAGTACCGCGTCCCGGGCGAGATGATGATCGAGGGCGCCACCCACCACGTGACGCCGCAGATCATCGGCGTGGTGCAGGACGGCAACTCGCAGCCGCGCATCTACATGCGTCTCGACGAGCTCCGCACCTGGATGCCCGCCGCGGCCCCGACCAGCGACGCCAACAGGTACCGCGGCGGCGGCACCAGCCTCGAGGTCTACATGGAGCCGGGCTCCGGCGACCTGCAGCAGCTGCTGAAGGCCAAGCTCATCGGCGCCGGCGTCGACCAGAACCAGCTGCACTTCCAGTCGGTGAACTCCAAGGAGCGCATGCAGTCCGAGCTGAAGATCATGCGCCTGATCTTCCTCGGCATGGCGTTCCTGGTCCTGCTGATCGGCGTCGCGGGCATCCTGAACGTAGGCCTCGCCACGGTCGGCGAGCGCGTCGAGGAGTTCGCCCTGCGCCGCGCGGTGGGCATGTCCCGGTTGCTGCTGGCCGGAATCGTGCTGGCCGAGACGCTGCTGACGGGCCTGCTGACCGCCGCACTGGCGATCGGCGCGGGCGCGGCGGGTCTGCAGGTGGCGCTGATGATGTTCGGCGGCCGCTTCCCGTCGTTGCAGGGCACCACCTTCCCGTGGGAGGCGGGTGTCGCGGGCGTGATCGCGGGTCTCGTCGCCGGTGTGCTGGGTGGCCTCATCCCGGCGATCCGCGCGGCACGGATCCCGATCGCCACAGTCATGCGGGCCTGAGAGGCGAGGCCCGTCGCCGGCGAAGCCCGGACCGCGAACGAGGCGGTCCGGGCTTCGTACTTCTCAGGCCTCGCTGAAGGTGTCCGGGTTCGGTCCGATGCGACCCGCACGGTCCAAAGTGGACACTGCCGCGATCTCCTCGTCCGACAACTCGAAGTCGAACACCGAGATGTTCTCCACGATCCGGGCAGGCGTCACGGACTTGGGGATCACGACGTTGCCGATCTGCAGGTGCCAGCGCAGCACGACCTGGGCCGCCGAACGACCGTGCCTCTCCGCGATCTCCGCGATCACCGGGTCGGACAGCAGTTCGCCGCCCTGCCCCAGCGGTGACCAGGCCTCGGTCTGGATGCCGTGCTGGGCGTGGAAGGCGCGCAGCTCGGCCTGCTGCAGGTACGGGTGCAGCTCGATCTGGTTGACCGCGGGCCCGACACCGGTCTCGTCGATCAGCCTGCGCAGGTGCGCGGGCTGGAAGTTGGAGACGCCGATCGCGCGGACGCGGCCCTCCTTCTGCAGCTCCACGAACGCCTTCCACGTGTCGGCGTACAGGTCGCGGGCGGGCGTCGGCCAGTGGATCAGGTACAGGTCGAGCACGTCGAGCTTGAGCTTCTTCAGCGACTCGTCGAACGCGCGCAGCGTCGAGTCGTAGCCCTGATCGGCGTTCCACAGCTTCGTCGTGACGAAGAGCTCGTCGCGGTCGAAGCCCGCGATGGCTTCACCGACGCCGCGCTCGTTGCCGTAGATGGCGGCGGTGTCGATGCTGCGGTAGCCGGCCTTCAGCGCCGCCGTGACGGCGGGCGTGGCCTCCGCGTCCGGCACCTGCCAGACACCGAAACCGAGCTGGGGCATCAGAACGCCGTTGTTGAGCTTCAGGGTGTTCAAAACCAATCCTCACCAGTTCTCAGGGGATCAAAGTGGGTGCCGTGCCGCCGTCGACGCGCAACGCGGCTCCGGTCGTCGCGGACGACAGGTCCGACGCGACGTAGGTGATGAGGTTCGCGACCTCGTGGGGACGGATCAGGCGGCCCAGCAGCAGGGTCGGGCGCTCGGTGCGGACGAACTCCGCCTCGCCGCCCTCGCCGACGCGGTCGCGGATGAACTCCTCGACGCCGGGCGTGAGGGTCGGGCCGGGCAGCACGGAGTTCACCGTGACGCCGGTGCCCGCGACCGCCTGCGCCATGCCGCGGGCGATGGCGAGCTGTGCGGTCTTCGTCATGCCGTAATGGACCATCTCGGTGGGCGTGAAGACCGACGACTCGCTGCTCACGAAGATCACCCGGCCCCAGCCGCGCTCGACCATGCGCGGCGTGTAGTGCCGCGAGAGCCGCACGCCGGACATGACGTTGGTGTCGAAGTAGCGCTGCCACTCGGCGTCGTCGATCTCGAACACCGGTTGCGCCCCGTAGATGCCCATGTTGTTCACCAGCACGTCCACGTCGGGCAACTGGTTCACCAGGTGAGACGCACCCTCGGCGGTCGCGATGTCCGCCGCGACGCCGCGGACGTCTCCGTCCAGCTTCGCCAGCGCCTCGTCCACCCGTTCCTGGCTGCGCCCGCTGATGACGACGGCCGCACCGGCCTTGAGCAGCGCCTGCGCGGTGGCGAAGCCGATGCCGGCGGTGGAGCCCGTCACCAGCGCCGTGCGTCCAGACAGATCCATGTCTCTCCCCGGTAGACTTGTTGAAGACGATAACGAGCGTACGCAATAGTTGCACACGCTGTCTATTTGAGAAGGGTTGACCTATGTCACTGGACGACGACGCCGTGCAGGCGCGCGCTCAGGGCTGGCGCACGCTCGCGGCGTTGCACGCTCGCATCGAGGACCGCCTCGAGAGAGCACTGCAGAAGGCGCACGAACTCTCCGTGAGCGAGTACACCGTTCTGGACGTCCTCAACCGCCAGGACGGCTTCCACCTCCGGATGAACCAGCTGTCCAACGCCGTGGTGCTCAGCCAGTCGGCCACGACGCGCCTGGTCACCCGCCTGGAGGAGCGCGGTCTGCTCGCGCGCTACCTGTGCCCCACGGACCGGCGCGGCATCTACACCGAGGTCACGGAGAAGGGCCACGAGCTGCTCGCGCTGGCCCGCCCCACGCACGACGAGGTCCTGTCCGAGTCGCTTTCGGAAGCCGGGGACGTTCCCGAGCTGAAGCCACTCGTTGAGGTGCTCGCCAAGCTCTGACGCACGGGCGAAGATCAGCCGCATGTCGCTGCACGCTCTGATCCGCGCCGAGGCCGCCGGTTCCGAACGGGACCGCCGCCTGACCGACGCCGTGGTGACCGCTCTGGTCGACCACGGCGTGCACCGCCTGATCGCCCCGAAGCGCTACGGCGGCGCCGAGCTGGACCTGCCGTCGTGGAGTCGTGAGCTGCAGGAGCTGTCGCGGTCCGACGCCTCGACGGGCTGGACCGCGATGACGACCACCATCTCGTCGTCGCTGGCCTGGTACCTGTCGCAGGAGGCCGCCGACGAGATCTTCACCGACCCGCGCGCCCTGATCGCCGGCACCGCGGCACCGCTGGGCAGGGCCGTGGCAGCCGAGGGCGGCTACCGCGTGACCGGCCGCTGGGGCTGGGGCAGCGCCGTCACGCACGCCGCGTGGGTCATCGGTGGCACCCTCACGCCCGAAGGCCCGCGTCTGGCCGTGTACCCGCGTTCGGACGTGACGATCCACGACACGTGGGACGCCGCCGGTCTATGCGCCACCAGTTCGCACGAGTTCTCTCTCGACAACGCGTTCCTTCCTGTACGGCGCACGGTGTGGCCCATCGGCGTCACTCCCGGCATCGAGGGCCCGGTCACGGTGTTCCCGTACTTCAGCTTCCTGGCCGTCGGCGTCGCGTCGGTGTGCCTGGGGGTGGCCCGCCGCGCGATCGAGGAGATCGAGGCGCTGGCCGTCGAGAAGACCCCGCAGCACGCCACGACCCGGCTCGCCGAGCAGACCGGGTCGCAGATCGAGATCGCGCTGATGGAGGCCAGGCTTTCGGCCGCGGCGGCGTTCCTGCACGAGGTTCTGAGCACCGCCTGGGAGTTCGCGGTGAACGGCTCGCCGACACCGGATCCGGTGAAGGCCCGGCTGCGGCTGGCGTGCTCGTTCGCCTCGGGCGAGGCCACCGACGTGACGCAGAAGGCGTTCGCGGCGGGCGGCGGCAGCTCGGTCTTCGCATCCAGTCCTCTGCAACGCTGCCTGCGAGACGCCCACGTCGCCGCCCAGCACACCGTGGTGTCGCGACGCCTGTTCGAGACGTACGCCATGCTGCGCCTCGGCCTTGAACCTGACATGTCGCGCTTCTAGGTAGGCTCACCCGTATGGCCGACACGCAGTACGAAGACCTGCTCCGCCACGTCCTGAAAGAGGGCGTGCGCAAGGAGGACCGCACCGGCACGGGCACGCGGTCGATCTTCGGCCACCAGCTGCGCTACCCGCTCGCCGCGGGCTTCCCGCTGATCACGACCAAGCGGGTGCACTTCAAGTCGATCGCCTACGAGCTGCTGTGGTTCCTGCGCGGCGACAGCAACGCCGGCTGGCTCCAGGAACACGGCGTGACGATCTGGGACGAGTGGGCCGGTGCCGACGGCGAGCTCGGCCCGATCTACGGCGTGCAGTGGCGCTCGTGGCCGACCCCGGACGGCGGTCACGTCGATCAGATCGCCGAGGTTTTGAAGACCCTGCGGGAGAACCCGGACTCGCGGCGGATCATCGTGTCGGCCTGGAACGTCGGCGAGATCCCGCGGATGGCCCTGCCGCCGTGCCACGCGTTCTTCCAGTTCTACGTCGCCGACGGCAAGCTCTCCTGCCAGCTCTACCAGCGCAGCGCGGACCTGTTCCTCGGCGTGCCGTTCAACATCGCCTCCTACGCCCTGCTGACCCACATGATCGCCGCCCAGACCGGTCTCGGCGTCGGCGACTTCATCTGGACCGGCGGCGACTGCCACATCTACGACAATCACGTCGAACAGGTCGAGCTCCAGCTCACCCGCGAGGCCCGCGAGTTCCCGACGCTGCAGATCGCGCCCGCCGCATCCCTGTTCGACTACAAGTACGAGGACTTCACGATCACCGGCTACGACCCGCATCCCGGCATCAAGGCCCCGGTGGCGGTGTGATCGGCCTGATCTGGGCCCAGGCCCCGAACGGCGTGATCGGCCGCGACGGCACCATGCCGTGGCACATCCCCGAGGACATGAAGCACTTCCGGGAGATCACCGCGGGCGCGGCCGTCCTGATGGGCCGCCGCACCTGGGAGTCCCTGCCACCACGATTCCGCCCGTTGCCAGGCCGCCGCAACCTCGTGCTGTCGCGCACACCGCAGGAAGGCGCCGAGACGTTCTCCTCGCTGGAGAAGGCGCTCGCGGACGTCACCGGCGACCTGTGGGTGATGGGCGGGTCGGCGGTCTACGAGGCCACGCTGCCGTTCGCGGACCGCGTCGAGGTCACCGAGATCCGCGAGGTCTTCGAGGGCGACACGTACGCGCCGAAGATCGACCGCGAGCCTCTCGGCGTCGGTGAGTGGCAGGAGTCGAAGTCGGGCCTGCACTTCCGGTTCGTCAGCTACTAGCGCCGGCCGCCGGGCTCCCACTCGTGGACCTCGACGGCGTCGTAGCGGTCCACGCTCAGCACCGCCGCCGGGTCCGCGGACCGCACCAGCGCCGCCGTGCCCAGCCACGAAGACCCGTCGTCGGACAGCAGCGGCCCGTACGCGATCAAGCCATCGTCGGACGCGGGCTGAAGATCGACGGGCGAGCCTGACCCGAACCCGAGCACGAGGTGTCCCCCACCGGCTGGGGCGTCCCACATCGTCCGCCCGAGCACGTTGCGCCACCTGCGCACCACCACGTCGCGATACGCGCCGGCCTGGTAGCAGGGCTCCTCGAACGCGAACGCCCGAGCCGCGGCCGCATCAGGCACGTCGACGATGTGCACGCTGCCGGTCAGCACGCCACCGTCGAACGTCGGCCCGCGCGCGATCAGCGAGAACCGGTCCATGTAGGACCAGTGCTCCTCGATCAAGCGCTCGCGCAACGGCAACGACCCCGGACGATCCCGGTGGTAGCAGAAGAACTCCATCACTCGCCCAAGTCACCTTCGCCGCGCCCGTGCGTGCCACGCCTCGACGATCAGCTCTTCCAGCTCGCCCACCTCGATGTACTCCAACCGCACCAGAATCGCCGG
The DNA here is from genome assembly GCF_040629405.1 of Lentzea sp. NPDC005914. Lineage (NCBI taxonomy): Bacteria > Bacillati > Actinomycetota > Actinomycetes > Pseudonocardiales > Pseudonocardiaceae > Lentzea > Lentzea sp. NPDC005914. Next base: position 44,855 of record NZ_JBEXVQ010000016.1, on the reverse strand, counting down.
ATACCCGTTGAAGTGCGGCGTGGTGAAGTACACCGAGCCGTCCGAGGCCAGCAACGCCTCCTTGGCCCCCAGGTCCGGCACCCGAGCAGCCAGGATCGGCCCGGACGGCGCCGCGGCACCCATGGCCGCCAGATCCGTCTTGCGCAGCGGCCGTTCCCACACGAAGAGCTTGTCCTTGACCCTCCAGTCGACGACGCCCTCCCGCACCCGCTCCGTCACATCGGGCATGGAGGTGGCGATCCGGCGCACGTCGTTCCAGGTGGCCATCACATGCTCCCTACAGGTGGTCCGGCGGACGCTGCTGCTCTGCGAGGAACCGTTCGAACTCGGCGCCCAGCTCGTCCGCGCTGGGGAGGTCGGTGTTCCCGACAGTCTGGATGAAAGCGTCGTACTGCCGCTCGAGTGCTTCCACCACCTGGGCTACTTCCTCCGAGTCGGCGACCTGCCGGTGGATCTCGGCGTCAGCGGCCTGAGCTGCGTCGATGAGCGATCCGATCGGCAACGCCAAACCTGTCGCCCTGGCGACAGCGTCCAGCAGGGTCACCGCGGCGGTCGGGTACTGCGACTGCGCCAGGTAGTGCGGCACCTGGGCGGCGAACCCCATCGCGTCGTGACCCGCCTGGCCCAGCCGGAACTCCAGCAGCCCCGACACGTTGCCCGGCACCTGCACGCGGTTGAAGAACGGCTGGTACTCCGACACGAGCTCCGGTCGGGTCGCGTGGCCGATGACGTTCAGCGGACGCGTGTGCGGCACGCCCATCGGAATGCCGTGGAAACCGACGGTCAGGCGCACACCCCAGCGGTCGATCAGCGAGCGCACCGCGAGCGCGAACACCTCCCACGCGCGGTCCGGTTCGAGGCCGGTGAGCAGCAGGAACGGGTGGCCCGCGCTGTCCCACAGCAGGTGCACGACCAGTTCGGGCGCGGCGTAGTCCTCCCAGTGGTCGGTCGCGTAGGTCATCAGCGGCCGGCGGGAGCGGTAGTCGATCAGGCTGTCGATGTCGAAGCGCGCGACGACGCGGCTCTCCAGCGTCTCCAGCAGGTGCTCGGCGAGCAGACGGCCCGCGGCACCGGCGTCCATGAAGCCCTCGAAGTGGTGCAGCAGCACCGAACCTGTCAGGTCCGGCACCTCCGAGTCCACCTCGTACAGGTTTTCCGGGTCCAGCACCGCTTGCCTCCAAAAACTGTCGTTTCACTCTCCTGCAAAGCCAACCACGTGGACACGAGACTGATTCCGCTCGGGTCGATTAGCCCATACGGATCGTGTGAGCGCATCACTTCACGGGTACTACAACGCAGTGGACAAGCGCTGGGTGACGCGTGGAGCTCTGGTCGCAGCCTTCTTCATCATCCTCGGTGCGGCGTTGTACGTGTTCGGGCAGTTCAAGCCCTTCGGTGACGAGTCGATCGACCGCAGCCAGCCCGCGATGCTCAAATCGGTGCGGGACCTCAGCCAGTATCACGCGGCGGCGGGCGAGTTCCAGGTCGTGCTCGACATCGAGAACGACGTGAAGTGGGTACCCGCGGCGCTCGCCGGCGAACGCACGTTGTTCGTCGCGGCGGGATCGGTCAACGCCTACGTCGACCTCGGATCTCTCAAAGACGACGGGCTGATGCTGTCAGCGGACCGCAAGACCGTCGAGCTGAAGCTGCCGAAACCGCAGCTGGACAAACCGAACATCCACCACGACCGCTCGTACGTCTACAGCCAGAAGCGCGGGCTGATCAACGACCTGCAGGCGCTCGTGGAAACCCCTGACCAGCAACGGTTCTACGTCGCGGCGGAGGCGAAGATCGCGGACGCGGCCAAGCAGTCCGAGCTGCTCAAGCGCGCCGAGGACAACACTCGCGTGATGCTCACGGGAATGCTGCAGTCGCTGGGATTCCAGGTGAAGGTGGTTCCGGACTGAACCCTTCCCGCGGTGGCGCCGAACGTCGGGGTGAGCCAGCCGCAGCGGGATAGGATTCGTTGGTGGAAGACGATCTGATGGCCTGGGCGCCCACGGGAGGTGCCGCACCGGCACCCGAGATAGCGTTGCCGGGCTACAGCGGTTTCCGCGTGATCGCCCAGGGCGGCGAGGGCACGATCTACCGCGCGCGCCAGGACGGCCTGGGCCGCGACGTCGCGGTCAAGGTTCTGCAGGTCACCGACCCGGCGACGCTGGTGCGCTTCCGCCGCGAACTGGCCATCACCGTCGAACTCGGCCGCCAGCACCCGCACATCGTCACCGTGCTCGACACCGGCACGCTCCCGGACGGCCGCCCATGCATCGTCATGGAGTACTACGAACGCGGCTCGCTGCACGACCGCCTGCGCGCCATGGGCCCGCTCCCCGTGCCGGACGTGGTCTCCGCGGGCATCGCCGTGGCCGACGCGCTCGCGTTCGCTCACGGCCAAGGCATCCTGCACCGCGATGTGAAGCCCCAGAACGTCCTCGTGCTCCCCACCTCCTACGTGCTGGCCGACTTCGGCATCGCCAGGGCCACCGACGCGGGCCACTCCGCCTCGCTGCAGATGGTCAGCTACCGCCACGCGGCCCCGCAGATGCTCGAGGGCGGCACCCCGTCGTTCGCCGACGACGTCTGGTCGCTCGGCTCGACCCTCTTCACGCTGCTGGAAGGCAAGCCCCCGTTCGCCTCCGACAACCCGGACGAGGACACGCTCCTGTCCTACGTGGGCCGCGTGGCCCGCGCCGACCCCCGCCCCCTGACCCGTTTCGACGTCCCGGCCTCCCTGATCGCCGTGATCAACCGCTGCCTGCGCAAGGACCGCGCCGAACGCTTCGGCTCGGCCCTGGAACTGCGCGACGCCCTCATGGCCGTGAGCGCGGGAACGGCCCCGTCAGTGTCCGTTGTGGACCCGGACTCGACGACGATGCTCGGCGAACGCACCTACTTCATCCCGGACGGCCCCACGGAAGCCCCCGGCTTCGGCCCGCGCGGTTTCGTAGCCGAACCGGAGCCGGAAGCCGAACCCGAGGAAGAGCCGGACAACTCCTGGCAGGGCCAACTGGCGGACCTGACGTACCGCCGCCAGGACCTGATCAAGCCCCCTCCCCCACGCCCGATCGCCGTACTGCCGATCGTCGACCTCCCCCCGGTCGAACCGATGACCGCCCCGGTCCGCAAGAGCAAGCGCGCCGGCGTCCTGGCCCTGCTGGCCGTGGTGGCGATGACCGGCGGCGTCCTCGCGGGCCTGCTGCTCAACCGCCCGGACGACAAGCAGTCCCAGCCCCCGCTGACCACCACGATCCCGGTCCCGACCTCCGACTCCACCGACGCGGGCCCACCCCCGAACGCCGACCCGAAGTTCATGCCGGTGCTCAAACGCGCCGAGTACCACGGCAAGGCGATCGAGCTGGAGTGGTCGGACCCGAGCGACGGCCGCGCCGAGTTCGTGGTGATCGAGGTGACCGGCGCCAAACCGCAGGCCGTGACCAGGGTGACCGGTGGCGGCACCAAGTACGTGATCGAGGACGGCGGCGGGCAGCGTCGGTGCTTCCAGATCGCGGCGTTCGGCTACAACGGCGAGCGCGGCAGCTCGGCCAAAGTCTGCGCCACGAAGAACTGACCCACCAGACAGGGTCACAACGTTCTGGGCCGCCAAGAACCGGGCCACCAAGAGCCGGGCAAACAACGATCTGGGCCACAACGATCTTGTCAGACCCCCTGAGTATTGTCGGGTTGATCAGGGGGTCCACATACCAGGGGGACGCCTGCGAAAGCCTGCCCTGGCAGGCGTCACCGCCGGAACAGCGGCCTCGGGTCGACGGCTCACGCCACGCTCGGCGTCACCACCTCCCGACCCGTACGTGTCCATCCACGCAACATCCGCCATTACGTCCGCGGCCACTGGGGCATTGAGAACCGGCTGCACTGAGTCCGCGACGTCACTCAAGGCGAAGACTCGTCCCGCGTCCGCACCCCACCCCGCACTCTGCGCAACCTCGCCAGGCGAAAGCCTGCCCCAGCAGGTGTTACCGCCGGAACAGCGGCCTCGGGTCGACCGCCCACACCGCCTTGCGCCACCACGAAGCCTTGCGCCGCACCGCTTTCCGCACCTGCCGCGCGAGCCGCCAGCTGTTCTCGGGCCGAGCCGGCCCAGGCGCGAACACGGCATGGTCCACCAGCACGGCCAGCCGCACACCGGCCTCGCCCCACTCCCGCCCGACGTCCGGCACCGTCCGGCTGGCCCGCGGCCTCAACCCGGCCAGCTGCAACGAGTCCAGCACCTCGTTCCACGCCCCGACCGGCCCCGCCGCCCGAAGCCGCACCCGCCGCGAGGTCCGCGCCACGTACAGCGCCACGAGCAGCAACACCGGCGCGAACACCCAGAACGGAAACCCGGGAGGCGACGGAGGAGCAGCGACGGCATCCGGCCGAACCGCGGTCGGCTGCACCAGCGGCGGCACCGAGGGCAGCGACGTCGGCGTCGGCTTGGCTGTGGTGGAGGCGAGCCGGTTCAGCACCTCGCGCTTCGAGGCCGCGCTGGGCCCGCTTCCGTTGCCGGACACCGGGTCGAACGCCACCCAGCCCCACCCGCTGAAGTACACCTCTGGCCAGGCGGTGGCATCGGCGGCGCGGACGATCCGCTCGCCGTTCTGCTCCGGCACCGGCTGGAATCCGACCACGACACGCGTCGGCAAACCGACAGCTCTTGCCAACACGGCATAGGCCGACGCGAACTGCTCTGCCGTCCCCGCCCCGGCCCCGGCCTCACCGGCAGAGCCGAACAGGAACGTCTCCAGCCGTGCGTAGGACGATCCGACCGGCGCCTCGGCGTCCGGACGGCGGTTGAGCCGCACGACCTGCTCCAGCGCCACGGCCTTCTCGTACGGCGTGCGAGCGTTCAAAGTCGCCTGCCGCGCGTACTCCGCCAAAGTGAACGGCAGCCGTGGCAACGCCGTGTACCGGCTCGCCTCGGCGGGCACCGAAGCCTCGGCCAGGTCTGTGTCCGCGGGCGTCTCGACTACACCGCGAACCGTGTAGCTCAGCCCGGTCTTCAGACCTTCCGCGACCACGAGCGACCCGGTGTCCGGATCGACCATGGCGTTGCTCAGCGACACCGCCTGCGGCTTCCCGACCCCGGGCAGCCACTCGCCCTGCAGCCCGGTGATCGTCAGATCGACGCTGGCATCTTGGAACTTCCTGCCGGTGGGCAGGTCCGGCGCGTCCACGACACCGATCGGCCCGTACACCGAAGCCGCCTCCCACGACGCCCCCGAATAGCGGCTCAGCGTCACGAGCCGGACCGGCACCTCGGGTCCGCGCATCCGGAAGAGTTCCGCGTCGCCCTGCGCGGCCCAGGCGGCGAGCTGGGGCAACGGGTTCGCGATGGACACGTCGGTGATCGGCGGCGTGACCAGCTTGCGCGGCTCGAAACCGTTGGTGGGCAACACGAACGCCACCAACGTCAGCGCGGCCAGCGTGACCGCCAGCACCGCGGGCGGCACCACGGGGCCGCGCCGGTCGAGAATCAGCCAGCCCAACGCCAGCAGCACGACCAGCAGGAGCGCCACGAGCCCGTACCGGTCCGCCCTGCCCGTGGTGAGCAGCGCCGCCGACACGTACAGCACCGCCGCACCCAGCGCGGGCACGAACAACGCCGTCCCGCGCTTGGTCACCGACAGCACCGTCACGACCGAGACGCCGATGATCAGCAACAGGCCCGGCACCAGCAGCTCGGGCGTCGCGGGAGCCGGGCGGGCCGCGGTGAGCAGCCGGGGCACGGTGTCCAGCAGCACCCACGTCGGGTCGCGGTCCGGTGAAGCGCCACGAGCCGCGAAGAACCCACCTGCCATCGCCAGCACCATGACCGCGAGAGCCGCCAGCCCGGCCGGCACGAGCCTCTTCAGCAGCAACGCGAGAAACCCGGCGGCAGCGGCGAGTCCGAAGTAGACGAAAGCCCCGTCCCACGCCTGCGCCAGCTGAAGCGCACCCACCAGCAGAACCGCGGCGACCCACGCGTACTTCACCGTGCCACCACCGCATTCCACGAGTCGACGAGATCCTCCGCACGCGCGCCGCTGATCACCAGCACGGTTCCGACGGCGCTCGCGGGGCGCTTCTCGTCGACCACGAGCACGGTGCCGAACGCGGCCCGCCCCGCCTCCAGCACCAGCGCGGGCACCACCTTGCCGCTGATCACGGCCACCACGTCCAGGTCGCGCACCGGCACGGTCGGCCGCCCGTCGACGTCCTGCAGCGCCAGGTCGGCCAACGCCGCCAGGATCGGCGCCGAGTCCTGGGTCTCCTCGAGATCGGTGCCACCGGACGACGTCAGCAGCCGCACCGGATGCCCCTGCTCCAGAGCCGAGGTGACCAGCGACGCCGCCACCTCCACCGCCTCCTCGAAGCGCTGCTCGTCCTCGTACGACGACGAGTTGTCGTCCAGCAGCACAGCCAGGTGCGGACGCGCCGGGTCGGCGTCCTCGCGGATCATCAACGTGCCGGTGCGCGCGGAGGTCGCCCAGTGCAGGCGGCGCAGATCATCACCCGGCACGTACTCCCGCAGCCCGACCAGGTCCGTGCCACCGCGCTCGACGCGTTCATCAGCCCCGACCTGGCCCCGGCGAGCACCGGACGGCAACCCGCGCACGGGCAGCACTCGCGGCACCACCCGGACCTGCACGACCTCGCCCAGCACGGTCCGCGCCTGCGCCAGCCCGGCCAATCCCTTGCGCCGCAACGTCAACGGCCCCACATCGAACACACCGCGACGAGAAGTCGGAATCACGTAGTCGACCGCCTCGACCACACCGGGCTTCAGCAACGGCACGTCCACCGCGGAAGGCGACCCCGCCACCATGTCCACGGCGTCCAGCGCCACCGGCCACCGGCCCGAAGCGGACAGCTCCAGGCGCCCGCTGCACCGAGCCAACCGGGGCACGGTGCGCGGACGGACTGACCGCGAAACAGAAAGCGGCGAAGCCACCAGCACCGAGACCACGGACGCAACGACCAACGCGGTCAGGGCGAGCCCGAACGCTGCCATGCCCGCGTAACGCCACCACAGCCCGACACCGAGCATCAGCAGACCCAGCACCGCGGTTCCGGTGCCGCGCAACGTCAGTCTCATCGTGCCCCAGCTCATTGAGAGGCGGGCTTGGGCACCGGCACGCGCGAGAGCACGTCAGCCAGCACCTCGGACGTCGTGACGCCCGCCAGCACGCTCTCCCGCGTCAGCACCAGGCGGTGGGCCAGCACCGACTCCGCGATGTCCTGAACGTCCTGCGGCACAACGAAATGCCGCCCCTTCGACGCCGCGTACACCTGCGCACAGCGCACCAGGGTCCGCAGACCGCGGGTCGACGTGCCGAGCCGCAGCCGCTCGTCCGAACGCGTCCCCGTGCCCAGGGCGGAGATGTAGTGCAGGATCGGGTCGGCCACGTGCAGCAGCTGCAACCGCCCGCTGAACGCGCTCACCTCACGCGGCGACGTCACCGTCCGCACGTCGGCGATCCGCCCGGCACCACTGCCCGGACGCAACACGTCGAGCTCGTCCTCCACCGACGGATAGCCGATCGAGGTCCGCAGCATGAACCTGTCCAGCTGCGCCTCGGGCAACCGGTACGTGCCGTCGAGGTCGATCGGGTTCTGCGTCGCCACCACGAGGAACGGGTCCGGCACCGCGTGCCCGACACCGTCGATCGTGACGGTCCGCTCCTCCATGACCTCCAGCAACGCGGACTGCGTCTTGGCCGCCGCGCGGTTGATCTCGTCCGCCAGCACGATGTTCGCGAACACCGGACCCGGCCGGAACCGGATCTGCCCCGTCTGCGGGTCGTAGACCGACGTGCCGGTGACGTCCGACGGCAACAGGTCCGGCGTGAACTGCACACGCCGCGACAAGCCGCCCAACGCACCCGCCACGGCACGCGCCAGCGTCGTCTTTCCCGTGCCCGGCACGTCTTCCAGCAGGACGTGGCCGCCCGCGAACATCGCCACCAGCACCAGGTCGATCACGTCGCGCTTGCCGCGCACCGCGTTCTCGACCGCGTCGCCGAGCCGGGTGTGCAGGTCGCGGAAGGCGGAAACCTCACCGGTGTCGATCACTTTTCCTCTTCTCTGCGAACACCGATGCGCAACAGGAACGCGCACGCCAGCAAACCGAGGCCACCCGCGCCCATCGGCGCGGTCTCCGCACCGGCGGGAGCCAGCCGCGGAACGCAGGTGGGTTTGCCCGCGCACTCGTCCGCCGTGTACAGCGCGTTTCTCGCCGCCGAATCGACCTGACCGGCACCGGACGCCGCGTAGGCACGCACGACGATCGAGTTGGTGCCCTCCTCGACGTCGATCTGCGCGGTGGTGGCGTTGCACGGGATGCCGACGGCATAGCCCTGCGTCTTGTTCACGACCTCGCAGCGCCCGTTGTGGTTCGCCCAGTCCGCCGGCGGAGCCATGTTCACCCGGCGGGTCGGCGCCATGCGGCCACCGGTGATGCCGGTGATCACCGCAGCACCCGCGGTCGGCAACGACGGCGGAGGTGGTGGCGGCGGGGGCGTGGTCGTCGTCGTGGTGGGCGGAGGGTTGTTCGGCGGAGGGTTGTTGGGCGGCGGGTTGTTCGGGGGTGGGTTGTTGGGCGGCGGGTTGTTCGGGGGCGGCGTGGTCGGCGCCGTCACCGTGAACGCGGCCATGCCCGAAGCACCTGCCGTCGTCGCCGTCGACGCCCGCACCGTCACGTCCAGCCGGCCGCTCGTGCAGAACGTGGAACCCGTGCACGGCAACGACAAGTCAGCAGAGGTACCGGCCGACTGCGCCGACACCGAACCACCGCTGAACGAGCCGGAACCCGTCACGGTGTACCCCACGATCGGATCCGTCGAAGAAGCAGCGGTCCAGCTCACCGTCACGACGACCGCCGAAGCGGTGCGCGACTTCTCCCGCACCGTCACCCCGGCGGGAGCGGCCGGAGCCGAGCCTCCCGGAGTGGAGGACGGCGGCGAGGACGGCGGGCCCGGAGGCGGATTCACCTCTGTCGTCGACCCGTTGTTGTTGTTATTGCCGGGGTTGCGCGGCGGCTTCTGCGGCTCGTTCGGATTCGGCGGCGGGGGCGGCGGCACCGACGGCGGCGGCGAGCGGTCCGGGTCCTTCACCGGCAGCTCGGGGCTGCGGATCGTCAACGACCGCGTGGCGCCGTCCGCGTCGACCAGGACACCCGTCGACGAACCGGGCACGTTCACGAACAACCGGCCGTCGTCGAACACCAGCTCGGGGTCGGACCCACCGGACGTGCGCACGTCGTCGCCACCGCGACGACCACCGCGGTCGAGGATGATGACCTTGCCGGATCCCTTGCACGGCACGTAGACCTTGTCGCGGAACACCGCGGGCCTGCCCGGCTTCGGACAGCCCAGCGCACCCACGTCGACCCGCATGACCTGCCCGTCGACGACGAGCACCACCACGGACGAGTCCGGCACCGACGCGGGCACGAGGTCCGTCGGCGCGGTCTGCGCGGCGATCACCTCGGCATCGGTGCGGTCGGTCGACCTCGACACGTCCTCACCCGTGCCGTCGCGAACCACGACACCGCCGTCGAGACCGATCAGCGTGACGCCCTGGCCGTGCGGCACGAGAACCGTGCGCGGCCCGGCACCGTCGACCTTGCGCTGCGAGCGCTCCTGGAACTTCTCCTCGTCGTCGGACCAGTCCAGCGACCGCAACGTGCCGCCGTGATCGACCAGCCACAGCACACCGCGCTCGTCCACGACGGCGTCGGCAAGCGGTTGCCCGGCCTCCCACGTCTGCCCGATGTCGGCCAGCGTCAACGGGTCGGCGGTGTGGATCGTGCCGGACGCGCGGTCGACGACGAACACCATCCCGTTCGACACCAGCACCTTGCTCGACGCACCGGGCGGCGCCTGCCGCCGGCCGGACGCCAGCAGCGTCGCCAGGTCGATGACCGTGATCTCGCCGGTGCGCCGGTTCAGGACGATCAGGCGACCGTCCTCCTGCGCGATCTCCAGCTGCGAGTCCGGCCCGCTGATCTGCAGGCGCGTCTGCGGCTTGCCCGACACCGGGTTGACCTGCACGACCTCGCCGCGCTGGTCGTCGCCCAGCCAGGTGAGCCCGTCGGACACCGCGACCGACGTCCGGGAGATGCCCTGCCCCAGCGCGGCGCCCGCGAGCACCAGAACACCCAGCAGCGCCGCGACGAAACTCGCCGATTCCCGCCCTCCACCGGAGATAATGCGTCTGATCCGGTGCCACCAAGACATACCGCGCCCTCCCTCGCCCGCCGGGGATGCTAGCCCCCGGTTATGACAACTTCGGACGGTGCACGGTTCCCGGATCGCCCGGTCAGCCGACTGGCCGACATCAAGGACCCTAATGACGGGGTCCGACAGTTTCGGAAACCGAATGGCGCTACCCCGAACTGATCAACGCATAGGGCAGAGTGGGTGTATGGAGATCCCCGGCATGGGACTGGCCAGGCAGGCGCTGGGTGCCGCGATCGAGACGACGTCGACCGTCGCCGCGGTCCCCGGCCGCGTGCTGAGCTTGATCGGCGAGATCGAGCAGCTCGTCCGCAAGGTCAACGGAACGATCGACGCAGTCGACGACATCGTCAGGAAAGCCGACGCCTTGGTCGACCGCACCGACCACATCGTCGCTGACGCGGAGAAAGCCGTCGACGAGGTCCGCGAGATCACGGCGAGCGCGAGCGACGTCGCGGAACGGGCCGCGCAGGTCGTCACGACAGCGGGCCACACCGCGCACACGGCCAACGAGCTGATCAGCATCTACGAACCGATCGCCAAGCAGGCTCAGCCGCTCGCGAAGCGGTTCGTGGACGAGCTGTCACCGCACGAGGTCGAGGCCGCGATCAAGCTGGTCGACGAGCTGCCGGTGCTGACCGAGCACCTGACCAGCGACATCCTGCCGATCCTGGCGACGCTGGACCGGGTCGGTCCCGAGGTGCACCAGCTGCTCGAGGTCACGAGCGACATGCGCCAGGCAATCCTCGGCATCCCGGGCTTCGGGTTCATGCGCCGCCGCGGCGAAAAAAAGGAAGAGGAAGAAGGTGTGAAGGCGATCGAAAACGGGTAGCCCACCCGCATGACCGCCGACACACGTGAAGATCATCTGACCTGGTGGCTGCTGAGCAGCGTTTTCGGACTGCTGGCCTTGGTCAACATCGGCCTCGCCGCCACGGAGAGAGCCACCTGGCCCTACGCGCTCGCGGCGTTACTCGTCGCCGCGAGCGCGTGGAGTGCCAGACACGCCCTCAGGCCTTCCCCGTCTTCTGATGTGTCAGGTTCGACGGTGATCCGAACCGGAAGGGCCGCACCCGACAGGTCGCGGTTTTCTCGTCTGGGAGTGTGATCAGCCCGAACGAGGTGACGTCCGGATCGAGCTGTGCCGCGACGCGGTAGTCCGCCGCGCCCTCGGCCTTGAGCTCGATCAGGTAGCCCTCCTCGTCGGACGCGTGGTCCTCCCACGTGAACAGGATCCCGTTGGCGTGCTTGACCTCCGCCTTCAGGTTCCCCGGCACGGCCTCCGGTGACGACACCGGATGCGTGCCGCCTCCAGTTTTGACCGGCTCCGCCCAGTTGTGCCCGTCGGACTCCGGCACCTCGTCACCCGGCGGCAGCGCGATGTCCACAGTGGCCGAAGCGGGCCCGCTGTACGGCCGGACCCGGTAGTAGAACTGGGTTTCCGGGATCAGGTCCGGGTGCTGGTAGGAGTTCTTCGCCGGGGGCGCGAACTCCAGCGCCACGTAGTCGCCGTCGGCGGCGTTCGCGTACTCGACGACCTGCCCGGCCGCTCCCGCCTCCGGACGCCAGTGCAGCGTCACGTCGGTCGGCGAGGTCAGCTCGGACGTCAGCACGGGGTCCCGCTGTTCCTGGCCGCAGGCAGCCAGGAACAGCAGGAGCACCACCAGTGTCGTGCGTCGGCTCACTTGCGCCAGAACTTGATGTCGCTCCACACGACCGTCGCCGGGCCCTGGCCGCTCCCGGTCCGGTACGCGCCGAACTTGTCGTAGAAGTTCCCGCCGGAGCTCGACACCTCGTGCTTCTTCGAGCCGTTGATGTAGGTCCGGTGAGTGCTGCCCACGACGTGCACGGTGTTCACGCGCACGGTCGTGCCGACGGTCGCTCCGGTCGCGATGGTGTTGCCACCGTGCACCGCGTACAACCGGCCGCCGCGTTCCACGGCGAGCATGAAGTACGGACCCGCGCCGGGGTCGTCCTTGAACGTCTGCTTGAGACTGATCCTGGTGCCTCCGAGACTCGTGATCCGGAAGCTGCCCTCGAACTGTCGCGTGCCGCCCGTGTAAGTGGCGTACCGGCGCTCGGCACGCTGATCGCCGGAACCCGTCGAGCAGGTGAGCTGGAACGTGAGGTCGCTGACCTTGCCGCACCCGCGCTGCTGAACGTTGAACGACGGCGAGTAGCTGGTCCACGGACCGGATTCGACCTGAGCCTGTGCGGGCGAACCCGACACGAGCAGACCGGTCGCCAGCGCGAACCCCGCGACGATGCGGAGTCGTTTGGACATACCGATACCTCCTCAAGACGTGCTGATGTCAGCACGTTTTCTCAGGGGGCGGTAACGGCAGCGTAGCCGATAATGATCTGATGTTCGACCTCCATCGTCTGCGACTGCTGCGTGAACTTTCCCAAAGGGGGACGCTCGCCGCAGTCGCCCAGGCGCTGAACTACAGCCCGTCGTCGGTGTCGCAGCAGCTGTCGTTGCTCGAGACCGAGGTCGGCGTGCCGTTGCTGGAGCCCGTCGGAAGGCGAGTGAAGCTCACTCCCCAGGCCGAGATTCTGGTGCGGCACACCGAAGAGGTGCTGACGAGGCTCGAGCAGGCCGAGTCGGAGGTCGCCGCGTCGCTGCACGAGATCACCGGGACGTTGCGGGTCGCGACGTTCCAGACCGCGGCGCTCGCGTTGATCCCGGCGACGTTGGCACGCATGAGAGATGAGCATCCGTCGCTTCGGATCGAGTTCCAGGTCCTCGACCCCGCGGAAGCGCTTTCCGGCTTGAACGCCCGCGACTTCGACCTCGTCTTCCTGGAGGAGTGGCCGGACCAGCCCGAGCCCAGGTTTCCCGGTCTCGAGTACCGGGAGCTGTGCCGGGACCCGATCCGGCTGGCCGTCCCACGTGGACTGCCGATCGCCGAGGCCGGCGCGTTCCCGTGGATCATGGAGACCATCGGCATGCCGCAGCGGACCTTCAACACGAACTGGTGCCGCCGTCAGGGTTACGAGCCGGACGTGCGGTTCGCCTCGATCGACGTGCTGGTGAAGCTGCGGTTCGTGGAACGCGGCCTCGCGGTCGCGCTGCTGCCCGACCTGGTCTGGTACGACCGCGAGGTGACCGTCGACCTGCACGAACTGCCGGTGCCGCAGTCCCGGCTGCTGTTCACTGCGGCACGGGCAGGACGAGGTCAGCATCCCGCTGTGCGGGCGTTTCGCGAGGCCCTGGCGCTTTCCGCAGCGCTGCTCCAACCCCCGCGGTGATCACCAACGCCATGGCGCACAACGAGATCACGCTCAGGTGCTGCCCGAGCAACACCGCGCCGGCCAGTGCGGCGGCCGCGGGTTCGAGCGCGAGCACGACGCCGAACGTGCTGGCCTGCAACGTCTTGAGCGCCCTGATCTCCAGCGTGTAGGGAATCGCGGACGCCAGCAACGCCACCAGCGTGCCCAGTATCAGGATCCTGGGCTCGAACAACGCGGTTCCTGCCGTCGACAGCCCGTACGGCAACGTGAGCGCCGCCGCGATCAGGCTGGCGCCCGCGAGCCCACCGGTGCCGAGCCCCGCCGTCGCGAGCTTGCGCCCGGCCAGCACGTAACAGGCCCAGAACGCCGCCGCGAACAACGCGAGCACCACACCGATCAGGTCCAGACGCGCGCCCGTGTACTCGCGCACGCCGAGAACGACCACACCGGCCAGCGCGAGCCCGACCCACACGAAGTCCCTCGCCCTGCGGCTCAGGATCGCCGCCAGCCCCAGCGGCCCGAGGAACTCGATCGTCACGGCCACGCCGAGCGGAATCCGGTCGAGCGCCAGGTAGAACGTGCCGTTCATGCCCGCCATGGTCAGGCCGAGCACGACGGTCTCCTGGCGGAACTTCGGTTTGGCGACGACCGCCAGCATCAGCGCCGCGATGCCGAGCCTCAGCGCCGTCGCGCCCGGTGCGCCGATCTGCCCGAACAGCTGACTGGCGAACGCCGCGCCGAACTGCAGCGAGATGACCGAACCGAGGACCAGGAAGACCGCCATGCGTTCAGCCTCGTTCGTCCAGTCCCTTCAGTACAGCGAATGTTTCCGAGCGATATCGTTCGGTTTTCCCGAACCTTTAGACTGGCTCGTGCAATGAGACGCAAACCCTCCTCCCCGCTCCCCCAGCGCAACGGCCTCGACGCCGCGCGCCTGAAGCTGCCGCCCGAAGGCGAGTGGCTCCTGCTGCGCGACCACCTCGTGGAACGCCTGCCCCGGGTGGATCCCTCCCGGATCGAGGAGATGCTGCTCGAGGAGCGCATCTGGGGCGTCTCCGGGCCGCTGGGCATCGACGCGCCGTTCGTGCCCGACACCTACATCTGGTTCCACCGCGACCTGCCCGTCGAGGTGCCCGTCCCGTTCGAGGTGGGCGTCGTCTACCAGGACGACGCCATCGTGGTGGCCGACAAGCCGCACTTCCTCGCCACGATCCCGCGGGGCCAGCACATCATGCAGACCGCCCTGGTCCGCCTGCGCGACTCGCTGGGCCTGCCCGACCTCTCCCCGGCCCATCGCCTGGACCGCGTCACGGCCGGGTTGGTGTTGTTCGTGGTGCGACGCGAGCTGCGCGGCAAGTACCAGACGATGTTCCGCGCCCGCCTGGTCACCAAGGAGTACGAGGCCATCGCCCCGTACTCACCTTCGTTGGACCTGCCTCGCGTGGTGCGCTCGCGGATCATCAAGGAACGCGGCATCATCACCGCCTTCGAGGCCGACGGCCCGCCGAACGCCGAGACTCACGTGTCCCTTGTGGAGCATCATGGCGGGCTGGGCCGCTACCACCTGAAGCCGCTGACCGGCCGCACCCACCAACTGCGCCTGCACATGTCCGGTCTGGGCGTGCCGATCGTGAACGACGACTTCTACCCGGAGCTGAAGGAACGCCCTCTGGACGACTTCTCCTCGCCCCTGCAACTCCTGGCGCGCACCTTGTCCTTTGTGGACCCAATATCGGGCGTAGAGCACACGTTCACCTCACGGCTGCGGCTCTCCGCCTGGTCATGAGACGTGCGTGCGCCTCGTCTTGATCCGCTGCCGCTTCCACACCCGGCTCATCTTCTCGTGCAACCGTTGCGCGAGCGCGCTCATCTCCGGATGAGTCTCCGTGAACGTCGCCACCACCCGCGCCCGGAACATCAATCTGCCGCGCGCCGTCGTGCTGTACCAGAACCAGTCCTCGTCGAGAACTCTGGCGAGGTAGTCGGTGCCGTCCCGCTCGGCCCGCTGCACCAACGCATCGCCCTGCACCAGCCACCGCACGCAAGCGTCCTCGAGCTCGCCCTTGCTGCCCCGTTCCCCGAAGTAGGCCTGCTCCGCCGCTTCTCGCAGCTCTCTCGGCGTCTCCGTCACGGTGGCGCACGTCGGGAACCCGATGCGCAGGTACACGAGCTCCGTCAGCCCGTCCCCCAGCGCCGCACCCTCGAGGTCGACGAACCGGGCGCCCTCGTCGGTGTACATGTCGTTGCCAGGGCACGGGTCGCCGTGCAGCAGGTCGAACTTCCCGGTGTCCTCGAAGGCGAGCTCCTCCTCGGCCTTCCCGATCTCGACGTCCATCGCCCGCACGAACCGCAGGAACGGCTCCGGATCCGGAATCTCCTGCCGCGGCAGCAGTCCGGCGTGCTCGGGGCCGGTGGCCATGTGCAGCTTGGCAAGGCCTCGCGCGTAGTCGACCACCCAGTCCTTCCCGGGCCGGTCTGATCGCAGCCGTTCCAGCACCACGGTCCTGGTGGCGTGGTCCACCTCGAGGATGCGCGGCACCA
The DNA here is from genome assembly GCF_040629405.1 of Lentzea sp. NPDC005914. Lineage (NCBI taxonomy): Bacteria > Bacillati > Actinomycetota > Actinomycetes > Pseudonocardiales > Pseudonocardiaceae > Lentzea > Lentzea sp. NPDC005914. Next base: position 28,860 of record NZ_JBEXVQ010000016.1, on the reverse strand, counting down.
CGCCGGTGTGCTCGGCCAGTCTCAGCGCGGTGATCTCTCGTTCGAACGCCTTCGGGTCGCCGATCACCTGCTTGATGATCCGCTCGCCGTCCCGCCAGACGTTGGACCGCTGACTGCTGCCCAGTTTCCTCACTCGACCATCCTCGCGCGTCACGCCTTCTGCTGTCCGCAGAACCACCCAGCCACCACACCCGCCACAAGGCAAGCTGGTGAGTCATGGACTTCGTGATGCTCCACGGCACCACCCAAACCCCGGCCTGCTGGCGCCCACTGCGGTCCATCCTCGAGCAACAGGGCCACCGCACCTTCGCGGCAGACCTCACCGACCAGCCGGGCTGGCAAGCCGAGGACTACGCCGAAGAAGTCCACCGCCAGTTCCCGGAAACCGACTCCCCCACCGTGATCGCCCACTCCGGCGGCGGACTCCTCGCACCAGCCACCGCGAAACGGCTCGACGCCGGCCACATCGTCTGGATCGGCGCCCTCATCCCGGACCTGACCGGCACCATGAGCATGATGGAAGAACTGGAAGACCACGGCGAAGAGATGTTCCCGCCCGAGTGGTTCCAGTGGTCGGGCGCCGACCTGCTGACAGACCAGGCCGTCAGCGCGTACTTCCTCTTCCACGACTGCGACCTCGAACAGCTGAAGTTCGCCCTCGGCACCCTCAGGCTCTTCCAGCCGCAAGGAGCGTTCACCCAACGCCACCACCACGACGACCTGCCGAAGCACACCGTGATCGTCCCCAGGCAGGACCGCGTCATCCGCCCGGAATGGATGTGCCGAGCCGCCCAAGAACGGCTCGGCACATCGGCGATCGAGATCGACGGCGATCACTGCCCGCACATTCCGCGCGCACAGGAGATCGCCGAGATCATCCTCAGGCGAGTGTGAGCGCGTAAAGCTGCACCCGCGGGTCGTCAGGCAACGTCACCGACCGGACGGTCCGAGAGGAATCCAGCCGCAAGGACTGACCGAACAGACGCACCGGCGGTCCGTCGACGCCCTGGCCCGCCTTGATCCGGTGAGGCATCTCCAGCACCGTCGGACCGCCGCCCGCCCAGTCCGGCACCGAGGCAGTGACCTCGGCCGAGGTGCCGTCGGTGTACCAGACGGTGAACGCGGTGGACACCGGCCCGTTGTAGGAGGCGCCGACAACGTGCAGCCAGGAGAACTGGCCGGAAGGCAGCAGCAGCCCCTGACCCCGGGCCTCGACGAAGTTCGCGACCGAACCGGAAGGATCGGGCGCCTGGTAGGTGATCCCGCCCCACGTCACCGGACCGGCAGCGGGCAGCAGAGCCGCGTCGTAGCTCCAGCCGCCGCCGTCGAAGTCGCCGGAAGCCGGATCAGCGACCGTCGCCGTGCCGTCGTGGTTGCGCTCCGGCCCAACGTCCACCGAACACGTCGAGAACGCGCACACCGCGGCCGGCTTCACCTCGATCACGGCCTTCACCGTCACGGAGTCGACGACCACCGAGACCTCGTAGGAACCAGCAGCGACACCCGCAGGCACCGTCACCGTCACCGGCACGGTCTTCTGCGTCGGCTGATGTCGCGACACGATGACGAACGGCCGAGCACCGCTCACCTTCCACCCCGCCGGCGCGGAAACCTCAGGCCGCACGGACACAGCGGAAGGCGACTGCGCCAGAACGTCCAGCTGCAACGTCAGCGACTGCGCGGCGTCCGAGGTCGGCATCACGATCTCGGAGTTCCGCAAGGACGCGGACACCGCCCGCCGCGAGTCCACGTTGCCGTCGTTCAACGACGGTGGCTCGTCGGAACGCCCGGTGCCCCACGACGAAGGCCGGGAAGACACCGAGTACGCCAGCTTTCCGCCGCGCTGCACCGAAGACCAGTCCAGCCACGTCTTGCGCACGTCCCGCCCGTTCAGCGAAGCGCTCTGCACATAGCGCGCGGAATCCGAGACACCCGGCGCCGACACCACCAGCGAGCCGCCCTGCGAACCGTACTGTCCGATTCGGACGGTCGCGGACGGGAACTGCGGTGTGGACAGGGCGAGGAAGTCCGAGCCGCTGAACGTCGGGTACAGGCCCAGCGACGAGAAGACGTACCAGGCCGACATCGTGCCCAGGTCGTCGTTACCGGTCATGCCGTCCGGGCCGGTCGTGAACAACGTCATCGCCGCGCGCACGACCGTCGCGGCCTTCCACGGCGTGCCCGTCCACAGGTACATGTACGGCGCGAGCAGGTCGGGCTCGTTGTTCGGGTTGTAGGTGGGCTTGCCGTAGTAGTCGTACGGCTCGGTGATCCAGTCGTGGCGTGCGGTACCGGCAGGATCGACGAGCAGCTTCTCGTAGGCGAAGAAGGAGTCCAGGCGCTTCTCGGACTCACGACGGCCGCCCATCAGCGACACCAGACCGGCCGGATCCTGCGGGACCAGCCACTGGTGCTGGTAGGCGCCGCCCTCGTGGAACTGGTGCGACGCGTCGACCGGGTTGTACGGCGTCAGCCAGGTGCCGGCCACCGTCCGCGGCCGGAAGTGGCCGATCGAGGCATCCCAGAGGTTCCGATACCACTGGCCGCGATCAGCGAACAGACGAGCATCGGAGCGATGGCCCAGACCGCGGGCCATCAACGCCAGCGAGGCATCGGCCGCCGAGTACTCCAGGGTGGCGGAAGCCGGATGCACGCAGTCGTTGTCGCCGCCCTTGTGCGCGCAGTCCGTCCCCAGCTTCAGGCCGGACGGGATGTAGCCGCGGGCGGAGTAGTACTCGACACCGGACCGACCGTTGTAGGGCGAGTCAGCAGGAGGCAACGACAGGGCGTTGGTGCGCATCAGTTGATACGCCTCTTCCTCGTGCCCGCGCAGTAACCCCTTCGACCAGGCCTCGACCAGGAACGGCGTGACCGGGTCACCCGTCATGATGTTGGTCTCGGACGACGCCAGAGCCCAGCGCGGCAACCATCCTCCGTCACGCCCACTGGCCACGACGGACAGTGCGACGTCACGAGCCACGCGCGGTTCCAGCATCTGCAGCAATTGGTTCTGTGGTCTGTACGTGTCCCACAGCGAGAAGTTCTGGTACGGCGTGTAGCCCGAAGCCGTCCGCACGCGACCGTCGAAACCCATGTACTTGCCGTCGACGTCACCGGCGAGGTTCGGGTGCAACACCGAGTGGTACAAAGCGGTGTAGAAGGCGACCTGACGATCGCGAGGCCCACCGGACACCCGCACGGCGTCCAGCTGCTTGCGCCACACCTCACGAGCGGCCGCGACCGTGCCGTCGAAGTCGAAGGCGGGAGCCTCCGCCGCGAGGTTCTTGCGAGCGCCTTCCAGCCCCGTGTAAGACAGGCCGATCTTCATCACCACGTCGCGGTCCGAAGTGGCGTCGAACGTGGCCCACGCGCCGTTGCCACCGGTTCCGGCAGCGTCCCGAGCACCAGGCGTGGGAACGCTCCCCCGCCACGAGCCGAACGCCGAGAACGGCCGGTCGAACGTCGCCGTGAAGTACACGGTGTGCTCGTCCTTGCCCGCACAGAACCGGCCGTTGCGCACCCGGCCCTCGATGGTCCGGTCACCGACGACGTGGATCTCCGAGTCGAGCACCGTCTGGTTCGAGCGCCCGGTGTTGAACAGGACGTTGGCCGCGGCGGAGGACGGGAACGTGTAGCGCTGCCACCCGGTGCGTTGAGTGGAGCTGAGCTCGGCGTTCACGCCGTAACGGGACAACCCGACGCGGTAGTAGCCGGGCTGCGCGGTCTCGTCCGAATGACTGAAAGCCGACTTGTAGGCGTTGATGTCAACGTTGTCGACGGACCCGACCGTCGGCATGACGGGCAGCTCGCCCATGACGCCGCAGCCCACGCCCGACAGGTGTGTCTGCGAGAACCCGTAGATGGAGGTGGCCTTGTAGTCGTACCCGCCCTGACCTCCCGTGTCAGGGCTGACCTGCACCATCCCGAACGGCACCGACGCACCGGGGAAGGTGTTGCCGAAGTTCTGCGTACCCACGAAGGGGTTCACCAGCGACGAGGGGTCTTCGTCCGCCTGTGCCGTTGAAGCGAGGGCGGCTTGCGCAGGAACTGTTAGACCCAGTAACAGCCCGGCTACAACCAGTGTCCGCATGGAGGCAGTATTGTCTGATCGTCGCCGCCCCGACACCCATCGGAGGTCGGCGATGCGAGCACTCGCCGCAGCGCTGTTGCTTCTCGTCGCATTCGCGCAACCAGCCCAGGCTGCCGCAACCCTCGACACCGTCACGACGGCGAGCGTCTACGGCTGCCTGAGGACCAACGGCGCGGGCGTGTACGACGCGACGGTCAACAAGACGTTCGTGACGTACTCGGGCACCAAGCACGACATCTACGTGAAGGCGTTCGACCACGCCGCGAACACGTGGTCGGCGGCGGTCAAGGTCGCCACGCTGAACCTGACGCACGACAACGCCTACCACGACTACCCGATCCTCACGCAGCTCGGCGACGGCAGGCTCGCGATCTTCCGCGCCACGCACACGAAGTCGCTGCAGTTCTACACCGCGCCCACGCCGCGTTCGATCACCGGCACGTGGACGGCGAAGACGATCTCCACCGACAAGAACACCTACCCCGAGCCGGTCGTCACGGGGAACACGATCCACCTGTTCTACAGCCACAACACGGACCTGTCGCACCCGTACCGCACGTACAAGATGATCAAGTCGACGGACAACGGCAAGACCTGGTCCGCGCCGAAGATGCTCATCGACTCCGGCCGCACCGCCGACAAGTACGCCGAGGTCTACGCGTTCGGCGTGACGCAGCGCAACGGCCGCGTGTACCTGACCTGGTCGATGCACGGCGGCCCCAAGGGCCACAACGGCGGCGGCAAGAACATCTACGTCGCCTACTTCGACACGGCGTCGAGCACGATGTTCACGGCCGGCGGCGCCACCCTCGGCAGCACCGTCGACGCGGCGGAACTCGACAAGACCCGTGTCGTGACAACGAATCCGCTGGACCTGCCCGCCGGCAAGGACCTGCCGGAGGAGAACCCGGTGACCGTGCCGCTCGACGACGGCTCGCTCGTACTGGGCTACGGCGTGCACACCAAGACGAGCGCCAAGATCGCGCTGTCGCGGTTCGCGGGTGGCACGTGGACGTCCACCACCGTCGACACCACGACGTCGTTGTTCAAGGACCTCGTGGCGACCGGCAACAGCGTCGACTTCTCCTACGCCACCGCGGACAGGAAGCGGTTGCTGGTCAAGTCGTGGACGCCTAGTGGGAGCGCGACCACCAAGCAGGACCTGGCGGTGCCGTTCTCGGCCGGCGCCGACACGACGTTCTACGCGAACTTCGTGGAGAACCGGCCGAGCGACCTGGTCGCGAACACGATCGACTACGAGACCCGCAAGACCAACCACACGGGCAAGTGGCCGGTCTTCTCGATCCGGAGCTAGCAGCGCTTACCGGTGTACTTGAAGTAGGTGTAGTCCTGCGCGACGCTCACCGAACCCCAGGCGGCAGTGCACTTGTCCAGCGTGTCGGTCGGCTTGCTCCACAACTCCTTCGGGTCGTAGGGGTTGCTCTTGCCGCCCTTGTGGTCGTTCGGCGTCGTGTCGGTCGCGCTGCTGTAGACGGCGACCGCGGTCTCGGTGATCCAGTGGTGACCCGAGTTGCGGAAGCTCTCCCACATGTAGACGTACGACCAGTTCGAGCCGCAACCCGCGAACTGCTTCACGGACGCGATGTTGTCGCCCTGGAACTTGATGTACGCGGTCGACCCGATCTGCGCGGCGCTCGAGCAGCCGGGCGGCGTCTCGGCGTTCGCGACACCGGGGAACACGAAGCCCAGCAGCACCACGGCGACGGCGATGATCCCTCTCTTCATGGGCCGATCATCGCCGTTCGCGCTGACAACTCCCTGACACCGGAGTAGGCAGGAGGTATGCCTGTACAGCTCAACCACACCATCGTCCACGCCACCGACCAGGAGCGCTCGGCCCGGTTCCTCACCGAGCTCCTCGGCCTGCCGGAGCCGGTCCGCTTCGGCCCGTTCCTCGTCGTCGAGGTCGCGAACGGCGTCTCGCTCGACTTCATGACCAGCAACGCCCCGATCCACAGCCAGCACTACGCCTTCCTGGTGACCGAGGACGAGTTCGACCAGATCTTCGGCAGGATCCAGGAGCGCGGCCTCGACTACTGGGCGGACCCGTTCCGCAGCCGGCACAAGGAGATCAACCACAACGACGGCGGCCGCGGCGTCTACTGGGACGACCCGGACGGGCACGCCCTGGAGATCATCACCAGGCCGTACGGCTCAGGAGACTAATGGTTTAGACCAAAGGTTCCCAGACCGGTTCCTCCGATGCTTTGGTGCCCTATGTAACGCAACGAGGGCGCGCGAGGCTTGAAGAGGAGTTGGTCGTCATGGCTACAAACCGTCTCGTGGCACTGGTCGTCGCCCTGCTGGGCGTGCTCACGTTCGCCCAGCCGGCGTCGGCCGCGCAGTTCGTGCTGACCCAGGCGCAGTTCAACCAGATGTTCCCGAGCAGGAACAGCTTCTACACCTACAGCGGCCTCACGTCCGCGATGAGCGCGTTCGGAGCGTTCGCGAACACCGGCAGCGACACGGTGAAAAAGCAGGAGCTCGCCGCGTTCCTCGCCAACGTCCACCACGAGAGCGGCGGCCTCGCGTACATCGTCGAGCAGGACACGTCCGTCTACTGGACCTACTGCGACTGGAGCCAGTCCTACGGTTGTCCCGCCGGACAGTCCGCCTACTACGGCCGCGGCCCGATCCAGCTGTCGTGGAACTTCAACTACAAGGCCGCCGGCGACTACATCGGGCAGGACCTGCTGAACAGCCCGAACCTCGTCGCCACCAACGCGACGACCGCCTGGAAGACCGCGCTCTGGTACTGGAACACCCAGACCGGACCGGGCACCACGACCCCGCACGCCGCCATGGTCAACCAGCGCGGGTTCGGTGAGACGATCCGCAGCATCAACGGCGCCAAGGAGTGCAACGGCGGCAACCCGGCCCAGGTGCAGAGCCGGGTCGCGAAGTACCAGGAGTTCGTCGGGATCTTCGGCGTCTCCGCGGGCGGCAACCTGTCCTGCTGACCGAAGTTCCGGTTTTAAAAGGTATAGACCATCTCTTGTGCTCGGAGTGTCGGCCCTGCCACCGTGGTGACACACAGTGGGCGCGCAGATGCTCTGAGGAGTTGGTCCCCATGTCCGGAACACGCGCCGCCGCCCTGATCGTCGCGCTGATCGGCGTCTTCACGCTCGTTCAGCCGGCGACGGCGGCGCCGTTCATCGTCACCGAGGCGCAGTTCAACAAGATGTTCCCGTCGCGGAACAGCTTCTACACCTACAGCGGCCTGAAGTCCGCGATGAACTCGTTCAGCTTCGCGAACCAGGGCAGTGACACGGTGAAGAAGCAGGAGTTCGCGGCGGCGATGGCGAACTTCTCCCACGAGACCGGCGGCCTCGTGTACATCAAGGAGATCAACCAGAACGGCGACTACTGCGACGAGACGAAGCCGTACGGCTGCCCGGCCGGAGCCAAGCAGTACTACGGCCGCGGCCCGATCCAGCTGTCGTGGAACTTCAACTACAAGGCCGCCGGCGACTACATCGGCCAGAACCTGCTGGGCAACCCGAACCTGGTGTCCTCCAACGCGACCATCGCGTGGCGGACCGCGCTCTGGTACTGGACGACGCAGACCGGCCCCGGTTCCATGACCCCGCACAACGCGATGGTCAACTCGCGCGGCTTCGGCGAGACGATCCGCAGCATCAACGGCTCGCTCGAGTGCAACGGCCGCAACCCCGCAGCGGTGAACAGCCGCGTGTCGAAGTACAAGCAGTTCACCGGGATCATCGGTGTGGCGCAGGGCGGCAACCTGTCCTGCTGACCTCTTGACAGAATAGGTCTAGACCCTTGACTGGTCTGGACCACTGGTGCCAATCTCAGCCTTGTTCACATCCTTGATTCCTAGGGCGCGCAGACTCCAGGAGTGGGTGACCTTGCTGAGAAAACGCATCTTGGCGTCTATCGCGGCAGGTGTGATGGCGGCTGCCATGGCCGTCATCGCACCGACCGCTTCCTCCCAGGCGGACGTGACCGCGCAGGCGTGCACGTACACCAACTGGGTCCAGGGCCAGTGGTACACCACGGGCTCGATCGTGAAGTTCGAAGGCAGCTACTACATCGCCGAGCACGACAATCCCGGTTACAGCCCAACGGTGTCCACGTGGTACTGGGATCCGACGAGCTGTGACGGTGGCGGAGGTGGTGGCGGCGGCACCTGCACGTACACCGACTGGGTGCAGGGTCAGTGGTACGCCACCGGCGCAATCGTGAAGTTCGAAGGCAACTTCTACATCGCCGAGCACGACAATCCCGGTTACAGCCCAACGGTGTCCACGTGGTACTGGGATCCGACGAGCTGTGACGGTGGCGGAGGTGGTGGCGGC